>NZ_JBSZKT010000040.1:0-76633 GCF_055690525.1 Streptosporangium sp. H13245 | reverse complement strand
CCGTGAGGCCGGTTCTCCCGGAGGTCCGTCAGAGGTTCCGGGGGAGCCGTGAGGCCGGTTCCCCCGGAGGTCCGTCAGAGGTTCCGGGGGAGCCGTGAGGCCGGTTCTCCCGGAGGTCCGTCAGAGGTTCCGGGGGAGCCGTGAGGCCGGTTCCCCCGGAGGTCCGTCAGAGGTTCCGGGGGAGCCGTGAGGCCGGTTCTCCCGGAGGTCCGTCAGAGGTTCCGGGGGAGCCGTGAGGCCGACTCCCCCGGAGGTCCGTCAGTCGAACTCGCCGTCCTTCACGCCGCCGACGAAGGCGTCCCACTCGCTCCGGGTGAACGCCAGCGCCGGGCCGCCCGGATCCTTGGAGTCGCGAACGAGATACAGCTGGTCGGCGTCCGCCTTGTGCCGGGCGACCTCCGGGTCACCGGGGACGACCGCGACCTCCACGCAGTTGCCTCCATTGGTGCTTCGGCCGCTCTTACGCCACTGGGCGTCGGACAGATCCATCGTGGACCCTCGCACTTTTTCTTCCTTCTACAGCTAGGGGGAGGAAAACCTTCTCGCCATCTGGGCGATGAAGGCTGCCGACGCCTCCTGGCTGAGAGCCATCTCGCAGAGACTCTCGAACATGGAGGCGTATCGGCGTACTTGCTCGGGGTCGTCCGGCACGTCCCCGCTCGCGGCCTGCTCCAGGTAGAGCAGGTCGGAGACTTCGGGCTCGGGGAAGCTGAGCAGGCAGAACTGGCCGTCCATCGCGGCGTGCGCCCCCGCGGAGAACGGGATGACCCGTATCTCCACGTTGGACAGCCCGCTGAGATGGACGAGATGCTCCAGCTGCTCCGACATGATGTCGCGACCGCCGATCCGACGCCGGATCACCGCTTCGTCCAGCACGGCGACGAGGTGGATCGGGTCACCGGGTCCGTGCAGCAACCGCTGGCGCGAGATGCGCACGGAGACCGTCTCCTCGACCTTGGAGGGGGTCTGAACAACTGAGGTCGCCTCGATCACCGCGCGTGCGTACGGTTCGGTCTGCATCAGGCCGGGGACGACGAGCGGCTCGTACGAGCGCACGAGCGACGCCTCCGCCTCAAGCCCGATGTAGGAGTCGAAGCCAGGTTTGAGAGCCTGACGGTGGGGGTGCCACCAGCCCCGTCTTCTGGCCTCCACAGCCATCTGGATCAGGGAGTTCTTGGCCTCCCCGGTCACGCCGTACACATCGGTGAGGGCCGACACGTCCGAGGGGCGGGGACGGGACTGGCCCGTCTCGTACCTCCAGACGGTGGTGTCGGTGGAGCCGATCCGCTCGGCCACCTCCACCCGCGTCAGCCCACTGTCCTTTCGCAGACGGCTCAGCTCAGCCATCAGACGGCGATGACGGGCCGTGGGGCTGTGTCGAGAGGCCACGCATCCACCTCCCTCCGTCCTTTGATAGCAAATCTGCGGAATCTCAACATGAGGTATTGCAGTCCTTGATAGAACAGTTCACCGTGAGTGAGTGTGCCATCTCAGAGGGCGATGTGCATGGAATATGCGTGTCGGGGAGTGGGGTTAACCATGACGACCGGACGGCGGGCCGTCTCACCTCGATCAACGGTGACCCTCAAAGGGGTCCCGGAGTCGGTGTCGGTGGCGCGGAGCCGGGTCAGGGAGCTGCTCGGTGAGGGGCATCCCGCGTCCGACGACGTCGTCCTCCTGGTGAGCGAGGTGGTGACCAACTCGGTGATCCACTCCGGTTCCGGAGGGGGCGGTGAGGTCGCGATGACCGTGGCGGTGGGATCGGCCGCGGTGCTGGTCGAGGTCTGCGACGCCGGATCAGGGGCGTCGGCGCCACACGTGCGCAACGACCCGGAGGCGGAGGGCGGGCGCGGCATGTTCCTGGTGGATCTGCTCGCCGACAGCTGGGGCATCCAGGACGACGCCCCCGAGGGGGCCAGGACGCTCTGGTTCGAGGTCGTCTTCTGAATCAGGCCCGGTTTCGTCTGGTCGCGTGGCCGAGTTCCCGCTGTCCCCCAAATTTGGGCCTTTGCTAATCAACGCCGCTGTTTGACTCTCAGTGGAGGCACGCGACAAAACCCTAGAGTGCGTGCCTGAGGAGGACGCAGGTGAGACGCCGTCTGATCGTGGTGTTCGCCGCCCTGGCGCTGTTGTGTCTCGGTATGACCGGGGCCGGGGCCTCGGCCGAGCCACAACCGAACAGCCAGTACAAGGTCCAGGGGCCGAGCACCGCCCAGCAGCGAAGCGCGGTGGCCGCCACCGGTGCCGCGATCGACCAGGTTGACCCCAACTCGGTCGTGATCACCGCCAGCGAGGCGGAGGTGGCCGAGATCAAGAAACTCGGCTACGCCGTCACGAGGATCCCCAGGCCGTTATTCCCGACCGGGCCGGAGCAGCGCTCCGACTTCCCGTCGGCGGACTCCGGCTACCACAACTACGCCGAGATGACCGCCGCGGTGAACCAGATCGTCGCCGACCACCCGACGATCGCCCGCAAGATCAGCTACGGCACCTCGTACGAGGGACGCGACCTGATCGCCATCAAGATCAGTGACAACGTCAACACGGACGAGAACGAACCCGAGGTGCTGTTCACCCACCACCAGCACGCCCGCGAGCACCTGACCGTCGAGATGGCGATCTACCTGCTCAACCTGTTCACCGACGGGTACGCCACCGACAGCCGTATCGCCAACCTGGTCAACGGCCGCGAGATCTGGATCATGCCGGACCTCAACCCCGACGGCGGCGAGTACGACATCGCCACGGGCTCCTACCGCTCCTGGCGCAAGAACCGGCAGCCCAACTCCGGCTCCTCGGCCGTGGGCACCGACATGAACCGCAACTGGGGCTACAACTGGGGCTGCTGCGGCGGCTCCTCCGGCACCACCTCCAGCGAGACCTACCGAGGCTCGGCGGCCGAGTCGTCCCCCGAGGTCAGGGCGGTGGCCAACTGGGTGCGCAGCCGGGTCGTCGGCGGCGTGCAGCAGATCAAGGCGCACATCGACTGGCACACCTACGGCGAGCTGATCCTGTGGCCGTACGGCTACACCTTCAACGACACCGGCCCCGGCCTGACCCAGGACGACCGCGACGCCCACGCGACCCTGGGGCAGAACATGGCCTCCACCAACGGCTACACCCCCCAGCAGGCCAGCGACCTCTACATCACCGACGGCACGATCGACGACTGGCTGTGGGGCGTCTACAAGATCTTCAGCTACACCTTCGAGATGTACCCGGTCAGCTCCTCGCCGGGCTTCTATCCTCCCGACGAGCAGATCGTCCCGCAGACGACCCGCAACAAGGAGGCCACGCTGCGCTTCCTTGAGTACTCCGACTGCGTCTACCGGATCATCGGCAAGGAGTCGCAGTACTGCGGCACCGGCACCCCGCCGGTGACCGTCTACTCCGACGAGTTCGAGACGGCGACCGGCTGGACGGCCAACCCCTCGGGGACCGACACCGCGACTTCCGGCCTGTGGGAGCGCGGTGACCCCGAGGCCACCACCTCCAGTGGCGCCAAGCAGCTCGGCACCACCGTCAGCGGCACCAACGACCTGGTCACCGGCAGGCTCGCGGGCGCGGCGGCGGGCGACTACGACATCGACGGAGGTGTCACCAGCATCAGGTCACCGGCCATCACCCTGCCGTCGACCGGGACGCTGAACCTGTCGCTGTCGTGGTATCTCGCGCACGGCTCCAACGCCTCCAACGCCGACTTCCTGCGGGTGAAGGTCGTCGGCTCCACCACCACCCAGGTGTTCCAGCAGCTCGGCGCGGCCTCCAACCGCAACGGCGCCTGGGCCGTGGCCACGGCCAACCTCTCCGCCTTCGCGGGCCAGACGGTCCGCATCCTGGTCGAGGCCGGTGACGCCTCCGGCGCCTCCCTGGTCGAGGCCGGGATCGACAACGTCAAGATCACTCAGCAGCCCTGACCTTTCCGCGGGGTGTCCCCACCGGGGGCGCCCCGCTTTTTCCTTGCACCGAAACCCCGGTCGCGGAGGAAGGGCCGGGGGTTTTCAGGCGCGGCAGACCAGCTCGCCGTGCAGCAGTGACAGCCAGCCGTCCGGCTCCCCGGCCCAGGTCAGCCAGCCCTCCGAGACGCGGCGCAGGTCCTCCTCGGTGGCGGCGCCCGAGGCGAGCGCCTGGCGGGCCATGTCCGACTTCAGGATCCGCTCGGCCCACATGCCGCCCCACCACGCGCGGTCGCCGGGGGTGGCGAAGCACCAGGTCGACGAGGTGGCCGCGACGTCGGTGAACCCCGCCGCACGCGCCCACGACAGCAGCCGCCGCCCCGCGTCGGGCTCGCCGCCGTTGGCTCTCGCCACCCTCCGGTAGAGGTCCAGCCACTCGTCCAGCTCGGGCGTCTCGGGGAACCAGGTGAACGCGGCGTAGTCGCTGTCGCGTACCGCGACGATCCCGCCCGGCACGCAGACCCGCCGCATCTCGCGCAGCGCCAGGACCGGGTCGCCGACGTGCTGCAGCACCTGGTGGGCGTGGACGACGTCGAAGGTGTCGTCGGGGAACTCCAGGGCGTGCGCGTCCGCCACGGCGAACGTGATGTCGGAGCGCCCGCGCCGCTCCGCCTCCGCGCGGGCCAGTCCGAGCGCCTCCTCGGTGATCTCGACCGCGGTGACCGCGCCGGGCGCGATCCGCTCCGCCAGGTCGGCGGTGACGGTGCCCGGCCCGCAGCCCACGTCCAGCAGTCTCATGCCCGGCCTCAGGTGCGGCAGGAGATGGGCCGCCGAGTTCTCCGCCGTACGCCACCTGTGGGATCTGAGCACGGACTCGTGGTGCCCGTGCGTGTAGACGGCGTTTTCGCCGGTCATGGCAGTCCTCCCCTTCTCACGCGATGGTTGGACCGTAGCAGGAGTCTCACATTTCAAGAAGAACTGTCTCATTATATGGTAGTAACAGTTTTCGCACCATTTCATCGCTTGTTGTGATGAGAGGCCAGGTTCACACTCGGGTCGGATGTTCGTTGACACGATGGGGGTGGTCCTCGTGCGCGAGGAGTTCAGTGCTCACGAGACCTGGCCGCTGGGGTGCGCGCACTGCGGGCACCTGTGGCAGGAGGAGTATTTTGTCCGCCGCCTGACCGACGAGCACGGGCACGACGTCGTGCTCTGGCTGCGGTCCGGCGTCATGGTCCAGCCGCCCTGGTCGGGAGCGAGCTGCCCCGCCTGCGGCTGCGACGGAGTCCGCGCCTTCCCCCCGAGCGCGCACCCCCGCGTCACCGCCGCGCCACCCCAGGTGGCGCTCCCGGCGGTGCCCTCCGGCGCCGGTCCCGGCCTCACGCCCGTCCCCGCCACGGAGCCCGGCTCCTCACCCGCCGGGCCCCGGCCGCACCGCCGCACGCCACAGCCCGTCCTGCTGTACGCCCTCCTCGCGGTGGCGCTCGTGCTCTTCATGAGCTTCGAGGTCTTCGAGTACGTGGTGACGCACCACTGAGGGCGTCGGATCCTCGAAGGGCCGGGCGGAGCATGTCGCGTTCCGCGTGCTTCTCGGCGGGAGGCGCGTCCTCGTTCGTGTCGCGGTCCCACGGTGGCGGCGTGAGCGCCGCCACCGTGGGGGGCGTCCGGGGTGTCAGAGGCGGAAGTCCAGGTCGGGGACGATCTCGGCGACGTCCATCTGGGCCTTCTGGAGCCTGCCCGAGTGGTCCCAGTTCATCGCCTGCCAGCGGGTGAACTGGTCGAGGACCCACATCCCCGACTGGCGGCTGCCGTTGCCCGACTTGCCGTTGCCGCCGAAGGGCAGGTGGGCCTCCGCGCCGGAGGTGGAGTTGTTGACGCTCACCATGCCCGCGCCGATGCCCTCGCGGAAGCGGAAGGCCGACGCCGGGTCGGTGGTGTAGACGGACGAGGAGAGCCCGTAGCCGGGGAGGTTGGCCAGGCCGACGGCCTCGTCCAGCGTGCTGAAGGACGTCACGCCGACGATGGGGCCGAAGGTCTCCTCCAGGAAGAGCCGGTCGCCGGGGCGGACGCCGTCCACGACCACCGGGTGGTAGTAGAGGCCGCCCTCCCCGGTGAAGTCACCGCGCGGGTTGTCCGGGGTGATGCGGCCGGTGGGGCCGGAGACGACCGTGTGGTACGGCTGGATCCAGCCCAGATACTCCTCGTAGCGCGTGGCGAACCTCTGGTCGAGCAGCGGCCCGCACAGCACGTCTCCCGCCGGGTCGCCGACCGCCGCCCCGGCCACGGCACGCACGTACCGGCGGAGGAACTCGTCGTGGACGCTCTCGTGCGCGATCACCGTACCGAGCGACGTGCACCGCTGCCCGGCGGTGCCGAAGCCCGCGAACAGCGCGCCCTCCACGGCCAGGTCCAGGTCGGCGTCGGGCATGACCACCATCGGGTTCTTGCCGCCCAGCTCCAGGCAGGGGGACTGCAGGTGACGCCCGCACAGCTCGCCGACGCGGCGGCCCACCTCGGTGGAGCCGGTGAACCCGACCTTGTGCACCGTGCCCTCCGCCAGCGCCGCCTCCAGGCCCCCGAACGTCGCGGCACCGTCGGCGAGGACCAGGTTCAGCACGCCGTCGGGCAGCCCGGCCGCGGTGAACAGCCGGTAGAGCGCGTGCGCGGAGGCCGCCGCGTACTCGGCGGGCTTCCACACCACCGCGTTGCCGCACAGCAGCGCCGGGACGATGTACCACGACGGCACCGCGACCGGGAAGTTGCCCGCGGTGACCACCGCGGCCACCCCCACGGGGACCCGGAAGGTGAACAGGTTCTTGTCCGGCATCTCCGAGGGGACCGTCTGCCCGTACAGCCGCCTGCCCTCGCCGAGGAAGAAGTCGCACGTGTCGACGATCTCGCGCACCTCGCCCAGCGCCTCGGCGTACGGCTTGCCGATCTCGCGGGTGACCAGGCGGGCCAGCTCCTCGGCGTTGGCCTCCACCAGGCGTCCGATCGAGGCGATCACCCGCCCCCGGACGGGCGCGGGGACCCGCGCCCACTCCCGCTGCGCGGCGGCGGCCGCGCGGCACGCGGAGGAGAACGTGTTCGCGTCCGCCAGCCGGACCCGCGCGACCACCTCGTCCACGCGAGCCGGGTTGACCGACTCGTAGGCCGTGCCGTTGGACGTTTCTTTTCCGCCGATGACGGAGACGATCTCGCTGGTCACCTTCGACCTCCCGATGTGGACTGTGACCGCATTCTCCCCGCGTACGGGGAGGCCGTCACATCGGCGGGGAGACCGTCCGTTGTGTCGTCCGTTACGGTGTCCGCCGCGTCGTCAGATCATGCGGAAGTCGGCGAAGTCGAAGCCGGGGGACACGACGCAGCTCACCAGCACGCCCTCGTCACCGGCGGGACGGGCGGCCTGCCAGGTGCCGCCGGGCACCAGGGCCTGGAGGGCCTGCCCCTCCTCCACCCGGGGCCCCAGGATCACTGTGCTCGGGGGCTGGCCCTCGTGACCGCCGAGGACCAGCGTCAGCGGGCCGCCCCGGTGCCAGAACCACACCTCGTCGGAGGCGACCACGTGCGGGCGCGACTCCTCGCCGGGCTCCAGCAGGAAGTGGATCCCGGTGGCGGTGGCCCGCGTACCGGTGTATCCGGGCGGGGCGAGGTTGACGGAGGTCCTCCAGGTCTCGCGGAACCAGCCGCCCTCGGGGTGTGGCAGCAGGTCGAGCGCCTCGGCGAGCGGAGGACGTGAAGGAGTCGTCATCGCACCGATTCTAGGGACCCGGCCCCGGCGGACGTAGCGTGGGACGGTTGTGGCGGCCGCCCGGATTTGTCGGCGGGGTTGGCTAGGTTCAGGTCCGTGATCGAACGGTGGAACCGGGATCAGGTGCTGGCGCTCGCGCCCGACGCCTCGTCCCAGAAAGCGGCCCGGGGAATCTCCTCCCCCGGCAAGTGGTCGGGATACGGAGCCACCGCCGACGCGGTGTGGGGCGAGTGCGCGGGCAGCGGCTCCAAGCCCTACCGGGCGTGCGTCGACCTGTCCGAGCCCGCCTACCGGTGCAGCTGCCCCAGCAGGAAGTTCCCGTGCAAACACGCCCTCGGCCTGCTGCTCCTGTGGTCGGCCGACGGCGTTCCCACAGTGGAGGAGCCCGCCGACTGGGTGACCGAGTGGCTCGACGGGCGGCGTGGCCGCGCGGCCAGGGCGGCGGCGGGTTCCTCGGCGGCGGGGACGGCCCGTGCCGCCGAGCCCGGTGCCGCGGACGGACGCAGGGCCGCGCAGCGCGAGCAGCGGGTGACCGCGGGGCTGTCGGACCTGGAGCGCTGGCTCGCCGACCAGGTCAGGCAGGGCATCGCCGGGTCGCGGCGCCACGACCAGTGGGACGAACTGGTCAAACGCCTGGTCGACGCCCAGGCTCCCGGTGTCGCGGGCTCGCTGTCCCGCCTCGGTGCCGTGCTGGACGGCGACGACTGGCCCGCTCGCCTCCTCGGCGAGTACGCCCTGCTGCACCTGCTCTGCGTGGCCCACCGCCGCCTCTCCGCCCCGGCCGGAAACGGGCTCGGTGACGGTGACGGGCCCGGTGCCGGTGACGCCGCTGATTCCGGTGGCTCGGGGGAGGCGGGGCCCGCCGGGGGAGACCGGGGAGCGCCGGACGAGGGGGCGTTCCGGGAGGCGGCTCCCGCCGGGCTTCTCGAAAGGGTGCGCGACCGGATCGGCTTCCCGATGACGAAGGAGGAGGTGCTCACCCGCGGTGCCGTCCGCGACCTGTGGGACGTGCTGGGACGGCGCGACGAGGAGCACGACCGGCTGATCGCGCGCCGGGTCTGGCTTCGCGGGCGCGCGACGGGCCGGGCGGCGCTGGTGCTCTCCTTCGCCCCGGCCGGGCAGGCCCTCGACGCCTCGCTCGTCACCGGTACGACCATCGACGCCGACCTGGCGTTCTATCCCGGCTCGGCCCCGCTGCGCGCGGTGGTCGCCGCCCGTCACGGTGCCGCTGGTCGTGACCCCGTTTTGGACGATTCCGTCGGGGACGAGCACGTCGGTGCCGTTCGGGATGGACGGAGCGGTGACGACGTCGCCCGTCGCCAGGTCGTCCCGGCCGGTCCGCCGCCCGGCTCGACCGTCGAGCAGGCCCTCGACGAGGTGGCCGAGGCCCTGGCGGGTGATCCCTGGCTCGACTCCTGGCCGCTCGTGCTGGAGGGGGTGACCCCGGTGGGGAGCGGTTCGCGGCTCCTGGCCGGGTCCTCCGGAGGGCTGCCGCTCCACCCGTCCGTAGGCACCCCGTGGCGGCTGGTCGCCGCCTCGGGGGGCCACCCGCTGACCGTGGCCGCCGAATGGACCCCGAGGGGCCTTCGCCCCCTCACGACCTGGGACGAGGAAGGCCGGGTGATCGTCCTGTGAGCGCCTCCGCCGAATGGGAGGACCTGGTGTCCACCGCGCTTGTCGGGACCGACCGGCGCCCGCTGCCCGGCCCGGAGGCGAGCGAGGTCGAGCTGCTCGGCCGCGCGGCCGTGCACACGCTGCGGATGCGCGCGGGGCGGCGGCCGGTCGCTCCGGGCGAAGCACCGGCCGTCGCCCCGCCCGAGGAGCAGCCCGCGGTGTCACGCGCCGCGGGCGACCGGCTCGCCCGCATCCTCGGCGGTGAGCAGCCGAGGATGCTCACCGAGTGGCTGGAGGTCGCGGCGGCGCGCGGATACCGCCTCTCGCCGCACCTGCTGCCCGAGCTTCTCGACCACGCGGCCAAGGACCGGTCGATCCGCCCGCACCTCGGCGTCCTCGCCGGAAACCGGGGACGCTGGCTGGCCGGGCTGAACCCGGCGTGGGGCTTCCTGCTGGAGGAGGTCACCGGGGTCGCCCCCACCGGCTCGGGCGGGGTCTCCGAGGTCTGGGAGTTCGGCACCTCCGGTGACCGCCGCGTCCACCTGGGGGAGCTGCGGGCGGCCGACCCGGCGAAGGCGAGGAAACTGCTCGCCGCCACCTGGGAGAAGGAGAGCCCCGACGACAGGGCCGCGTTCCTGGAGGCGCTCGTCACCGGCCTCTCACCCGACGACGAGCCGTTCCTGGAGGCCGCGCTCGACGACCGCCGCCGCGAGGTCCGCAACCAGGCCGCCGACCTGCTCACCCGGCTCCCCGGATCGCGCCTGGCCCTGCGCATGGCCGAGCGGGCCGCCCGGTACGTCACCGTCCTCGACGGCGAGATCCACGTCACCCCGCCGGTGGCCTGCGACAGCACCATGGAGCGCGACGGCATCCGGGCCAAGCCGCCCCGGGGGACCGGCGAGCGAAGCTGGTGGCTGCAGCAGGCCGTGGCCCGCACCCCGCTCGGCGTCTGGTCCGCGTTGCTCGGACGGCCGCCCCGCGAGCTCGTCCGGATGAGGATCGTCGACTGGGGGCGCGAGGTCATGGCCGGCTGGGTCAGGGCCTCCGTCCTCCAGGGTGACCCGGAGTGGGCGCTGGAGCTCTTCGCCTGGGATCCGCTCGCCGACCTGCTGGCCGCGCTGCCCCGCGACAAACAGGAGATCGTCGCGGCCGACTTCGTACGGCGGCACGGCCTGGACGGTCAGCTGATCATGGTTCTCGGCGGGGCCGCGGCCCCGTGGGGGCCCACCCTGGCCACGGCCGTTCTCCAGAAGATCATCGACGTCTCCGGCACCCAGCCGTGGAACCTCGGGGAGCTGGCCAAGCTCGCCGGTGAACGCATCGACCCCACCCTGCACACCATGGCCGGGCGGCTCTCGCCGGAGCCCCCCATCCAGGAGGTCGCCGCCCTCCTGCGTTTCCGTGACGACATGTTGAAGGAGCTCTCGTAGTGACAACGGTTCTGCGGGCCCACGCCGAAGACCAGTACGCCGAGGAGCTGGCGATCCTGGCCAAGGGCGACGACCGCACCCGCCCGCCGGGCTGGAAGCTGTCGCCCTGGGCGGTGACCACCTACGTCCTCGGCGACGGCGACCAGATCACCCCCAAGTACATCGGGCCGCGGCGCATTGTCGAGGTGGCCGTGGCGACGCTCGCCACCGACCGCGCGCTGTTGCTGCTCGGCGTTCCCGGCACCGCCAAGACCTGGCTGTCCGAGCACCTGGCCGCCGCGATCAGCGGTGACTCCACCCTCCTGGTGCAGGGGACGGCGGGCACCGCGGAGGAGGCCATCCGCTACGGCTGGAACTACGCCAGGCTGCTGGCCGAGGGCCCGTCCATGGAGGCGCTCACGCCGAGCCCGGTGATGCGGGCGATGTCCGAGGGGCGGCTCGCCCGCGTGGAGGAGCTGACCCGCATGCCCTCCGACGTCCAGGACGCGCTGATCACCGTGCTGTCGGAGAAGACGCTGCCGATCCCCGAGCTCAACCGGGAGGTCCAGGCCGCGCGTGGTTTCAACATCATCGCCACCGCCAACGACCGGGACCGCGGCGTCAACGACCTGTCGAGCGCGCTGCGCCGCCGGTTCAACACCGTCGTGCTGCCGGTCCCCGCCACCGCGGAGGAGGAGGTGGACATCGTCTCCCGGCGGGTCGGCCAGCTCGGCCGCTCCCTGGAGCTGCCCGAGACCCTCACCGGCCTGGAGGAGATCCGCCGCGTCGTCACGGTCTTCAGGGAACTGCGCACCGGCGTCACCGAGGACGGCCGCACCAAGGTCAAGTCCCCCAGCGGGACGCTCAGCACCGCCGAGGCCATCTCCGTCCTCACCAACGGCATCGCGCTGGCCGCGCACTTCGGCGACGGGGTGCTCCGCCCCTCCGACGTGGCCGCGGGCATCGTCGGCGCCGTGATCCAGGACCCGGTCTCCGACCGTGTCGTCTGGCGCGAATACCTGGAGACCGTGGTGCGCGAGCGCCAGGACTGGCGCGACTTCTACCGGGCCTGCCGTGACGCGGGCTGAGGCGGCGGTGGCCCGCGAGATGGGCGCTTTTCCGGCTCCCGCTTCCTCGGCTCCCGCGCTTCCGGTCTCCGCGTTCCGGGTTTCCGCGTTCCGGGTTTCCGCGCTCCCTGTTTTCGTGTTCCGGGTTCCCGTGTTTCCGGTTTCCGCACTTCCGGTCCCCGTGTTCCGGGTTTCCTCGCTTTCGGGCCCGGTTCTTCCGGTCTCCGGGGTTTCGGTGTCCGCGTCGGCGGTGCCGCCGGTGCCTTCGGTCGCGGTTCCCCGGCTCGGCGGGGGGCGCCGATGAGCGTCTCCGTGCTGGGGATCCGGCATCACGGCCCGGGGTCGGCGCGATCCCTGCGTGACGAGCTCGAACGCCTCAAGCCGGACGTCGTGCTCGTCGAGGGCCCGCCCGAGGCGGACGAGCTGGTCAAGCTGGCCCATGACCCCGATCTCCAGCCGCCGGTCGCGTTGCTCGCCCACGTGCCGGGTGAGCCGTCCACGGCCGCGTTCTGGCCGTTCGCGGTGTTCTCGCCCGAGTGGCAGGCGATCCGCCACGCCGTCGCGGCGGGTATCCCGGTCCGCTTCTGCGACCTTCCGGCCGCGCACAGCCTCGCCTCCCGTCCCGGCGCGGCCGGTCACACCGGGCCGGAAGAGACCGGCGACGCCGAACCCGCGGAATCCCGGGAGGGGGAGGGGCCGGAGGGCGCCGGGGCACGAGGACCCGACGCGAACGCCCCCGGCTCCCGGGCCGAAGCGGCCGACGACGGCGACACGGACGACGGCACGGACGGCGAGGACGGCGATAAGGACGAGAGCGAAGATGGGGACGACGCCGCCTCGGAAATCGTACGGATCGATCCGATCGGGGCCCTCGCCCGCGCCGCCGGGTACGACGACCCGGAGCGGTGGTGGGAGGACGCGGTCGAGCACCGAGGTGACACCCCGTTCCACATGATCGCCGAGGCCATGGGGGCCGTCCGCGAGGGGCACGTCGCCGACGAGTACGAGGCGCGGCGCGAGGCCTTCATGCGGCGGACGATCCGCAGGGCGGTCAGGGACGGCTTCGAGCGGATCGCCGTGGTCTGCGGGGCCTGGCACGTCCCCGCCCTGGCGGGCACGTCGCGCGAGGGCGCGTCCTGGGGAGCCGGGCTGCCCACCGCGAAGGCCGACGACGCGCTGCTCAGGGGACTGCCCAAGGTCAAGGCCGAGATGACCTGGGTGCCGTGGACGTACGGGCGGCTGGCCGCCTGGAGTGGGTACGGCGCGGGGGTGACCTCGCCTGGCTGGTACGACCACCTGTTCTCCGCCCCCGACCGGCCGGTCGAGCGGTGGCTGACCGGCGCGGCCGGGGTGCTCCGCGAGGAGGACCTGCCGGTCTCCTCCGCGCACGTCATCGAGGCGGTACGGCTCGCGGAGAGCCTGGCGGTGCTCAGGGGACGGCCGCTGGCCGGGCTGGCGGAGGTCACCGAGGCGGTCAGGGCGGTGCTGTGCGAGGGCGACGACCTGCCGGTCGAGCTGATCCAGCGGCGCATGGTCGTGGGGGAGCGGCTCGGGCAGGTGCCCGACACCACCCCGATGGTCCCTCTCCAGCGCCACCTGCGCGAGGAACAGCGGCGGGTGAAGCTCAAGCCCGAGGCGCTCGACCGGGAGTACGACCTCGACCTGCGCAAACCGCTCGACCTGGAGCGCAGCAGGCTGCTGCACCGGTTGCGCCTGCTCGGCGTCGGCTGGGGCACCCCCCAGGAGAGCCGGGGCAAGGGCACCTTCCGCGAGTCGTGGTCGCTCGCCTGGCGGCCCGAGTTCGACATCGACCTGATCGAGGCGGGCGCCTGGGGCACGACCGTCCCGTCGGCGGCCGCCGCCCGGGTCCGTGACCTCGCCGACGGGGGAGGGGCGCCCGGCCCGGCCTCCCGGAGCGGTACGTCCGGCGGTGCGCCCGGCCCCGGGGCGTCCGGTCCCGGAGGTGGCGGTCCGGGGACGTCCGGTCCGGGAGGTGGCGGGCGGGGCGGGCCCGGTGGCATGTCCGGTGGCGGCGCGTCCGGTGGGGTCACGCTGGCCGGGCTCACCGGCCTGGTGGAGCGCTGCCTGCTCGCCGACCTGCCGGAGGCGCTGCCGCACGTGCTCGACGCCCTGTCGGCGCGGGCCGCGCTCGACAACGACGTCACGCATCTGATGGCCGCGCTCCCGGCGATGGTCCGCGCCCAGCGCTACGGCGACGTGCGCGGTACCCCCGCCACCGGTCTGGCCGTCATCGTCGAGGCCATGCTCACCAGGATCTGCGTCGGCCTCGGCGGGGCCGTCACCGGTCTCGACGACGACGCCGCCCGCGACCTGATCCGCCACATCGACGCCGTCCACGCCGCCGTCGCCCTGCTCGACACCGGACCCGCCCGCCCGGAGAGCTCAGGGGGTTCCGGGGGAGGGAGCGCGTCTGGAGGGGCGGGTGCGGACGGCCCGCGGATCCCGGTGGGTTCGGACGGCTTTCAGGGCCCGGTGGGTGCGGCGGGTTCCGGGGAGGAGGCGCCGCGGGGGCGGTGGCTGGTGGCGCTGCGCGGGGCCTCCGGCCGCGCCGACCTGCACGGGCTCATCGAGGGACGGCTCACCAGGATCCTGCTGGACGCCGCCGACCTCGACACGGCCGAGGTCGGGCTGCGGATGTCGCGGGCGATGTCGGCGGGACACCCACCGGCCAGGGCCGCCGCCTGGATCGAGGGGTTCCTGTCGGGGGGCGGGCTGCTGCTCGTACACGACCCCCGGCTGCTCGGACTGGTCGACGAGTGGCTCACCGGGCTCGCCCCGGAGGCCTTCGTCGACGTGCTGCCCCTGCTCCGCAGGACGTTCGGCGCCTTCGCCGCCCCGGAGCGGCGTTCGATCGGCTCGCGCGTCCGCTCCCTGGGCGCGGCCACCGGCGACCCGGCGCCGGACGCGGAGCACTTCGACGAGGAACGCGCGGCGGCGGCCGTACGGACCGTGCTGGCGATTCTGGGGCCGGTTCCGGCACCGGCGATTTCGGGAAGGACGGGCAGCGCCGATGGATGAGAGACTCCGCCGCTGGCGGATGGTCCTGGGCGGCGACGCGGACGGCACCGGATGCTCGCTCACCGGGACCGACGCCCAGATGGACGGCGCGCTGGCCGCGCTGTACAACGGCGGCGGCGGTGAGGGTTCCGCCGAACGGAGCGGGGGTCTGGGTGCCTCCGCGCCCAGGGTGGCGCGCTGGCTGGGCGACATCCGCTCCTATTTCCCCTCGACCGTCGTCCAGGTCATGCAGAAGGACGCCGTCGAGCGGCTGAACCTGACCCGGCTGCTGATGGAGCCGGAGATGCTGGACGCGGTCGAGCCGGACGTCCACATGGTCGGCACGATCCTGTCGCTCAACCGGGTGATGCCCGAGAAGGCGCGCGAGTCGGCCAGGGCACTGGTCCGCAAGGTCGTCTCCGAGCTGGAGCGGAAACTCGTACAAAAGACGAAGGCGGCCGTGACCGGTGCCCTGGACCGTTCGGCCAGGACCCACCGGCCCAAGCGGGTCGCCGACATCGACTGGAACCGTACGATCCGGGCCAACCTGAAGAACTACCTGCCCGAGCGCAACACGGTGATCCCGTCCAGGCTGGTCGGGTACGGCAGGCGGCAGCGGGCGGTCCAGCGCGAGGTCGTGCTCTGCATCGACCAGAGCGGGTCGATGGCCGCCTCCGTCGTCTACTCAAGCGTCTTCGGCGCGGTGCTCGCCTCGATGAGCTCGCTGAGGACCTCGCTGGTCGTCTTCGACACGGCGGTCGTCGACCTCACCGACCAGCTCCACGACCCGGTGGAGCTGCTGTTCGGCACCCAGCTCGGCGGTGGCACCGACATCAACCGGGCCATCGCCTACGGCCAGGGGCTCATCACCCGGCCCAACGACTCGATCTTCATCCTGATCAGCGACCTCTACGAGGGTGGCGTACGGGAGGAGATGCTCCGCAGGGTCGCCCAGATGGTCGCGGCCGGTGTCCAGGTGATCGTGCTGCTCGCGCTCTCGGACGAGGGCGCGCCCTTCTACGACCACGACAACGCCGCGGCGCTCGCGGCCATGGGGGTGCCCGCCTTCGCCTGTACTCCCGACGCCTTCCCCGACCTGATGGCCGCGGCGATCGAGCGCCGTGACATCGGCCAGTGGGCCGAGCGGCGGCTGGAGCGCACCGCCACCTGATCCCGTCCCGGCGAGGGTGGAGGGCCACGGGGGCCCACCCTCGCCGGGGCGCCAGGTCGTCCGGGGGGTCATCGTTCATCCGGGGCCGGAGCCGACCGCTTCTGGTCAAGTCCGCGCGTATCGGTGTGGAGGCCGGGCGGTGTCATCGCTCATCCGAGGCCGGAGCCGACCACCTCTCCGGCCAGGACGACCAGCCATCGGCCGCACGCGCACCGCGAGTAGCGGACCACCCCCTCCGAGCTGTAGTGGGCGGACGACGGAACGGCCGCGGGCCGTTCGCACGAGGGACATACCGGATGCTGTCCGGCTGGAGTCTCACCGATCATGCCTACAGCGTGATGTCATTGTTCAATGCACTTCAACCCTTACGGAGGGATGGCCGCCGAGCTCGCCGCCGCCCTGGTGAACGCGGACCCCTGCGCGTCGCCCGCGGTGATCACGGAGATCCTGCGGGCCCACGACTACCGGCCCTTCAAGTCTCTGGGGGCCGGTGAGGCGGCCGAGCTGCTGCGCTGGGCCGCCCGGCTCCGCCCGATCTTCACCGGCGCGGACCTGGACCGGCGGGTGGAGGTGATCAACGAGCTGCTGGCCGTCACCGTCAGCCAGCCCTACGTCTCCCGTCATGACGGTCGTGCCCCCCACCTGCACTTCGCCCGCGAACAGGCCCCCGTCGCCGACCGCCTCAAGGCGTACACCGCCACCGGGCTCGCCCATGTGATCTGCCAGGATCACACCCGGCTGGGGGTGTGCGACCGCCCCGGTTGCGGTGTGGTCTACGTCGACACCTCCCGCAACGGCAGGCGGCGGTTCTGCGCCATCCGCTGCGCCAACCGGGTGTACGTCGCCGGTCACCGGAGCCGTCACGCGTAGTCGTCGTGTGTGTCGGTCACGGCCGGGGCGGACCCGCGGCGCCCGCTCAGGGCGTGGCGGCCAGCAGCTGTCTGAGGGAGTCGCGCAGGGGCTCGCTCAACGGGCTCGGCCGGAGCGTGGCCGGATCGAGCCTGACCTGGACCCGGCGGCCCTCGGCGTGCACGACGGTGTGGTCGGCCGACAGCACGCGGAAGCCGTACACCACGCTGGTGGTGCCGATGTGGTCCAGCCAGAAGTGCACCGCGGCCTCGCCCACGACGCTGATCGGCAGGTGGTACGTGATGGAGAACTCGCGTACCACGAAGAAGATCTCGGCGAAGTGCGGCAGGGCGGGGTCGAAGGGCCAGCCCCGCTCGGACCAGTAACCGGACAGGGCCCGTTCGAGAAGCAGGACGTATCTGGCGTTGTGGACGACGCCCATCGCGTCGAGGTCGTCGAAGTGGATCTGGACGGGCTGGATGTGCCCGCTCCGCAGGGGGGTCGTCACGTCATGCCTCCGGGAGGACACCAGGGTCGGTCGAGAGGGAGCGGAGCCGTTCGAGGACGGCCGTACGGGCGAACCAGTGGCTGTTCTCGCGTTTGAGCAGGTGGGTGTGGACGACCACGACCGAGCCGAACGCCTCGATCTCGAAGGCGAGCTGGGCGGGGTCGGTGCCGGGCCGCAGGTCGCCCAGCTCGATGGCCTGGCCGCTGAACCGGGTCAGCAGATTCATCCAGTCACCGATGGCACCGGCGACGGCGTCGTGGACCGGGCCGGGACGGTCGTCGAGCTCGCCGCCGACGGCGCCGAAGAAGCAGCCGCCGGGCAGCTGCCCCGAGCGGTAGAAGTCGAGGCGGCGCTCGTGCAGGGCCCACAACCTGCGCACCCCTCGGGGGGCGCGCAGGGCGGGCTCGACGATGTAATCGGTCCACTGCCGCCGGGCGTGCTCCACGATCGCCAGTTGAAGCGCTTGCTTGTCAGGCCAATGAGTGAAAAGTCCGGACTTGCTCACGCCGAGTGTCGCGGTCAGCCGGGCGAGCGACAGGCCGTCGAGCCCCTCGACCGAGGCGAGCCGGACGGCGGCGTCGAGCACCGCCCGGCGAGTGCGCTCCCCGCGCTGGAGCCGTCCGTCGATCATGTCTGGAGACTCTAGCAAACAATATGAACGATCGGTCGTTAATATTTCTTACCCGTGATCCGGTTCGTCTCGTGTGACCTGGTCTTCCGTACGGGCCGGGGCGGACCCCCGTGGGCCGCCCGTTCGCCGGGGGTGTCAGTGCGCGGCCTCCTGCTCGGCCCGCGCCCGCCGGGGGAGCAGGAAGGCGGTCGCGAAGGTGACCGCGAGCAGGCCCACCTCGACCCAGATCGTCAGCAGCATCGCGTCCTCAAGGCTCCGGCCGTGCTTGACCAGGCCGAAGAAGAGCGTCCCGATCGCCGCCGTACCCAGGGCGCCGCCGAGCTGCTGGACGGCGGTGAGGGTGCCGGAGGCCGAGCCGGACTCGTGGGGGTCCACCCCGGCCAGCACGATGTCGAAGAAGGGGGCCATGACCAGGCTCATCCCCGCGCCGGTGAGCAGCAGGGCGGGGGCGAGCTGCCAGGGGGTGACGCCCATGCCCGCGATGTTCAGGGTGAGGGCGATCCCCGTGACGCCCCCGGCCATCGCGACCACGCCGATGTGGATCAGTCTGCGGCCCACCTTCCTGGCCAGTCCCGAGGCGTTGACGAGGATGAAGCCGATCAGGGCGCCGATGGCGTTCGGCAGGCCCGCGAGGCCCGCCTTCAGGGGGTCGTAGCCCAGGGCGATCTGGGTGTAGAGCCCGAACACCAGGGAGAAACCGATCATCCCGGAGAAGAAGACGAGGCCGGTGAGCAGGCCGCCGGTGAAGGAGCGCTTGCGGAACAGGCTCATCACCACCAGCGGATCGCCGCCCGCGCGCTCCTTGCGGGACTGGTGCAGGCAGAAGAGCGCGAAGACCGGGATCGAGGCGGCCATCAGGGCGAAGGTCCACCCGGGCCAGTCGAGGTCGCGGCCCTGGACCAGAGGGAAGATCAGCAGGAAGGAGGCGGCCGAGATGAGCCCGGTGCCGGTCAGGTCCAGGCGTGAGGCGTGCGAGGTCTTCGACGCGGGCAGGTAGCGGAGCGCGCCGAGGAGGGCGGCCAGGCCGATCGGCAGGTTGATCAGGAAGATCATGCGCCACCCGATGCCGAAGAAGTCGCTGTCGACGAGCCAGCCCGCCAGGACGGGGCCCGCCACCGTGGCGAGTCCCATGACCGGGCCGAACGCGCCGAACGCGGCGGCCATCTCCCTGGGCGGGAAGACCTCCTTGATGATGCCGAGGCCCTGCGGCACCATCACCGCACCGGCCAGGCCCTGCAGCACCCGGGCGCCGATCAGCATCTCGGGGGAGGTGGCCAGGCCGCACAGCAGCGAGAACAGGGTGAAGCCGAAGGCGCCGACCAGGAACATGCGCTTGCGCCCGTAGAGGTCGCCGAGGCGGCCCCCGGTGACGAGGCCGACGGCCATCGCCAGGGTGTATCCGGCGCTGAGCCACTGGATCATGCTCGACGAGCCGCCCAGCTCCTTCTGGATGGACGGCGCCGCGACGATCGTGATCATGGCGTCCATCAGGTCCATCACCTCGGCGGCGAGGACCACGAAGAGGGCGGCCCAGCGCCACCGGTACGGCTCCGGGCCGGTGTGCGCGGGGCCGGTCTCGACCGTGTGTGTCACGGGGGACTCCGATCGGGGGTTCGACGTTCGAAGAACGGTGTTCGTCCTTCGCGAACACTGTTTTATATACGAACAATGTTTGCATCAAGTACGTTGTTCGTAAAGACGAACAGTGTTCGCAGAAAGTACAGTGTTCGCGACCGTGATCCGGTGCGGTATAGGATCGGCGCGTGACCGAGATCCCCGTCCCGCCGTGGCGCAAGACCCGCAAGGTGAGCGCTCCGCGAACCGTCCTGAGCAGGGATCTCATCGTCGCCACCGGGCTGCGTCTCATCGACGCCGAGGGGCTGGACGCGCTGAGCATGCGCCGCGTCGCCCAGGAGCTCGGCACCGGCCCCGCCTCGCTCTACGCCCACGTGGCGAACAAGGAGGAGCTGCTCGACCTGATGTACGACGAGGTCGTCAGCGAGATCCACATACCCGAGCCGGAGCCGGAGCGCTGGCTGGAGCAGATCAGGGAGCTGGTCCTCGACGCCTTCCGGGTGTTCAGCGCCCACGCCGACATCGCCAGAGTCGGCCTGGCCGGAATCCCGACCGGGCCCAACGCGCTGCGGGTGGCCGAGGGGCAGCTGGCCATCATGCTCGCGGGCGGTGTGCCGCCCAGGGCCGCCGCCCTGATGATCGACCGCCTCGGTCTGTACGTCTGCTCGGACGCCTACGAGGGCTCGCTCTACGCCAACCGGCAGCGCGGCAGCGGCAAGGACCTGGCGAGCTTCCTGAATGAATTCTTCGGTCAGATCGCCACGTTCTACCGCAGCCTGCCCGTCGACCGGTTCCCCAACATCGTCGCCCAGGTCGACACCTTGATGGCCGCCAACGGCACCGAGCGGTTCGAGTTCGGGCTCGACCTGCTCCTGCGGGGCCTGGCCTCCCACGTCCAGGACGCCGGTCCTACGACCAAGGGCTGATCCGGAGGCCCGATGCGGGTCGCCGCGCGCCCGCCGTACCGTCGATCCCATGACTACCGTGACGATCGAGAAGCCTCCCGCCGGGATATTCGCCCGGAGTCACCGTGCCCTGACGGTCGGGATGGTGGCCCTCATCTCCCTGGCCGCCTTCGAGTACCTCGCGGTGGCCACCGCGATGCCGGTCGTGGCCGACGAGCTGGACGGTCACGCGCTGTACGGGCTGGCGTTCAGCGGGGCGCTGGCGGCCGGGGTGATCGCGACGGTGCTGGGCGGCTGGTGGGGCGACCTCAGGGGGCCGGTCGCGCCGCTCTGGACCGGGGTGGCGATCTTCGGCGTCGGGCTGGTCGTCGCCGGGGTGGCGCCGACGATGGACGTGTTCATCGCGGGCCGGTTCGTCCAGGGCTTCGGCGCGGGCATCCTTCAGGTCTCGATGTACGTGCTGGTCTCGCGGTCCTACCCGGCGGAGCTCCATCCCCGGGTGTTCTCGATCTTCGCGACCGCATGGGTGGTGCCCTCCATGGTGGGACCCGCGATCACCGGCGTCGTGGTGGAGAGCGCGGGCTGGCGCTGGGTCTTCATCGGGGTGACGGCGATCCTCCTCCCGGCGGCGCTGCTGCTCTGGCGCGGGCTCGCCTCCGCGCCGACGACGAAGCCCGACAGGACGGAAAAGCCGGGCGCGGTGCCGGGTGCGGGCGCGGTTTCGGTGGTGGAGGCGGGGTCGCGGGGAGGCGCGGGGTCGGTGATGGGGCCGGGGGCGACGGCGGAGCGGCCGTTCGGTGTCCGTTCCTCGATCGCGCGCCGACTGGGCTGGGCGCTGCTCGTCGCGGCCGGAGCGGCGCTCATGCAGTACGGCGCGTCGGCGCTCACGCAGTCCGGCACCGGGGCGTCCGGCACCGGGTTCGTCCTGCTCGCCGCCGGTCTGGCCATGCTGGTCGCGGCGCTGCCCCGGCTGCTCCCGCCGGGAACCCTGCGCGCGGCCCGCGGCCTGCCCTCGGTGATCTCCCTGCGGGGGATCGCGGCGGGCGCGGCCATCGGCGGCGAGGCGTTCCTGCCGCTGATGCTCAACGAGGAACGCGGCCTGTCGCTGACCATGGCCGGGCTCACCCTGACCGGTGGCGCGCTGAGCTGGTCGTTCGGTTCCTGGGTGGTGGGCCGCAGACGGTTCGACCGGGTCCTGGTGCTGCGTTCCGGCTCGGTGCTGATCGCCGTGGGCCTCGCGCTGATGGGCCTGACCGTCTTCGCCGTCGTCCCGGTCGCCACCGCCTTCCTTGGCGAGATGGCCCTGGGGCTCGGCATGGGCATCGTGTACCCGACGCTGTCGGTGCTCATCCTGGAGCTGTCGCCTCCGGGTGAGGAGGGGGAGAACAGTGCGTCGCTCGGTGTCGCCGAGTCGGTCTACACGGTCGTCGCGGTAGCGGTCACGGGGGTGCTCCTGGCGGCCCTGGGGGCCTCCGTCGCCGTCTACGTCCTCTGCTTCGGGCTGACGGCGCTGATGGCGGCAACCGGAGCCCTGGTCGCCGGACGCGTCCTGCCCAGGATGTGAGCTTTCCTCGTCTCTCCAAGAACCTCCGGGACCTCCAGAGCTTCCAGAACCTTCGGGCCGGGGGCGCCAGGAGTGCCGAGGCCCCGGGGGCGCCGGGGCCTCAGGCCGAATTACCCCTCCGTGCCGGAGGCATTCACGGGCCACCGTGGCACCATGGGAAGAACGCCGTTCTTCGCGGTGTTGAGGGGGGAGTCCCGCCTTCGGGCGGGATTCGCGTTTCCAGGGCCCGGGTTCTCCGAGCCGGGAAAGTCGTCGGAGCCCGGGGTTTCCCGAGGCTCGGAGAGATCGAGGGGGGTCCATGCCGCGCGTCCGTGAGCTTGAGGTGTTCCGGCTGGTCCTGCCGTACGGCAGACGGCCGGAGAGCATCCTCGTCCGGCTCACCGACTACGGCGGCATGACCGGGTGGGGCGAGGTCGTCGACGCCGACCCCAAGACCTGGGTCGCGCTGGAGGAGGGACTCGCGCAGGCGCTGATCGGCGTCGACTGGGAGCATCCCGACGAGCTGGGCCCCGTCCCCGGAGGGTCCGCCGCCGACATGGCCTGCTGGGACCTGTGGACGAAGATGCGCGGGGTGCCGCTGGCCCACGCGCTCGGCGGCACCCGCACCTCCCTCATGGCCACCGTCAGGATCGGCGCCGACCGCAATCTGGAGAGCCTGGTCGCGCGGGTGAACCGGCACGTCTGCGCCGGGTACGCCCACGTCACCCTGGACGTCCACCCCGGCTGGGACATCGAGCCGCTGCGCGCCGTCCGCCAGGCGTACCCCGCGCTGGGCATCGGCGTGGACGCCCTCGGCGCCTACACCGACGTCGACGCCCTGGAGGCGCTGGACGCCTACACGCTCTCCGTCATCGAACGCCCCTTCACCGGCCTCGCGAGTCTCGGCGACCACGCCGACCTGCAGGAGCGCGTCGCCGCCCCGGTGCTGCTCGAGGTCTCCTCGGCCGCCGAGCTGGAGGAGGCCGTCACCGCGAGGGCGGGCCGGGCGCTGCTGCTCCGTCCCGCGGCCCTGGGCTCCCTGCGCGAGGTACGGCGGGTGCACGACCGCGCGGTACGCGCCGGTTGGGAGATCGCCTGCGCCGGGGGCAAGGGCACCGGGCTGGCCCGCGCGGCCACCGTCGCCGCGGCCAGCCTGCCCGGCTGCGGCCTGCCCTGCGACGTGGCCGAGCCGCCGCGCAGCGCGCAGATCGTCGACCCGCCGGTCGGCGCCTCGGGCGGCGTGGTGGCCGTGCCGCTCACCCAGGCGGGCCTCGGCCACCGCATCGACGAGGACCGGGTCCGCCGCCTGGCCAAGGAGTCGTACTCGGTCTAGCGGACCGCGATCTCCCGGTCGGCGAGGTCGATCCACGGTCGCCTCGGACGGGGCTGCCGGTTGTGCGCGGCGCCGGGCAGACGCGGTGGCTGCCCGGGGTCAGCCGCAGCCGTCCGTGATGCCCTTGGGAGCGTCGGGATCCGCCGTCCGGGGGCTCGCGGTGGCCTTCGAGGTCGCCTTGGGGGTGGCCTTCGGCGTGGCGGTGGCGGTGGGGGCCGCGGTGGCGGTGAGGGGGCGCCGGGTGACGGCCGAGGAGCGCAGGGCCTTGGCGGTGACCGTGCGGATCTTGCTCCAGTCGGGGTAACCGGTGTTGATCAGCGGCGGGACGAACTGGACGCTGGTCACCTTCGCGTTCTTGACCTTCAGCGCCAGCGGGACCAGGTGCTCCAGCATCGGGCGCGGGATGTCGGTCCGCAGCAGTTCCTTGGTGGCCAGCGCGACCTTGTTGAACCGGGACAGCACGGTCGCCGGGTCCGACTGGGAGAGCAGGGCGCCCAGCACGCAGCGCTGGCGTCCCATCCGGGTGTAGTCGTCGCTGTTGGTGCGCGAGCGGGCGAACCACATCGCGTCGGCGCCGCGCAGCTTGCGGGTCCCGGCCTTGACCAGGCCCTCGTTGTACTTGCCGAAGACCACGTCCTGGGGAACCGTCAGCATCACGCCCCCGATCGCGTCGATCAGCCGGGCGAAGCCCCACATGTTGACCAGGGCGTACCAGTCGATCTTCAGGCCCAGCGTGTAGCCGACCGTGTCGATGAGCGTCTTGGTGCCCTGGTTCTTGCGGCCCCCGAAGATCTCCGGGTGCGAGTCGGCGTACTCCCAGACCGCGAAGAGCAGGTCCTCACGCGAGCCGTCGGCGTTGGCCGGGAGCCGGAAGCCGCTGGGGAAGCGTTTCGCCATGGGGGAGCCGGGGACGAAACGGACGTTCTCCAGGTTGCGCGGCAGGCTGAGCAGCACGGTGTTGCCGGACTTGACGTCCACGCTGGCCACGTTGATGCTGTCGGTCCGCACGCCCACCCGGTGGGTGTCGGCGTCGCCGCCGAGCAGCAGGATGTTCACCCGGTTGCGGCCCGCCCACGGATCCTCCTCGCCGCCGTCCTTGCCCCCGCCGCTCACGGGACGCGGTGTGGACGGGGCGCTGAAGACGTCGTCCAGCGCCGACTGCGAGACCGCCGCGTACTGCCCGACCAGGCCGAACGGCAGGAGTACGGCCACCGCGAGCGTTCCCGCCACGCCTCCGGCGAGCGCCTGTCCCCTGCTGGGCAGCGTGCCGGGGTTCATCACCACGAACGAGTGCACGATCAGCACGAACCAGGCGACGCCGAGCGCCAGGGAGGCCACCGTGACGACGGTCAGCCAGGAGGAGGCGACCAGCTGCCCGGCGAGTTCGGCGAGGTCGGAGGTGAGCGCGACCCAGAGCAGGGCCAGCAGCAGCGCCGTGTACACGCACAGGATCGCCAGGCCCGTCCTGCGCCATCCGGCGCGCAGGTGCGCGGCGCCCGGGGCGATGGCGGCCAGTGCCGTCCAGCCGATGACCGCGCCGACGCCGGGCGGCTTTGATCTGTCCCGCAACTGCTCCCCGTTTCCTCGCGCTTGACCGCCGCAGGGAGATGGTAGGCGGGCGAAACCAGGTCGCGGGCGACAAGTTGGTGAACAACTCGGGAAGCTAATGTGCCTACATCGCATCATTTCTACTGCAATAGGTCTTGACCACGGCTTTCCCGGAGCTCGAAGCCGACGTGACCGTGACCGGCACCGGTTCGTCCTCCGGCCTGATCGCCGGGCCGGTGCGGGTGGGCGGCGTGGAGGTCAAGTCCGGGCAGGTCCGTGCTCTCAGCCGACGTGCAGGATCCGAAGGCGATCGGGTCGCGCCGGATCTCGGTCAACGACCTGGACCGGCGGCCAGGCCCACTGCCAGACGCCGATGCCCGGCGTGCGGGAGAACCGGATCTGCCCGCGGGTGCCTTCGACCGCGACGCGCGGCCAGGATCCGGCGGTCCGCGCCCGGTCCGCGCCGTGAGAACGCAGCACCTCGGCGAGGACGGCGATCGTGTCGTAGCCCTCGAAGGCGACGAAGGAGGGCGCTTCGGCCAGCCGTTCGCGGAGGGCCGTCTCGACGCGTGCGCCGAGTGGGCCGAGGCGTTCGGGCAGGTAGCGCAGGAACGGGATCGCGGCGCCGTCGTCGCCCAGCGACGTCGCCCATCCGGCGAACTCCGGTTGCCCTGCCGGAGCACCGATCATGATCCCGGCGAGGCGCTGGTCGCGGCGGACGGACCTGACGATCGACACCGCCGGTTCCGGGTGGCCGACCAGAAGGAGGAGGGCTGTCGCGCGGTCGCTGGCGAGTTCGTCGCACACGGCCGCGGGGGTGAGCGCGCGCGTGTCGAGTTCGGTGACGGTGCCGCCGCGTGGAGCGAGGTGGTCCCGCAGCACGCGGGCCCCGGACGCCCAGTAGACACTCGGCTCGGTTGCCACGGCGATGCGGCTGTGGCCCGCGCCGAGGAGGAAGTCCGCGTAGATCCGCCAGCCGTGGGACTGCGCCGGGGCGAGGCGCGCGACCCGTTCCGTCGGCTGTTCGGTGAGCGCGTCGAGAACCGCCGACGAGCAGAGGAACGGCAGGCCGAGGGCGTCGGCCCTGGTGGCGGCGGCGCGGGCGACGACGCTGTGATACTCCCCCGCCAGGGCGGCCACGCCCAGGCGAGCCAGTTCGTCCACGGCCGCCTCGGCCCTTCGCGGATCGGCCGCGGTGTCCCGGACCACGAGCCCGAGTGGTCTTCCCGCGATCCCCCCGGCGTCGTTGACCTCGCGAACGGCCAGTTCGAGCCCGGCGAGCAGGTGTCGGCCCGCCTCGACCCAGCCGGGCCGGGTCAGCGGGACGAGAGCGCCGATCTGGACGGATGATCCGTCGGTCCGCTCCGCTTCAGGTGACGATGGTGGCGTGTTCATGTGATGGCATCTCCCATATGACGATTCGGGGGCGGTTTGTCCGGATCGCCGAGTGGCAAGGCTCGATGGTACGCGTTCGTCTCGTCTCACCGTGGCGAGGTCCGCGTCGGCCGCGCCCCCGCCGCCCGGCTCTCCTCGGCGAGGTCCCGATACGGCGGGCCCTCCGGGAGGCCCCGATGCGACCGGACAATTCATACGAACTACCCTGACCGTTATGCCCGACGTTCTCGGCCCCGACTACGAGCTCACGGTCCTGCCGATGGCCGATGACGACGAGGGCGCGGTGGTGGCCTCGCTGGTGCGGCGGCGGGCCGCCGAGCCCGCCCGCGGGGCCGTGCTCTACGTGCACGGCTTCACCGACTACTTCTTCCAGACCCACCTGGCCGACCACTTCGTCGCCAGGGGCTTCGACTTCTACGGTCTCGACCTGCGCAAGTACGGCCGCTCGCTGCTGCCGCACCAGACCCGCGGGTTCGTGCGCAGCGTCACCGAGTACTTCCCGGAGATCGACGAGGCGGTACGGATCATCCGTGAGCGGGACGGGCACGACCACGTCGTCCTCAACGCCCACTCCACCGGCGGCCTGATCGCCCCGCTCTGGGCCGACCGGGTCCGTGGCCGGGGGCTGGTCCAGGCGCTGGTGCTCAACAGCCCCTTCCTCGACCTCAACGTCCCCGCCCCCGTACGGGCCGCCGCCGACCTGCTGCGCGGCCCGCTGTCCCTGCTGCCCGTCCGCGCCGTGCTGCCCATGGTGGCCGCCACCGCGTACGGCGCGAGCCTGCACCGCAGTCACCACGGCGAGTGGGACTTCGACCTGGAGTGGAAGCCCATCGGCGGGTTCGCGGTGCACGCGGCCTGGCTGGGGGCGATCCGCCGGGCGCAGCGCAGGCTGCACGACGGCCTCCGGGTGGACGTGCCGGTGCTGGTGCTCTGCGCGGAGAAGGGCCTGCGGCTGCGCGCCTTCATGCCCGAGGCCCGGGAGGCGGACGTCGTGCTCGACCCCCGGCGGATCGCCCGCTGGTCGACCAGTATCGGCTCGCACGTGACGTGCGTCCGGGTGCCGGGCGGCATCCACGACCTGGTGCTGTCCCCCGAGCCGGTCCGCGAGCGCGTTTTCGCCGAGATGGACCGCTGGCTCGACGGCCGCCTCTAGACCGGTCCGTCCCCAACGAACCGGTCCCTGACGGTGCCGGGTGCCCCGGCGGTGGGAAACGGCCGTGAAAGCAGAACGCCCCATCGGTTGAGTAGAGGGCGTGACTGCCAACGTGACTGGTCTGTTCGGCCACGCCGATCCGCCGGGGGAGATCAGCGACGCGGCCCTGCTTGAGCTGTCGCGCCGCAGGCCCGAACGGTTCGGTGAGATCTACGACCGGTACTTCCGCGAGATCCACGGCTACCTGGGCAGGCGGCTCGACCGGCAGGTCGCCGACGACCTCGCCGCCGAGGTGTTCCTCACGGCGTTCAGGAAGCGCGAGCGGTTCGATCCCGAACGCGGCGAGGTGCGCCCCTGGCTGTACGGCATCGCCACCAACCTGATCGGGCTGCACCGCCGTACCGAGAACCGGAGGCTCGCGGCGCTGCGGCGCAGCGCGGCGGCGCAGCCCAGCGCGGAACACGGTCACGAGGAGCGGGTGGCGACCCGCGTCGACGCCGTGAACGCCCAGGAGCGGCTCGCGGGGGAGCTGCTGGCCCTGTCCGACGGCGACCGGGACGTGCTGATGCTGAGCGCGCTGGGCGAGCTGAGCCATGAAGAGGTCTCCAAGGCACTCGGCATCCCGTACGGCACCGTCGGATCCCGGTTGTCGCGGGTGCGCAAGAAGCTCCGTGCCGCCCTGGGCGGCGTCAATCCCCTGCATGGAGGTTCCAATGGATGACTACCAGGCGGTGCGGGAGCTGTTGTCCGTGCCGCCGTTGTCGCCCGGGGTGGAGCGGGCCGGACGCGAGCGGCTGGGCGCCGCGTTCGCCCGGGAACGGGCACGGTCGCGCCGCAGGCTGGCCGGGTGGAGCGCGCTGGGGCTCGGGCTGGCGGGCGCGGCGGCGGCGGCCCTGGTCGTCACCTCCGCGGCCCCCCCGAACCCGCCCGCCACGCGGGACGTGGTCGCCGCGCAGGACGGCAAGCGGTTCCTGCTGGCCGCCGCCACCTCGATGGCCTCCGTACCCGACGACGGCACGTGGTGGGGAACCACGCTGATCAGGGGCGAGCAGTTCCGCGCCCCCGGCGGTGGCTACACGCTGCGCCAGACCAGGTCGGAGGAGAGCTGGATCCCCGCGGACCCCGAGGCGAGCACCTGGTACCGCTGGACGTATCTGGGAGCCAGGCCCGTGACCTCCCGGGACGAGGAGACCTGGCGCGCGGAGGGGGCACCGGCGTCGTGGACCTACGAGGGCCCCCCTCCGGGGATGCTGTCGCTCTACGAGCCGCCGGGCGTCGTACGGGTGGCGCCGGGGAAACCGAACACGTTCTCCAGCGAGGACTGGGACTTCCGCGTCGTGATGGCGGGCAGGCCGCTGACCAAGCTGGACGAGCTGCCCGGCACCCCCGAGGGCCTGCGGGGGCTCCTCAAGGGCTCCGACGACCGGTCGACCGTCGACAACGTCGTCCGCCTGCTCTTCTTCGCGCCGGTGACGAGCGAGACCAGGGCCGCCGCCTACCGGCTGCTGGCCTCGACGCCCGAGGCCGTCGCCGCCGGACAGGTCACCGACGCGCTGGGCCGCACCGGGCAGGCGATCGAGTACCGGTCCGGTGAGTTCCCCGTGAAGCCGCACACCGGTGAGACGCGGACGCGGCTGGTGTTCGACCCGGGGAGCGGAACGCCCCTTTCCCTGGAGACCCGCTCCGTGGCGGACGGCGTGCTCCTGGAGTTCATCGCCGTCCAGGAAAGCCACTGGGCCGACGACAACCCACTGAAGGAGAAGAAATGAGATACCCGGTAACCGTACTCGCGGGACTGCTCCTCACCGGCCTGCTCGCGGCCCCCGCCGGGGCCGTCACGCCACCCCAGGGCGACTACTGGCGCATCGAGGTGGTCGAGACCAGGGATCATCCGCGTCCGGTCGGCAGCGGTTACACCCTGACGGAGCGGTCGGCCAGCGCCGAATGGCGGACGCCGAAGGGCGAGATGTGGAGCGCCTACCGCGAGCTGGGCGCCCGGCCCAAGAGCGAGAAGGACAGGGCGGCCTGGAAGGCCGACGGGTCGCCGACCTCGTGGACCTATCGCACGGAGGGCATGAAGATCTCCCTGTCCACCGAGCCCGCCAAGGGGTCCGTGGGGCGGTCGCCGAACTGGCCCGGCGGCTTCCAGTTGGGCGGCGAGCATCGGTTCGTCACGTACCAGCAGCTCCAGTCGCTGCCCGCCGATCCCGCTGCGCTGCGGGCGTACGCCCTCAAGGACGTGAGGGCCTGGATCGACTCGGCCGTCGAGGAGGCCAAGACCACCTCTCCGAATTCCACGATCGACGACTGGCTGGTCAACCTGGATCGGTACGTGGCCGAGTACATGACCCGGCTGTTCTACGAGAACCCGGTGCCGCTCAAGGTCAGGTCCGCCGCCTACCAGGTGCTGAGGACCACCAAGGGCGTCAAGGACCTCGGCACGGTCAAGGACCCGCTGAACCGCTCCGGCCACGGATTCGCCCTGCCGACCCTCCGGCAGAAAGCGCAGAAAGCCCCGAAGGGTCAGAAGGACTGGAAGCTCGACGAGCGGTTCGTCGTGGACACCACCACGATGACGCTGCTGGCCCACTACGTCGAATCCACCCATCCCGGCAAGAGCCGGGTCGACACCTACAAGGTCGGCTGGACGAACGACAAGCCCGCCATTCCGGCCGCCGGTTGACCCCGTACCTCGCACATCACCCCGGCAGCGCGCTCCCGGCGACGGAGAAGCCTCGCCGGACCACCTACGGAAGGAAAACGTGAGAACCAGAGGAAACCCAGGACGCGACGGGATGGCCGTACGGGCGCCGAGAAAGGAGCGCGTCCGGTTCTGGAACGAGGCGGTGGGCGACGCCCGCGCCCGCTCCGGCGGCGTGAGGAAGATATGGCTGGACGGCCTGCGCAAGCCGTCGCTGGACACCAGCGTCGCGCAGATCGGCGCGCCCGCGGCCTGGGAGAACGGCCACACCGGCAGCGGCGTGAAGGTCGCGGTGCTGGACACCGGCGTCGACGCCACCCACCCCGACCTGGCCGACCGGATGGGCGCGCAGGCGAACTTCACCGCCGAGCCCGGCACCGGCGACCCCGTCGGGCACGGCACCCACGTGGCCTCCACCATCGCCGGCAGCGGCGCCGCCTCCGGGGGAAAGTACAGGGGCGTGGCCCCCGGAGCCGAGATCCTCAACGGCAGGGTCTGCGGGGAGGTCTGGTGTGAGGAGTCGGCGATCCTGGCGGGCATGCAGTGGGCCGGTGAGCAGGGCGCCAAGGTGGCGAACATGAGCCTGGGCGGCCCGGACGCCCCCGGGACCGACCCGCTGGAACTGGCGGTGGCCACGGTCACCGAACGCTACGGCACGCTCTTCGAGGTCTTCTACGACGACGGCGCCACCTGGAGCAGGGCGAAGGTCCACAAGGGTGAGGCGTCCCTGCGGGCCACGTCCACCGACACCTCGGGCAACACCGTCGAGCAGACCGTGATCCGCGCCTACCGGATCGCCCCGGCGAACTGACCGGAGGCACACCCCGCGCGGCCCGGCCGGAAGACCTTTCCGGCCGGGCCGTTCTCCGTGACGGTGCGTCCTTCGGCCCGGAGCACTACCAGGGGAACGAGAACAGGCCGTAGTAGGCCGCGGCCACCAGCAGCAGGCCGGTGCTGCCCAGCACCCCGGCGATCGCGAAGCTCTGCGGGCGCGAGGGCTGCCACCCCTCGCGCAGCCCCGACACCACGGCCGCCACGCCCGTGACCTCCTGCAGCAGCATCAGCAGCGCCAGGATCCTGATGACCAGCCACCCGGCGAGCACCGCGGGCCACGCCCCGGCCTGGTTCACCGAGAACAGCACGAGCAGCGTGATGAACGCCACCACCGAGAGGAGCAGCCCGACCCCGGTCCACGCCATCCGGCGGAACCTCCGCCGGATCGGCGGCCAGACCAGGGCGTTGGCCTCCGCGGCCGCCGCCCGGCCCCGCAGCCGCGCGGCCATCTCCGCCACCGGCCCGACCACGTAACCGACCACGGCCAGGCAGAGCGTCAGGCCGATCACCGTACCCCCGGCGTACCAGGGGGCGGCGGGAACGTCGCTCGCCTCCAGGCGCTGGACCGGCGTGGCGCCCGCGATGTGCACCGAGGGCGTGGCCGTGCCCGGCAGGCCGATGACCCAGTTGGCCAGCGTCCGCAGGTAGTCGGGGACGAGGGGGCCGCCGTGGAAGCGCATGCCGTGGTCGGCGCGGTCGAGGTAGCGGATCGTGTAGTCGCCGTTGCGGCTCTCGGCGAGCGCGCCGGTCAGCGCCTTGCTGCTCTCCACGAACGGGATCGAGGGATCGCGCGTGCCGTACAGGGCCAGGACCGGCTGGCGCATCTCGCGCAGCGCGGGCAGGCCGTCGTAGCGCAGGAAGTCGGCGTCGAAGGCGCCGATCGCGCGGATGAGCAGCTCGCGCACCCCGCTGGGCGCGTACAGCCGCTGGAGCTGCTCGCCCAGCGCCCACGTCACCTGCCGCATGGGGGAGACGTTGGGTGCCGACACCAGCACGGTGAACCCGACGGCGCCGCTCTCGTTGGCGGCGAGGGGCACCACCCAGCTGCCCTCGCTCACCCCCCAGAGCCCCACCCTGGCCGGGTCGACGTCCTCGCGCGAGCGCAGCTCCCCCAGGACGCGCAGGGCGTCGCGGGCGAGGAGGCCGAAGTCGCGCTTGAGGAAGTCGTAGCCCACGGTCCGCTTGTCGTAGACGAGGGTGACGACCCCGGCCCTGGCCAGCCACTCGGCCTGGGTCGTGAACTCGCCCCTGACCCCGGGACCCGCCCCCTGCACGAAGACCAGCGCCGGGTGCCGCCCCGGGGCCACCGGCGCGCGGATCGTCGCCCCCAGCGGTACGCCGTCCTCGGCCGTGACGGTGATGTCCTGCGTGGTGATCTGCCGGTCCGAGGGGACGTACCGGAGCTCGGACGGTGGTTGGGGGGGAAGGGTCTGGAAGACCGGATCGACGTTCAGAGGGGTCGGGTCGAACGGCGGCGGCAGGGTGTAGCCCACCGTCGCCAGGACCACCAGGATCAGGCCGGAGGCGACGCTCAGGACACCACGGCCCACCTGGACACCGACGCGATCCCCGATGGTGACTCGCCTCCGTGATCGTCGTTGTTCCGGTATCGTTCCCTCCGATCTTCAAGCCTACTCACCGCCGGAAGCCCCGAACAGAGCGGGGATTCGCGTGACGTGAGTGGCCACATTTGTCGCTGAGTCCTGTTAGCTTCGTGCGACATGCGGGTGCTGCACACATCGGACTGGCACCTGGGCCGCTCGTTCCACCGGGAGAGTCTCCTGGCCGCCCAGGGTGTCTTCGTCGACCACCTGATCGAGACGGTCAGGTCGGAGCGGATCGACGTGGTCGCGGTCTCCGGTGACGTCTACGACCGGGCGCTGCCCTCGGTCGACGCGGTCGACCTGTGCAACCAGGCGCTGCGAAGGCTGGTCGACGCCCGCGTACGCACCGTGCTGATCAGCGGCAACCACGACTCGGCCCGACGCCTCGGTTTCGGCGCCGACCTCATCGACGCGGCGGGCGTCCACCTGCGCACCGACCCCGCGCGGGTCGGCGAGCCGGTCGTCGTCGGCGACGTCGCCTTCTACGGCATCCCCTACCTGGAGCCGGAGCTGGTACGCGTCCCCTGGGAGCTGCCCGAGCGCACCCACACCGCCGCGATCGAGCACGCCATGTCCCTGGTCCGCGCCGACCTCGGGCGGCGCGGGCCCCGGTCGGTGGTCCTCGCCCACGCGTTCGTGACCGGGGGGCGGGGCAGCGACAGCGAGCGCGACATCAGCGTGGGAGGCGTCGCGCACGTCCCGGTGCGCGCCTTCGACGGCGTCGACTACGTGGCGCTCGGCCACCTGCACGGCCGCCAGCGGATGAGCGAGACCGCCCGCTACTCCGGCTCCCCGATCGCCTACTCCTTCTCCGAGTCCGGCCAGACGAAGGGCTCCTGGGTGGTCGACATCGGTCCCGGCGGGTACGAGGGCGCCGAGTTCGTCGAGGCCCCGGTGCCCCGGCCGGTCAGCCGCCTCACCGGCCGCATCGACGACCTGCTGGCCGCGCCCGAGCACGCCCGCCACGAGGACCACTGGCTCCAGGTGACGCTCGTCGACCGGATCAGGCCCAAGGGCGCGATGGAGCGCCTCCGGTCCCGCTTCCCGCACACGCTCGCCCTGTCCTTCGAACCCGAGGGCGGGGTCCACGAGACCGTGACCCGCGCCAGGGCGGCCGGGCGCCCCGAGATCGACGTCGCCCTCGACTTCGTCCGCGAGGTGCGCGGCGAGGCCGCCGATCCCGACGAGACCCGGCTGCTGCGGGAGGCCGTGGAGTTCTCCCGCATGAAGGAGGCGAAGGCGTAGATGCGCCCGCACCGTCTGTGGATCACCGCGTTCGGCTCGTTCCCCGGTGAGGAGCAGGTCGATTTCGACGCCCTCGCCGAGGCGGGGCTGTTCTTGATCCACGGCCCCACCGGCGCGGGCAAGACCACCGTGCTCGACGCGCTCTGCTACGCCCTGTACGGCAGGGTGCCCGGCAGGCGCGACAGCGCCAAGAGCCTGCGCTGCGACCACGCGCCCCCGGGCCGGGGGCCCAGCGTGGCCCTGGAGGTCACCGTCAGGGGCCGCAGGCTGAAGATCACCCGGTCACCGGCCTGGCAGCGTCCCAAGCTCAGGGGCACCGGCACGACCAGGGAGAACGAGAAGGCCCTGCTCCAGGAGCTCGCGCCCTCCGGGGAGTGGGTGGGGCTGACGACCAGGGTCGACGAGGCCGGGGAGTTCATCGGCACGTTGCTCGGCATGAACGCCGAGCAGTTCCTCCAGGTCGCGATGCTGCCCCAGGGAGACTTCGCCAAGTTCCTGCGCGCCGACGGTGAGGATCGCCGCAGGGTCCTGGAGCGCCTGTTCTCGGTGAAGATCTACGCCACCGCCGAGTCCTGGCTCGCCGAGCAGCGCACCGAGGCGTACCGCGAGCAGCAGACCCTCCGCAAGGAGGTCGACTTCGCCGTCAAGCGCCTGGAGGAGGCCGCGGGTCCCGCCCTGCTGTCCGCACTGTCCGCGCCGACCGCGCTGACCGGGCCGACCGCGCCGATTGAGTCGACCGGGCCGACCGCGCCGACCGCGTCGACCGGGGCGGCTACAGCGGCCGATCTTCCTGGGCCCGGGGTCTCCGCGGAGGACGACCCGCAGGGGTGGGCGCGGGCGCTTGAGGACCTCGCGCGCCGGGAGGCCGCGCGGCTGGACGGAGAGGGAGCCGAGGGCGAGGCCGTCGTACGGCGGGCGCGCGAGAGCCTGGAGCGCGGCGCCGCGCTGGCCGACCGGCGACGGCGCCACGCCGAGGCGCTGACCAGGAGCCGGGCGCTGGAGGAGACGGCCGAAGAGCGGGCTGACCTGGAGACCATCCTGGAGGAGGCCGCGGCGGCCGACCGGGTGCTGCCGCTGATCCAGGGCGCCGAGCAGCGCGCCGAGGCCGCGTCCAAGGCCCACCACCTGGCCGCCGACGCCGTCGCCCGCGCCCTCCCCCTCCTCGGGGTCCCCCTCGACCGAGATCGCGGTCACGCCGTGCTCGGCCACCTGGAGGCGCTGGAGCGCGACCGGCAGAGCGAGATCACCCGCCTGGGCGAGCTGCGCGCGGAGGAGTCACGCCTGGCGGGAATCGTCCGGGAGCGGGAGCGGACCGCTCGCGAGATCGTCGAGCTGACCGCCGCGCAGGCGGAGGCCGACGCCCGCCTGGAGGTCCTCCCCGGTCTCCGCCGCGAGCTGGACGAACGTCTCACCGCCGCCCGCCTGGACGCCGCCCGCGTCCCCGCCGCCGAGTCGGCGCTGGAGGGCGCCGCGACCCGCCTCCGGGCGGCCGAGCAGCGCGACCGCCTCGCCGCCGACCTGTCCGCCGCCCGCGCCGACCTCGCCGCCAGGCTGGCCGCCCTTCCCCAGGAGGTTCGCGAGGTCCTTCCCTGGGGGACGCGCGACGACTTCCCGGCCGGGGCTCACGACGCTCCCGGAGCCGGTTTCCGCGACGGGCTTTCCGGCCGGGCCCACGACACGCCCGGAGCCGGTTTCCGCCACGACGACGCTCATGACGGCACCCGCGACGATGCCCATGACGGCGTCCGTGACAATGCCCGTGACGATGCTTATGACAGTGCCCATGACGGCGCCGGGGCCGACCGGGGTGTCGGTCTCGACGGGGCCCGCGAGGTCCTCGACCCCGGTGAGATCCGCGAGATTCTCTCCGCCAGGGAGAGGGAGTGCGGGCACGAGCTGGCCGGGCTGGAGGGGCTGCGGGTCGAGGAGGCCCGGCTGGCCGAGCTCGACGGGCTGATCTCCGCGCTCGACACCGAGCTCCCCGAGGTGGCCCGGCAGGAGGCCGAGGTTCGCGAGACCCTGGAGGTGCTGCCCGCCGCGTCGGCGGAGGCGTCCGCCAGGCTCGGCGAGGCCAGGGCCGCCGAGGCGGGGATCCCGGAGGCGCGGGCGAGCGCCGACACCGCCACCTCGGTGCTCGCCGCGGCACGGCGCCGCGAGATTCTCCGTGTCGAGCTGGAGTCCGCCCGCGCCGCGCAGACCGAGGCCACCGACTTCGCCCAGACGCTCCGCGACCGGCACCTGGACATCCGGCAGTCCAGGATCGACGGCATGGCCGCGGAGCTAGCCGCCAAGCTCACCCCCGGCCACCCCTGCGCGGTCTGCGGCTCACCCGACCACCCCGCTCCCGCCGCCCCGGCCGACCGGGCGCCCACCGCCGACGACGAGCGCGCCGCCCAGGGGGCCTACGAGGCGGCCACGGAACGACGTCAGGCCGCGGGAAACACCGTCACAGCCCTGGTCTCCCGTCTCGACGAGGCCCTCGCCCTCGCGGGAGACGTGGCCGGGGAGGAGGCGGGGGAGATCCTCGCCGAGGCGGGCCGGAGGCTGGCGGCGCTGACCTCAGCCGCGAGCGCCGGGGAGGCACTCGCCGCCGAGGTGGAGCGGATCGCCGCCGAGCTGGACGGCGCGAGGACCCGGGCCGCGGAGATCGCCCGTCGGCTCGCCGAGGGCCACGCCCGCCGTACGGGCTGGCAGGCCGAGCGCGAGCGTCTCACCGCCCGCCTGGACGGCGCCCGGGGCGCCGACCCCACGGTGCGGGCCCGCCGCGACCGGCTGACGCGGGAGGCCGCGCACCTGTCCTCCGCGCTCGCCGCCGCGACCCGCGCGATCGAGGTCGCCGCGGCCCACCGCGAGGCGAGCGACAGGACCGGCCTGACCGTACGGGACGCCGAGGGCGAGCTTGCCGAGACGGAGCGGGCGCTGGCCGCGCTCCGCGAGTCGGCGGGGGCGGAGCCGGTGCTGGCGGCCGAGGCCGGGCGGTTCGCCGCCGAGTCCGAGCGGCTCGGGGAGCGCTCGCGCGAGCTCGCCGTCGGGCTCGCCTCCCGCCGTACGAACGTCGAAAGGCTCGGCGCCGACGCCGAGCGGCTGGCCGGGCGCGTCGACGAGGCGCGGGGCCAGGACCCGACGCTGGCCGCCAGGCTGGAGCGGCTGGCCGACGAGGCGGAGCTGCTGCGGGAGGCCGTCGAGGCGGTCAGGGACGAGCGGGTCACCGCCGCCGAGCTTCTGACGGCCCGCGACCGGGCCCTGGGCGCCGTGGTCGAGGCGGGCTTCCTCGGGCTCGACGACGCCCGCGCGGCTGTCCGCTCTCCCTCGGAACGGGAGGAGAAGGCCACCCGGCTCCGCGAGCTCGCCCGGGAGAGCGCCGCGGTCGCCGCGGCGCTCGCCGACCCCGAGCTGGTCGCCGCCGCGGCCGAGCCGGAACCCGACCTCGTGGGGCTGCGCGACGCGCGGGACGCGGCCGACGCCGCGCACGCCCGCCTGCTGTCCGAGCTCGACCGGGGGGAGGCCCGGCTGGCCCGGCTGGCCGCGCTCCGCGTCGAGCTGGCCACCTGCCTGCGACGCTGGGAGCCCGCCGACGAGCGGCACCGCCTGACCGAACGGCTCGCCGCCCTGACCGGCGGAAACTCCACCGACAACCGGTGGAGGATGCGGCTGTCGTCCTTCGTGCTGGGTGAGCGTCTCAGCCAGGTGGTCGAGTCGGCCAACGAGCGGCTCGACCACATGTCGGGCGGGCGCTATCTCCTGGAGCACAACCGCGACCGCTCCGCCGGAGACCGGAGCAGGTCCGGCGGCGGGCTCGGCCTGCACGTCCTGGACAGCTGGACCGGCGTGGGCCGCGACCCGGCGACCCTCTCCGGCGGCGAGAGCTTCATCACCTCGCTCGCCCTCGCCCTCGGCCTGGCCGACGTGGTCAGCGCCGAGGCCGGGGGAGTGGACCTCGGCACGCTCTTCGTCGACGAGGGCTTCGGCACCCTGGACGAGGACACCCTCGACGGGGTGCTCGACATCCTCGACGGCCTGCGCGACGGCGGCCGGGCGGTCGGCATCGTCAGCCACGTCGCCGAGCTGCGCACCCGGGTGCCCGCGCAACTGCACATCCGCAAGGAACGCAAGGGCTCGACCATCCGCCAGTGACCCGCCCGCACACCGGCCCCGGACCATGACCGGGCCGTCGCTCTTCGGGCGGGGGCTCGCTCCCGTCCGTCCGCGAGCGGCTCAGGCATCTGTCCGCAGAGGGGTTTCGAAGCGGGTCAGCCAGATGGTGAGGAGCGATTCGAGATGTGCGGCCTCCTCGGGGGGCAGCTCGTCGAGGAGGCGGCGTTCGTTGCGCATGTGCTCGGTGAACGCCCGGTCGATCAGTTCCCTGCCCGCGGCGGTGAGCGCGACCACCCGTCCGCGGCCGTCGCTCTCGCTCGGGCGGCGGGCGACGAGCCCGTCGCGTTCGAGCCGGTCGATACGTTTGGTCATCGCACCGGTGGTGACCATGGTGAAGGCGGCCAGCTCTCCGGGGGCGCGCTCGAAGGGCGGGCCGCCGCGTCGCAGGGTGGCGAGGACGTCGAACTCCCCCTCCCCGAGCCCGTACCGCCGGTAGACGACACAGAGTTGTTCGGTGAGGTGTCCGGCGAGGCGGTGCAGGCGCCCGATCACGCCCTGCGGGCTCACGTCCAGGTCCGGCCGCTCGCGAGCCCACTCCTGCTGGATGCGGGCCACATGATCCAAGGGTTCGCTCATGCCTGGAGTGTAGCTTCCAGGGAAGCTATATTGCCTTCCATGGAAGCTACTTTTCGCTGGGTGTCGATCACGGCGATGGCGCCGATCGCGTGGGGGACGACCTACTTCGTCACCCACCAGTTCCTCCCGTCCGGCTACCCGCTGTACGGGGCGGCCATCAGGGCGCTGCCCGCGGGACTCCTGCTCCTCCTCGTCCGCAGGAGGCTTCCCCGGGGGGCGTGGTGGTGGAGATCCCTCGTCCTCGGAATCTTCAACATGAGCGCGTTCTTCGCGCTGATCTACCTGGCGGCTCAGCTACTCCCGACGAGCGTCGCCTCGACGGTCATGGCGATGTCGCCCGTCGTGATGATGCTGCTGGCCTGGTCGCTGCTCTCGGAGCGCCCGCGGATCCCGCACCTGGCCGGAGCCGGTGTCGGCGTCGCGGGGGTGTACCTCATGCTGTTCACCGGCGCGGCCGACGTCGACGTCCTCGGTGTGCTCGCGTCCGTCGCGGCCATGGTGATGTCGTCGTTCGGTTACGTGCTGGCCAAGAGATGGAGCGCGGACGTCGACGTACTGTCGTCGACCTCGTGGCAGCTCATCGCCGGGGGAGTCGTCCTGCTGCCCTTCGCCGTCGCGGTGGAGGGTCCGCCGCCGAGCCTGGGGGGACCCGCGATCCTCGGGTTCGGTTATGTCGGCGTCGTCGCGACGGCTCTCGCCTTCGCCGCATGGTTCACCGGACTGCGGCACCTGTCGGCGGGAACGGTGGGCCTCGTCGGGTTGCTGAACCCGGTGACCGGGGTGCTGCTCGGCACGACGATCGCCGGAGAGGTGCTCACCGCGCGACAGCTCTGCGGGCTGGTGCTGACCCTCCTCGGAATTCTCCTCGGACAGCCCGTCGCGGCCCGCCTCCTCGCGATCAGGCGCCACCGAGGCCGGTCAGGGGGTACGGCGCAGGGGCGGGCGGCGGGCCCAGGTGGCCCAGCGCCAGAGCCATTCCAGTGGGCCCTGGCGGTGGTGGCGCAGCCAGAGGGTGGACGCCAGCCACTGGGGGACGAGGACGGCTCCCGCGATCAGGAGTACCGTCGACGAGGACCAGCCGTCCGGAGAGTCGCCGATGAGGCGGGCGGCCAGCAGGACGAGGACCGTGGCCGACAGGTAGTTGGTCAGCGCCATCCGGCCCAGCGGTGCGAAGATCCGCTGTAGCACCGGCCGGAGTGGCGTTCTGAGCAGGAGCAGCAGGCCGCACACGTAGACGCCCGCCATCAGCAGCCCGGCGAGGCCGAACCAGGTGTTGAAGTACGGGTCACCGGCCGGTGTCCCGACCTGCAGCCACACGGCGGGCACCGCCCCCGCCGCGAAGAGCAGGGCCAGTACGGCAGGAACGCGGACGGAGCGCTCCATCCGGTCGATCACCCCGTACCGGGTCAGCGCCGAGCCCAGCAGGAACAGTCCGGGCACCAGGGGCACCCCGTTGGTGTCGAGGATGAGCGGCGCCGCGACGAGGACGGCGGCGAGCCCCGCGACGGCCCGGCGCGGCAGCCAGGTCGAGGGCAGCAGCACCACCAGGCCGACGACGGCGTAGATGGTCAGGATGTCGCCCCGCCACAGTAGAAACATGTGGGCCAGGCCCACGGCGAGCAGGACCAGGAGGCGGCGCAGCAGGAGCACCCTCGGGCGGGCGGCGCGCTCCGTGGCGGAGGTCAGCAGCAGCGAGAACCCGACGCCGAACAGCAGGGAGAAGATCGGGAAGAAGCGCTGGTCGACGAAGAGTCCCAGCCCCAGCCAGTCGCCGTCCTGCCCCGGGGGCACCACCACGGACCGCGTGACCTGGGTGGCGTGGAGCATGTGGGCGATCGGCTTGACGTTGGCCAGCAGGATCCCGCACAGGGCGAACCCGCGCAGCACGTCGAGCGCGGCGACCCGTGGCCGTCTGGAGAAGGTCGTGGCGTCCGGCGCCGGGGGGAGCGTTTCAGGTGGCATGGGACCTGATCCTGCGGACTCCGGCCCGCTCCCACATCGGCGGAAAGCAGGGGAGGGACAGTACTTTCGGCCGGTACAGGCCGGTGGGGCCCCTCACCTAGCCTGGACGCCGTGGGTGTTCCCGATCGATTCAGGGTGGCGGCCGACGCTGTGCGTGCTCGTGGTCGGTTCGGGGTGGCGGCTGAGGCCGTGAGGGTTCCCGATCAGCTCGGGGTGGTGGCTGACTCTGTGAGTGCTTCCGGTCGGTTCGGGATGGCGGCCGACGTTGTGCGTGCTCTCGGCCGGTTCGGGGTGGTGGTCGATGTTGTGCGTGCTCTTGGTCGGTTCAGGAGGGTGGTCGACGTTGTGCGTGCTCTCGGTCGGTTCGGGGTGGCGGCTGATGCTGCGCGTGCTCCCATCAGGTCGAGGTGGTGGCCGACGCCGTGAGTGCTCCTGATCGGTTCGATGCTGTGCGTGCTCCCGGTTGGTTCGGGGTGGCGGCCGATGCCGGGGTTGGCGTTGTGTTCGCGGTGGCCGTGATCTTTCAGGCGTACCAGGTCGCCGGGAGCTGGGGCGCCGGGTACTGGCCGTTCGGCGCGGGGGTCGCCGCCGGGGTGTGCGCGCTCGCCCTGGTACGCCGCCGCAGCCCGCTGTGGACCGCCGTCGCCGGGCTGGCCGTGGCCGCGCTCGCCGTCCTCGTCGCCCGCCTCGTCCACCTGCCCGCCGAATCCAGTCCGGCCGCGTCCCTGGGGCTGGCGGTGCTCGCCGGTTCCGCGGTCAGGACGCTGCCCGTCCGTACGGCCTGCGCGGTGGCCGTCGCGGGATCGGCCCTGGTGGCGGCCGGTTTCCTCGCCAGTCCCGGCTCGGCCGTGCCGGTGCTGAGCGGCCTGTGCTGGCTCGCCGCCCTGGTGGCCGGGGTCGGCCTCCGGCTGCTCGCGGTCCGTCGCCGTACGGTCACCGAGCGGGTGCGGCGTGCCGAACGCCTTGAGCTGGCCAGGGAGCTGCACGACGTCGTCGCCCACCACATCACCAGCATCGTGCTCCAGGCCCAGGCCGCCCAGCTCGTCACCGCCAGGCACCCGGAGAGGGCGGCCGGGTCCCTCGCCGACATCGAGACCGCGGGCTCGGAGGCCCTCGCCGCCACCCGCCGCGCGGTCGGCCTCCTGCGCGACGCCGCTCCCGCCGCCGAGGGCCACGAACGGCTCGGCGAGCTGATCGAGAGCTTCGAGAGCCACGGCCGCCGGGCGCACCTGCGGCTGGACGCCGAGCCGTCCGGCTGGCCGCCCCAGGTGAGCAGCACCGTGTACCGGGTCGTGCGGGAGGCGCTGACCAACGTCTCCCGGCACGCCCCGAACGCCCGTACGGTCACCGTCGGCATCACCCAGCACGAGCGGGCCGTCACGGTCGAGGTCGAGGACGACGCCCCGCGGACGCCCGCCCGCCGTTACCGCCGCGCCGGGTACGGCCTCGTCGGGATGCGCGAACGCCTCGAGGCCCTCGGCGGCACCCTGGCCGTCGGCCCCCGCGACGGCTCCGGCTGGTCCGTCCACGCCACCATCCCCACCGGCGACCACCGATGACGCCGGTGACCCGGATGACGCCGCCCACGTCGCTCGGGGAGCGGCGATGACGATCCGGGTGCTGCTGGCCGACGACCAGGCGATGATCCGGGCCAGCCTGCGGATCATCCTTGAGGACCAGCCCGACATCACCGTGGTCGCAGAGGCGGGCGACGGTGTCGAGGCGATCGAGCAGGCCCGCAGGACGCGCCCCGACGTGTGCCTGGTGGACATCCAGATGCCCCGGCTCGACGGGATCGAGGTCGCCCGCGCGCTGGCCGACGCCCCGCCCAGGGTGGTCATGGTCACCACGTTCGACCTGGACGAGTACGTCTACGGCGCGCTGCGCTGCGGCGCGGCCGGGTTCGTGCTGAAGGACGCGGGTCCCGCACTGCTGGTCGAGGCCGTGCGGGCCGCGTACACGGGAGACGCGCTCATCTCGCCGTCCATCACGCTGCGGCTGCTGCGCCACCTCACCAGCCGCGAAACCGGCCGCGAAACCGACCGGGGAGCCCGGACCGGGGCCCGCGTACCCGCGCATCCCCTGACCGCGCGGGAGACCGAGGTCGTCCAGGCGATCGGCAGGGGGCGCACCAACCAGGAGATCGCCGACCAGCTGTTCATCTCGCTGAGCACGGTCAAGGGTTACGTGTCGGGCATCATGACCAAGCTCGGCCTGCGCAACCGGGTCGAGATCGTGGCCTGGGCCTGGGAGAGCGGCATGATCAGCGCGGGATGACGGCCGGTGGCGTCGGGCGCCTCCGAAGGGTGGTCCGGTAACCGGTGGGCATCAGATGCGGCGATATCGGCGACATGCGGGATCGATCATCGGGTAGGCATGTCCCATGTCTTCTTTGCGGTACGAAGGGTGGCTGCTGGCGGGGAGATACCGTCTCGTGGCGGGGCTGGGCAGAGGCGGCATGGCGACGGTGTGGCACGCCCGTGACGAGCTTCTCGGCCGTGAGGTCGCGGTCAAGGAGGCCGCGATCCCGGATCACCTGTCCGGGCCGGAACGCGAGGTCCTGCTGGAGCGCACCATGCGGGAGGCACGCCTCGCCGCGCGGCTGAGCCACCCCAACATCGCCGCGGTGTACGACGTGGTGCGGGCCGACGGCCGCCTGTGGATCGTGATGCAGTTCGTCCGCTCACGCAACCTCGCCGAGGTGGTCGCCGAGGAGGGGCCGCTGCCCGCGCCCGCCGTCGCGCGCGTCGGGCTGGAGGTGCTGTCGGCGCTGGAGGCCGCCCACGCGGCCGGGGTCATGCACCGCGACGTCAAACCCGCCAACATCCTGCTCACCGACGACGGGCACGCGATCCTGACCGACTTCGGGCTGGCCACCGCCGTCGACGAGGACGTGTCCCTCACCAGGACGGGGATGGTGGTGGGCACGCCCGCCTACATCGCCCCCGAGCGCGCCGGTGGCGTCGCCTCCAGCGCGGAGAGCGACCTGTGGTCCTTCGGGGCCACCCTGTACGCCGCAGCGGAGGGCCGCTCCGCGTTCGGACGCGACACCGCGCTGGCCACCCTCGCCGCCGTACTGACGGCCGACCCCGAACCGTTCCGGCACGCCGGGCCCCTGGCGTCCGTCATCACCGGCCTGCTCGACAAGGATCCCGCCCGGCGCACCGGTGCCGTCCGCGCCCGGAGGCAGCTGGAGGAGGTGGCCACGCTGTGGGAGCGGGGCGCGGACAGCACCGTGACGCCCTTCCCGGCCGCCGACCGGGACCCCGCCGGGCCCTTCGAGGCCGACCGGCGTTCCACGGGGGAGGCCAGGCGTCGGCGGGACATCGGGCGTGGGCGCCGGTCGGCGGGTGTCGCGGCTCTGGCCGTCGGCGTTCTCGTCGCCGTCACCGCCACCTTCGCCGCCGGATGGTGGGGTGACGAGCCGGGTTCACCGGGGCGGGGCGCTCTTTCAGGGGCCGTGCCCGTCGTGACGCCGCAGCCCGCCCGTACCCCCGAGACCTCCGAGACCCCCGAGGCGCGGCAGGTGAGCGACGAGCGGCGTTCCACCGCCACGCCGCACCGAGGAGGGCGGGCCCATGCCGCCCCCAGGGCGGTGGCCACCGGATCCTCCGGGACCGGCACGTCCGGAACCGGCGTGAAGGAGGCCAATCCCAACTCCAACAAGTACAAGACCAAGAAGTACAAGCCGACGCAGAACGGCAACGGCCAGGGGAACAGTAAGAAGAACTAGCCGCGAACGCCCGTTCCCGGTCTCACCGATCCGGCGGGGGCCCGGAAAGCTCCGGGGTGGCCGTGAATATGGGCCTCGACGAGGTCAGGTGATTGTTCTAGCGTGAAGGGCGCCCACCCCCCTCCGAGGCTTGGAACGTTCCATGGTGACTCAGGTGACACTCGACGACGCCGACTACGGCGAGGACCAGTCCCGCGACGCGTGGTTGATGCGCGAGGGGGGTGAGATCTCGGCGAAGCGCAACATCGCCACCTTCCACCTCGTCCCCCGGCCCAACCTGTCCGGCCAGGCGAAGAAGGCGGACGCCATGTACCTCATCGGGGCGAGCAGTGGCGTCGCCACCTACGTGGAGGTGGGCTCCAAGGTGGTGAGCGAGGTGCGCATCAACCTCAGCCACTCGGAACACCTGATAATCGAGGACACGGACGAGGGCATCAAGAAGCTCATCGCCGACAAGGTCTATCCCGGCGAGTACGTCATCGACTGGATCTACACCGAGCGTCCCGCCTGCCCGGACGTGTGGGCGAAGGGCAAGAAGGTGCACGACGGATGCCTGAGCGAGATCGAGAGGCTCGAAAGGTTCCAGCGGCAGCGGGTTCACGACGTCGGCCCCGAGGGCGTCGATCCCTACGAGGGCCGCACCGGTCTCGGCATCATCGTCTACAGCTCGTTCGGCTCGGCCGCAGAGATCAAGCTCGCCCACGGGTTCGCCGCGATCAGGCGGAGTGTCGTCCTGGAGCTGGCGGGCAAACTCACCGAGATTTACCAGAAGAGCTACGAGATGGACACCTCTGAGGATTACGACGTCGAGCTGTACGACAAGGGGTACGCCAAGCAGGCGAAGGCGTTCGCCGAAAAGAATCTCGCGACCTGGCACGACTACACGTTCACCCCGAAGCAGCACGTCGCGTTCGCCAAGGAGCTGCGGAAGCACGCCGACGAGCTCTACGCGAAGGAGAAGGAGAAGGCGCGCTGACGGCCCCTGTCCGAGGGGCGCTCTCGGAGCGGAAGCACGCCGACGAGCTTTTACGTGAAGGAGAAGGCGTGCTGACGGCTCCCGTCCGAGTCTCGGACGGGAGCCGGGGGCCGGACCCCGAGCCCGCGTGGGGCCCGGCCTCGACGGCTCGGACTGGTCAGCCGAATTCGCCGTTCTTGACGCCGTCGATGAAGGTGGTCCATTCGGTGGCGGTGAAGACGAGTGCGGGGCCGGTGGTGTTCTTGCTGTCGCGGACGGCTCGGCGTCCGCCGGAGAGTCCGGCGACCTCGACGCATTCGCCGCCGTTGTTTGACGAGCGGGTGGACTTGGTCCACGTCGCCTCTGCCAGTTCCCGGTTCAGGTCCATCGCGTTCGTCTCCCTGGTCAGCCGAATTCGCCGTTCTTGACGCCGTCGATGAAGGTGGTCCATTCGGTGGCGGTGAAGACGAGTGCGGGGCCGGTGGTGTTCTTGCTGTCGCGGACGGCTCGGCGTCCGCCGGAGAGTCCGGCGACCTCGACGCAGTTACCGCCGTTGTTTCCCGATCGGGTGGACTTGGTCCACGTCGCCTCTGCCAGTTCCCGGTTCAGGTCCATTTCTTGGTCGTCTCCTTGATCAGCTTCAACGACTCGCGCTGGGACAGCGCCTCGGCGCGGATCGCCTCGTACCGCAATGCTAGAGCGGCGACCTCGTCGGGGCGATCGGTTACCTGACCCGCACCGGCCGACTCGATGTAGGCCGCGTTGACCACGCCCCTGCGCGCGTGCGCGATGACGAAGCCCCCGGTGAGGCCGGTCGTCGCGCGGGACTCGATGGGGAGGATCTGGATCACGATGTCGGGGCGCTCGCCCATCTCGGTGAGGTGGCGGAGCTGCTCCGCCATCACGCTGTCCGTGCCGACGGGACGGAGCAGGACGCTCTCGTCGAAAACCGCCCAGAGCATGGGACGGTTCGCCCGGTCGAGGATGTCCTGGCGCTCCATCCGTGCCACGACGTACTCCTCCAGCTGCTCGGGGGTGATGCGGGGCTTGCTCCGCAGGATCGCCTCGGCGTAGGCGCGGGTCTGGAGCAGGCCGGGAACGATGAGCGGCTCCCAGCTTCGCAGGGTCTCGGCCTCGCGCTCGATCTCGATCCAGGGCCTGAACCAGTCGGGCAGCTGGCTGCCCACGTGGCTGACGAGATCCCACAGGTTCGTCAGGGCGCCGTCGAGCTTGAGGACCTTGTCGATCTGCTGGGTCATCTCGCGGGGGGCCTTGCGGTGGGTGAGCTCCACCATGCTCACCAGGCTGACCGACCACCCGATGCGGTCGGCCAGTTCCTTTTGACTGAGTCCTGCCTCTTTGCGACGTCTGCGGAATTCTGCGGCGAAGTATTCCTTTGGGGAGACCGTGGAGCTAATGCCCGGGGGGATGGTCATTTTTGTCCTCTCATGAATACACACTCCGCTCCACACATCGGTGGAGTGACCGTGCGTTCGGATTCACTACCGAGAGTAGTGGTTGTTTGGGATTCTTGGAATACTCGGCGGGCGGTCGCCGGAACTCGGTCAATGAGGCGAGGAAGCCCAGAAGGCGAAAGGGCGTTCACCATGCAACCGGCCAGAAAGCTCGGGGAAATCTTCCTGCGGAGAGAACCCGAATCAGTTTCACGTGCACGCGCGATGGTGCGCGATCTCCTCGGCCCGGATCACCCCGCCTACGAACAGGTGCGGCTGGCCGTCTCCGAGATCACCACGAACGCCGTCGAACACTCCACCCCCGGCCCGGTGGGAGACCTGGTCATGGTCGTTCTGAAAGTGGTCAACGACTTCATCTACGTGGAGGTCACCGACCCCGGTTCCGCGTCCAGCAAGCCGCAGCTCCGGGACGACCCGTCCCCGGACGCGGAGGACGGGCGAGGGCTGTTCATCGTCGACGAACTCTCGGCGGGAAACTGGGGCGTCCGCGACTTCGGGGCGGTCGGCCGTACGGTGTGGTGCGCCATTCCGGCCGACCCCGCGACCTCCGAGGCTCCTGCGGCTTCCGCGGAGGAAGCCACGATTCTCGCCGTACACCCGGAATAACGGGCACGGCACCCTGCGATATGTGCCAATCAGCGGAAAACCCGATCCGCACACTCCACAAGCACCGCGTGTATGCCTTACGCGTTTTTACTCGTCCACGTGGAGGCAGAACGGGTGCCCGGCGAGGTCGAGAAACACCCGGACATTGTCCCGCGACCGGTGGGCGGCGATTGTCGCACCCGTCTCGACCGCGTGGCCGACCGCGCACGCCCGCGTACCGACCGGAGAAGTGTGCGGATCACGGCCCGGTGCCCCGGGGACGCGCCCGGCCGCCGCTGCAACCGAGACACAAGTGGATCACCAGTGCGCCCTGTGAGCATCCACGAGGTAAGCGAAAACACGTCGTAGTCGTAGGAGAGACACACATGAGGAAGAAGGCGTTGTCCGCCGCGGCGGCCGCCCTGACCGCCCTGGCGGCCGTGACCGTGGCGGCCCCCGCGCCCGCGTCCGCCGCGGCTGTGACGATCGAGGTCGAGCGCGCCTACGCCGAGACGGTGCAGGAGTGGATAGGCATCCACTTCACCTGCCCGACGAACACGGTGCTCACCGGCCGCTCGCACTACGGCGACGAGAACAAGCCGACCACCTACCACTGCAGCTTCATCCTCGTCAACGGCGAGCAGGCACAGGTGCACCTCGGCGACTGGACCTCCGGCCAGAAGGAGAGCAGGTCCGACTACAGCGCCCCCGACCACCAGGCGGTCGCCGGAAGGTGGCACAAGGGCGACGAGAACGGCTACACGAGTTACCGCCCCGCCAGCATCTACTGGCAGGGCCAGCGGGTGCTGCTGACCAACGGGGACATCAGCGGTGAGTACAAGGAGAGCGGCCACGCCTGGCTGGCGGACGAGAACAAGGTCATGACCGGTCGTCTGCACAAGGGGGACGAGAACGGCAAGACCTGGTACCGGTTCGCCACCGTGACCCTCGCGGGCTGACCCCGCCGGTCGCCGCCGACTGTCACTGACCTTGGAGCGGTGGCGAGCCACCGAACGTCACTGGCCTTGGAGCGGTGGTGATCCGCCGACCGTGCCTCGCGCGTGATCGCACTTCGAAAGGAACCAAAACCAATGAGAACGTACAGCAAGGCCCTGTCCGTCGTCGCCGTGGCCGCCGCCCTGTCGGCCACCACCATGGTCTCCCCCGCCTCGGCGGCGGTGGAGATCGAGACGGAACGCATCTACACGGAGGCCGTGTGGGAGTCGATGGGCGTCCAGTTCACCTGCCCGGCGAACACGGTGCTCACCGGCCGTTCGCACTACGGCGACGAGAACAAGCAGACCACCTACCACTGCAGCCGGATCATGATCAACGGCGAGCGGGTCCAGGTGCACACCGGAGACTGGACCTCCCCCCAGAGGGAGAGCAGGGCCGACTACAGCGCCCCCAACAACCAGGTGGTCGTCGGCAGATGGCACCAGGACGACGAGAACGGCGACACGAGGTACCGCAGTGCCGCGCTGTACTGGCAGGGGCGGCAGGTGCGGCTGAAGGACGGGCAGACCAGCGGTGAGTACAAGGAGAGCAGTCACAGCTGGCTGGCGGACGACAACAAGGTCATGACCGGCCGTATCCACAAGGGGGACGAGAACGGCAAGACCTGGTATCGGTTCGCCACCCTGTCGTTCGAGGGCTGACCTCCCGCGCCGCGTCGGCCGCCGTCTGAGCCCCGGTGAGGCCGGGCCCGGGGCCGGTCACCTGACGACGGGCCGGTAGCCCCTGGTTCACTCACGGGCTACCGGCGACGCTCGTGATCCCCGGAGCCGCGTCCTCGGTCCTCGCGTCACGTTCTGTTGCGTTGCGTTGCGTTGTGCCGGGGTCGTGTCGATGACCGCCGACGACCTGGGTGCCGCCGGGGGCTACAGGACGGTGCTCGTCAGGCCGAGGGCGAGGTAGTCGTCGCCGAGCACGCCGTGCGGGTGCTGTCGCGTCGGCCGGAGCCTTCACCGAACCCCCGCCGACGAACGGCACCTGAGTTCGAGTATCTGCGTCCCGCCGAGGGGTGTGCGGGGCGGGCCCGGTCGTCGCTCTCCTGGAGACTGCAGGTATGCATGACGAGAACTCCCAGCCGAGGGGACCCGCCGGTGAGGGGCACGCCTTTCCCGGCCCGGGGCTGGTCGACGGCCGGACGGTGTCGGTGCGGTTGCCGTTCCGGGCTCCGCTGTGTCCCGGCAACCTGTTCGGGCATCTCGCCGCGACCGCCGTACCCGGGGTGGAGGAGTGGCGCGACGGCGCGTACCGCCGGACGCTGCGCCTGCCGCACGGCCACGGCGTCGCCACCCTGTGGCCGATGCCCGACCACGTCGGCTGCCGCCTGACCCTCAGCGACCCTCGTGACCTCTCCACCGCGATCGACCGGTGCCGGAACCTGCTCGACCTCGACGCCGACCCCATCGCCATCGGAGACGTCCTGCGCGCCGACCCGGTGCTCGCCCCCTTCGTGGACGAGGAGCCCGGCCGCCGGGTGCCCCGTACCGTCGACGCGTTCGAGCTGGCGGTACGCGCGGTGCTCGGGCAGCAGGTGTCCACCGCCGCCGCCCGCACCCACGCCGCCCGGCTGGTCGTCGCCCACGGCGAACCGATCACGGATCCCGGCGGGGGCCTCACCCACCTCTTCCCCACCCCCGGAGCGCTGGCCTCGCTGGATCCGGAGAAGCTCGCCCTTCCCCGGGCACGACGCGCGACGCTCACCGGCCTGATCACCGCCCTGGCGGACGGCGAGATCGACCTCGGCGCCGGAGCCGACCGGGACCGGGCCCGCGCGCGGCTCCTGGCGCTTCCCGGACTCGGGCCCTGGACCGTCGAGACCATCGCGATGCGCGCCCTCGGCGACCCCGACGCCTTCATCCCCACCGACCTCGGGATCCGCGCCGCCGCCCGCAGGCTCGGCCTCCCCGTCACCCCCTCGGCGCTCACCCGCCGCTCCGCCGCCTGGCGGCCCTGGCGTGCCTACGCCGTCCAGTATCTCTGGGCCACCGGCGACCACCCCGTCAACCGGCTCCCCGCCACCTGACACCGGCCGGAGCCGTCCCGCCGGTACCCGTACTCGCGTCGCTAGCCGTCCCCGTCCCCGTCCCCGTCACTGTCACTGTCACTGTCCAGATAGAGGCAGAACGGGTGTCCGGCGGGGTCGAGGAGCACCCGGACGTCGTCCTGCGGCTGGTGGGCGGCGACCGTCGCACCCGTCTCGACCGCGTGCGCGACCGCGCCGTAGAGGTCGTCGACCTCCAGGTCGAGGTGCAGCATCATCTGCTGCGAGCCGTCGGCGGACGGCCAGACCGGGCGTACGTAGTCAGGGGAGGTCTGGAAACCCAGGTACGCGACCCCGTCGGCCGGTGCGACCGTGGCCCAGCCGGGCTCGTCCTTGGTGACCTTCCAGTCGAGCAGGCGCGCGTAGAACCGCGCGAGTTCCTGTGCGTCGGGGGCGTCGAGCACCACGCCCCAGTAGTGAGAGTCCGTTCGTCCGCGCATGCCCGCGTCCTGCCCTGAAAAACGGTCAGATCACGTCGAACGCGGGCATCCCCGGAGCACCTCGCGGCCGACACCGGACCGAGGTCGCCGACGGCCGGGATGCCCGAGATGGCCGGGGTGACCGGGATGACTGGACTCCGGCTCGCCGGAGGCGCCTGGGGTCACGGGTCCGGCGATCCCGCGTGTTCCGTGACACCGAGGACGGACAGGAACGCCGCAGCGGCGGGGGACGGGGGAAAGCGGCTCCAGACCAGGTGCTCCATGCGGGCGGGGGCGTCGCGAAGCCGCAGGACGGGCAGGTCGGGGAGCTCGGACACGAAGGCGGCGGGCAGCATCCCGATGCCCAGGCCCTGCCGGATCAGGCGAGCCATGAAGTCCATGTTCGTCACCTCGAAGGCGACCTCGCGGCGGACCCCGGCCGTCGCGAACGCCTCGTCCGTCTGGGCCCGCGCGGCCGTACCCGGGGGGAAGTCGACGAACGGTTCGTCCGACAGCCGACGCAGGTCCACCAGCTCCCTGCCCGCGAGCGGGTGGCCCGGCGCCACTGCGGCGACGAGATCGCCGCGCGCCAGCTCGCGACCTCGGACACCCTTGGGCCGTACGCCCACCGGCAGCCCAAGGAACGCGGCGTCCAGGGTGCCCTGCCGCACCTGTTCGGCCAGCTCGTCGCTCGCGCCCGAGCGGAGGCTGATCCGTACCTGCCGGTGCCGCAGGTGGAAACGCTCCAGCGCGGTCGGGAGGTCGACCGCCGCGACGGTGGGAATGGCGCCGACGGCGAGCCTGCCCCGGATCTCCCCGGCGGCGGCGGCCACCTCGGCGCGGGCTCGTTCGGCGGCGTCGAGAGCCTGGCGGGCCGCCGGGAGGAACGCCTCACCGGCGGGGGTGAGCCGGACGCGGCGGCTGGTGCGCTCGAACAGCTTGGCGCCCAGCTCGCGTTCCAGGCGGGCGATCTGGTGACTCAGCGCGGACTGGACGACCAGGCACCGCTCGGCGGCCCGGGTGAAGTTGCTCGTCTCGGCGACGGCGACGACATAGCGCATCTGCTGAAGCTCCACGGATCAATCGTGATGCACGATCAGTCCGATGACAAATATGCGTTGGACTCATTGATCGTTCGTCGTCGAGGCTGGGCGCATGACGAAACCTCGCACGGACGGCGGCCTGTCGCGCGGGCTGCTGCTGCTCATGTCGGCGGCGACCGGGCTGGCGGTCGCGGGAAACTACTTCGCGCAGCCGCTGCTCGACCTGATCGGCCGGGAGCTGGGGATCGGGCCGTCGTCGGCGGCGCTGGTGGTGACGGCCGCGCAGGGCGGGTACGCGCTGGGGCTGATCCTGCTGGTGCCGCTCGGCGACCTGATGGAGCGGCGGCGGCTGGCGGTGTCGCTCTACGCGGCGACCGGGCTGCTCCTGCTGGTGTCGGCCGTCGCCCCCAACGGCACGGTGCTCCTGGTCAGTACGGCTCTGACCGCGCTGACCTCGGTCGGGGCGCAGGTGGTGGTGCCGTTCGCGACGACGCTGGCGGACCCGGCCGAGCGCGGCCGGGTGGTCGGCACGGTGATGACCGGGCTGATGCTCGGCCTGTTGCTGGCGCGGACCGCCGCCGGGGCGCTGTCCGAGCTGGGCGGGTGGCGGACGGTCTACTGGGTGAACGCGGTTCTGATGGTGCTGATGGCCGTACTGCTGCGGGTCTTCCTGCCCCGGCTCGGCGGAGACGGCGGACGCCTGTCCTACCCCGGGCTGCTGCGCTCGACGGTCGCGATGTTCCGGTACGAGCCGCTGTTGCGCTGGCGGGCGGGTATCGGCGCGTTGAGCCTCGCCTCGTTCAGCGTGCTGTGGACGGCGCTGACCTTCCTGCTGGTGCGGTCGCCGTACGGCTGGTCGGAGTCGGCCATCGGCCTGTTCGCCCTGGTCGGCGTCGTCGGCGCGCTGACCGCCACGGTGGCGGGGCGGCTGGCCGACCGGGGGTACGTCCAGATCGTGACCGGTGCCGGGACGGTCCTGCTGCTGGCGTCCTGGGCGGCGATCGCGGCGGGGGCCCACACGCTGGTCTGGCTGCTCGTCGGCGTGATCGTGCTGGACCTGGCGCACCAGGCGGTGCTCAACAGCAGTCAGAACGTCATCTACGCGCTCCGGCCCGAGGCCCGCAACCGGATCAACTCCGCCTTCATGACCACCCTGTTCCTCGGCGGCGCGGTGGGATCCGCGCTGACGTCGGTGGTCTGGGTACACGGCGGCTGGACCGGCGTGTGCGTCCTGGGCGCCACCTTCTCTGCCGGGACCGTCGTGCTCTGGGCCCTGGAGCGCGTCACCGTCGGCCGGTCGGCGGGCAGCCCCCCGAACACCCCGGCTCACCACGGCGACACCCCGGCCCCGGCCGCCTCGACCAGCTGATCCCCCGCAGGCGGTACCGGCCATCTTGACCAGCTCGGTCGCCTTGACCGGCTGATCTACCCGTAGGCGGCACCGGCCCCCTTGACCGGTTCGACCAGCTGCTCCACCCGCAGACGGCGTACGACGCGGGAGGCCGCGTGGTGGCCGGGGTGTCCGCCCGAGACCGCCGGGTCGCCGCCGTAGTACCACTCCACCCTCACCAAAGGAGAACGAGCGTGTCACGTACCGTCCTGATCACCGGAGCCACCGGAACCGTGTCCACCGCGCTGATGGACGCGCTGGAGGGGACCGACGTGGACCTTCGCGCCCTCGTCCGCGAAGGGTCCAGAGCGGACGGCCCGCGCGAGCGGGGCGCAGAGGTATTCGTCGGCGACCTCGACGACCCCCGGTCGCTGCCGCCCGCCTTCGAGGGCGTACAGGACGTGTGGCTGCTCACCCCGAACAGCCCGCGCGCCCCCGAGAACGCCATGAACGCCCTGTGGGCCGCACGCCAGGCCGGTGTGGAGCGCGTCGTGCGCCTGTCCGTCGTCGGCGCGGCACACGACGCGCCGAACCGCAGCGGCAGGTTGCACGCGCTGTCCGACCGGGAGATCGAACAGTGCGGCATGCGCTGGACGATCCTGCGTCCCCACTGGTTCATGCAGAACCTGCTGAACGAGGCGGGCGACATCTCCGCCACCGGCACGTTCTCGCTGAACCTGGCCTCGGCGCGGGTCGGCATGATCGACGTACGCGACATCGCCGAGTGTGCCGCCCGCGTGCTCCTCGACGACCCGGACCGTCACCACGGCCGGACGTACACCCTCACCGGCCCGCGCTCGCTGGCGTTCGACGAGGTCGCCGCCCGGTTGAGCCTCGCCCTCGGCAGGCCCATCACGTACCTGCCGGTCGGTGACGACGTCAAGCGCAAGACACTGCTCGGCTACGGCGTTCCGGTGTGGATCGTCGACATGCTTGAGGAGTACGCGCGGGCGTACGTCTCCGGCTGGGGAGACTTCACCACCGACACGCTCACCGACCTTCTCGGCCGCGCTCCGCGCGACGTCGCGGACTTCGCCCGCGACCACGCCACGGCGTTCACCCCGGCCGACGGCACCTGAGAACGCGGTCCGCCGACCGGCTTGACTTCAACAAAGGTTCAAGTTCGAGCATGGGCGCATGAACACATCAGAGAAGATCTTGGTGACCGGCGCCACCGGGAACATCGGCGGACACCTGGTGCCCCTGCTCGTCGAGGCCGGGGTTCCGGTGCGGGCGCTGACCCGCGACCCGCGACGGGCCCGCCTGCCCGGCGGCGTCGAGGCGGCGCGCGGGGACCTGACCGACCCCCGGACCGTGGAGGCGGCGCTGGAGGGCGTGGGCACGGTGTTCCTGCTCTGGCCGTCCTTCTCGGCCGCCGGGGCGGAACCCGTCGTCGAGGCGATCGCCCGGCACGCCCGCCGGGTCGTCTACGTCTCCGCCCTCTCCGTACAGGACGGGCGCGAGGCGGCGCAGAACGGGGTGTGGAGCGAGATCGAGGAGCTGGTACGGCGCTCGGGGGTGGAGTGGACGTTCCTGCGGGCGGGCGGGTTCGCCACCAACACCCTCGGCTGGGCCGACGAGATCAGGACCGGCGGCGTGGTGCGCGCGCCGTACGCGGGCGCGGCGCGCTCGCTCATCCACGAGGCCGACATCGCGGCCGTGGCCCTGCGGGCGCTGACGGAGGACGGACACGGCGGCCGGAGCTACGCGCTCACCGGGCCGGAGATCATCACCCAGGCCGACCAGGTCCGCGTCATCGGCGAGGTCATCGGCCGCCCTCTGCGCTTCGAGGAGCAGCCGCGCGAGGAGGCCCGCGAGGAGATGATCGCCGCCTGGGGCGACCCCGAGGTGGTGGACGGCGCCCTCGATTACTGGGCCGCCATCGTGACCGCCCCCGAGCCTGTCACCACGACCGTCGAGGAGGTGACCGGCCGCCCCGCCCGCACATTCCGCGAATGGGCACACGACCACGCGGCCCAATTTCGGACGGTACGGGACGTCGCCGACGCCTAGGCGGTAGCGTCCCGGCTGAGACGGCCTGGCGTCTGGTTGCACCTCTGGCACCCCCGGGAGCATCGGGCACCGCCGGTACGGTGTGGCGCCGCTGGCACCCCCGGAGGCATCGGACGCGGCGTGATCGCCGATGGCTCCGGGGGCGCCACGATAACCAGGATCATCTGCGATGATGTCGCTCACGAGCGACGATTCCACCCCGTGGCGGGAGTCTCACCCTCTGACCGTTGTTACCGGCTGCCGCGAGGACTCCCATGACCCACGACGACACACCGCCCGAGACGACCGGCCCGGAGCCGAGGGCGAATCCGCGCCGTGCGTCCGAGGTGTGGCCACTGATCCACGCCGAACGGGCGGCCCTCGCTGCCGACCTGGCGAACCTGACCGACGAGCGGTGGGCGACGCCGTCGCTGTGCGCCGGGCTGACCGTGCGCGAGGTGCTGGCGCACATCACCTCGGCGGCGACCCTCACCCCGGTACGGTGGCTCGCGGGCGTGATCCGCTGCCGGTTCGACTTCGACAAGCAGGTCGCCATGCGGCTCGCCGAGGAACTGGGCGCGAACCCGGCCGAGACGTACGACAGGTTCCGCCGCGTCGTCACGAACACGACCACGCCACTTCTGTCGACCGTGGTGATGCTGGGCGAGACGATCGTGCACGGGGAGGACATCCGGCGACCGCTGGGCATTCGCCGCGACTACCCGATCACGACCGTCACCCGCCTGGCCGAGTACTACGGGGGCTCCGACCTCGTCGTCCCCGCCAGGAAACGGATCGTCGGCCTGCGGCTCGTCGCGAACGACGGCCCCTTCGCGACCGGCTCCGGCCCGCTCGTGTCCGGTACCACCCTGGCGCTCACGATGGCCATGACCGGGCGTACGGCGTACTGCGACGACCTCGACGGCGACGGCGTCGCGACCCTGCGCGACCGCATGCGGATGACCTGACCCGGGGCGGCGGATCCGGCGCGGGCGATCATCCACCGGTCCCCGCGTCTCAGGAGGTGTGCGGGACCACCAGGCCGGATTCGTAGGCGAGGACCACGAGCTGGGCGCGGTCACGGGCGTGGAGCTTGGCCATGGCCCGGTTGGTGTGGGTTTTCGCGGTCAGCGAGCCGATCACCATGCGGTCGGCGACCTGGTCGTTGGACAGGCCCCGCCGACCTGGGCCCTCGGCAGGTAGTCCTCGGTCGCGGCGCGGATGGCGCGGACGCACGCGGCGACCGCGGGATGCTCACCGGCTCCTCGGCGGTAGGCGATCCGGGTCCTGCGCCGCGCCGGTAGCGGCAGGAGGCGCACACCGTCCGGAAGCCGGACGGCGCCGAGCAGCGGTACCAGGGCGACCCCCTGACCGGCCGCGACCAGCGTCAGCACGGCGGTGAAGTCGTCCATGTGGTGGCGTACCCGCGGTGTGAATCCCGCGGCCAGGCAGGCGCGCACGGCCACGGTGTGGCAGAGGGTACCCGGCGAGGCCACGATCCAGTCCGCGTCCCGGAACCCGCCGACCGGATCCGCGGGCGCTGTGGCATCGGCCGAGCCAGGGACGACGGGAACGGCGGGGGAGTCCGTCGTACCGGGGAGCACGGGAGGGTCCGTCGCGCCGGGAGCCGTGGGGGAGTCGGCCGCGCCGGGGGCCAGGGAAGAGTCCGCCGCGCCGGGTACCGCGAGGAAGACTGTTTCCTCCAGCAGGGGTGTCGAGTCGAGCGTCGGGTCGGGTTCGACGGGGGCCAGGTCGTAGTCGTGCAGCAGCGCCACGTCGAGCCGTCGTTCCCGCAGCGCTTCGGGGACGGCGGCCGGGTCCAGTTCGGTGACCATCAGGTCGAGTCCCGGATGGTCGCGGCCCAGCGAGACCAGTGCGGCGGGCAGCAGGGTGTGCACGGCGGTCGGGAACGCCCCGATGTGCACGGTCCCGCTCAGGCCGGTCCGGGCGGCGGCGAGGGTCGCCGAGGCCGCCTCCAGCGCGGCGAGCACGGTCTCGGTGTGCTCGACCAGCGCGACGCCCGCCGGGGTGAGGGCGACGCCGCGGCCGGTCCGCTCCAGCAGCGGCACCCCGGCCTCCCGTTGCAGCGCCGTGAGCTGCTGGGACACGGCCGACGGCGTGTAGGTGTGGGCCTGGGCGACCGCGGCGATGGTGCCGAGCCTGGCCAGATCGCGGAGCAGCCGCAGGCGGCGGACATCAAGCATAAGTTCAGCTTACGTATACCCTCATGAATCGGAACTGGTTCTTCACCTTTGATCACGTGACGATGGTTCCCATGACACTCAACGGTCTTTACGTCCCACTGATCACCCCGTTCGAGACCTCCGGTGAGGTGGCCCTCGGCGCGCTGGAGTCGCTCGCGCGGCGGTTGCTCGCCGACGGCGCGACGGGCCTGGTCGCGCTCGGCACCACCGGGGAACCCGGCGCGCTCACGGACGCGGAGAAGCGGGCCGTGATCGAGGTGGCGGCCCGGGTCTGCCGGGAACGGTCGGCGCCGCTCGTGGTGGGCGCCGACACGGCCGGGGCGCTGCGGCGGCTGGGCGGCCACCCGGAGGTCGTCGCCGCGCTGACGGTGGTGCCCCCGTTCGTCCGCCCCGGTGAGGAGGGGGTGCTCGCGCACTTCGCGCACCTCGCCGAGCTGAGCCCGGTGCCTCTCGTCGCCTACGACATCCCGTACCGCACGGGCCAGTACCTGTCGGCAGGGGCGCTGCGGAGGCTCGCCGCGATCCCCGGGGTCGCCGGGGTGAAGTTCTCGCCCGGCGGGATCAACGGCGACGCCATCGATCTGCTCGCCGACCCGCCTCCCGGGTTCGTGATCCTCGGCGGCGACGATGCGTACATCTCGCCGCTGCTGGCGCTCGGCGCGCACGGCGGCGTCCTGGCCTCGGCGCTGGTCGCCACCGCCGACTTCGCGCGGCTCGTCGCCGCGTGGCGGACCGGTGACGTGTTCGAGGCGCGCGCCCTCGGGCACCGCCTCGCGCCGCTCTCGCTCCGGCTGTTCGCGGAGCCGAACCCCACGGTGATCAAAGCCGTACTGCACGCGCGGGGTGACATCCCCACCCCCGCCGTACGGCTGCCGCTGCTCGCCGCGTCCCCGGCCACGGTGGCGGCGGCCCTGGAGCCCCGGGGGAGATCCGCCGCCTGAACAGGTGAGCGGGACGCGGAAACCGCGATGGACAGGGGCTTGTCGCGTCCCCCGCGGACATGATTCACTGACGTCACCCTCGAAACTGTAAGCAAACTTTCCAATAAAGGACTTTTCGGTTTGGCGGCTTCCGTGGCACAACCGCTCTCGTTCGGACAGGAACGGTCCAGGTTCCGGTCCCTCCGCCGGTCCGGCCCCTGTCGCGTACACCGGCCGCGCGGCGTTCCCGGTGGTCTTCCCGGCAGCGCGGAGCGGTGCCCGGGGTACGCCGGGCGGACATGGACCGGCGTCCTGCCGAAGGGCGCCCCGTGACCGTCGTCGCGCGTTTCTCCGGTCTACCGGCACGCCAGGGCCCCTTGACGACGGGCCAGGCCAACATGGTCCGCTGCATGCTCATCGACCCGCCGGAGCACATGAACTACCGCGTCGTACGGGCCCTCCAGCCGGGTACGACGCTCGCCGTGGTCACCGAGGCCGTGGTCCAGCTGGTGACCCGGCACGAGTCCCTGCGCACGACCTTCCACGACGACCTCCAGCGGGTCATGGCCGCCGGGGACGTGCCCGTCGAGGTCCACGACACCGGCGGGGACCTCGGCGACGCCCCGGTGAGCGGAGAGGTCGAAGGACCGGAGGGCGCCGAAGGGCCGGGAGTCGGGGGGTCGGTTCGAGGCGGTGTCGGTGCTGAGGGTGAGGGGTCGGTTCGGGCCGCTGCCGGTGTCGGTGTTGAGGGTGGGGGGTTGGTTCGGGGCGGTGCCGAGACGCGTGACGCCGACCTCGCGGAGGAGGTCGCGCGGCGGCTCCAGGGGACGTGCTTCGCGCTGGAGGCGGAGATCCCTCTCCGGGTCGCCGTGATCACCTCCGGTGGCGTGCCACGGCAGGTCGTTCTGGTGACCACGCACAGCGCCATGGACGCGGCCGGGCTCGCCGTACTGCTCACCGAGTGGGACGAACTCCTCCTCGGCAAGCCGCTCGCGCCGGTGGCCGCGCCGCAGCCGCTCGATGTCGCGGCGGCCGAGCGCACCCCGGCCGGTCTGCGGCGGGCCGAGTCGGCGCTCCGCTACTGGGAGGGCCACCTGCGCGGGGTGCCCCGGTCCACGCTGACCGTCCCGGTGGACGGCGAGACGGACTGGGTGCTTCCCCGGCTGCGCGTGCGCTCGGTCCCGGCGGCCAGGGCGCTGGGGCGGATCTCCGCGCGTACCGGGGCGAGCCCGTCGGCGGCGGTGCTCGCGGCCCTGGCGGTGCTCGCCGGAGTACGGGCCGACCTGCGGACGGTCGTCGTACTGTCCATCTCGGCGAACCGGTTCCGGCCCGAGCTGCGCGAGTACGTCGGGCCGCTCGCCCAGGACGCGCTGATCCCCGTGGAGGTCGGCGGAGACGGCTTCGACGCCGTGTTGCGCGGCGCGCGCTCGGCGACGATGGCCGCGTACCAGAACAGCCGGTTCGACTCGGACGCCCTCATCCGGATCATGGAGGACGTCCAGCGGGAGCGCGGGCTCTTCTTCGCCAGGGACATCGTGTTCAACGACATGAGCGTCCCCGGCCGGGGCACGCGGGTCAGCCGTACCGGCGAGGACGTTCACTCGGTCTGGCTTCCGCCGGGGACCCTGCCCACGCGCACCTCGCTCTGGGTCCACCGGCTGCACGGCGAGCTCGACGTCACCCTGTGGGCCGACCCGCGCTGCCTGCCGCGCGACGACACGCTGGCCCTCGGCGAGGGGATCGCCCGGCTGCTCATCGAGGCGGGCGATCGGAACGTGCCACTGAGCGAGCTGACCGCCCTCACCGGTGTCGTCCCGGTTCCCCGGGACGACGGCTGGCTGTCGATCGACGGCTGCTGGGTCCACCTCCCCGAGGTCGAACGCCTGACGACGGACGCGCTCGCACGGCTGACCGGCGACGCCGAGGCAGCCCTTAACGTCGAGGCACCCCTCGACGTTGAAACGACCTTCACCGCCGAGGGACCCCTCACCGCCGGAACGACCCTCACCACCGAAGCACCCCTCACCGCCGGAACGGCTCTCGCCGCCGAGGCAGCTTCAACCGCCGGAACGGTCCTCGCCCCCGGAGCGGCTCTCGCCGGTACGGCCGTCATCGCCGAGGCCGACGGGCGGCTCGGGCATCGGCTGGTGTGCTTCACCTCGGCCGACACCACCCCGGAGGCGCTGCACTCCGCCTGTCTGAGCCTGTTGTTCGGCCGCATGTCGGCGATGACCCCGCACCACTACGTCGTCTGCGCGACCGCCACGCCCCCGGGCGCCTCCTGGCAGGACATGCCGAGAGTCGCCGAGGGCTCCGGACGCTGACACCCCGCCGGGCACCCCCGCTGGACCGGGCCGGGCCTGGCCGGGTCTTCCGGGGATGCGGGGAGCCCCGCGCGGGACCGGGAGCGTTCTCCAAGCCGGACCCCGACCGGACCCCGGCCGGGCCTCAACCGGACCCCGGGCCGGACCTCGACCGGGTCCCGGCCGTCAACCGGCCGGACAGTCCCGATCTCGGGAGTCGCGGCCCCGCGCAAGCGGAAAGCGGAAAGAGGTCACGGCCGGATGTTCGGCAGGATGCTCCCATGACAGTGGAGAACGACAGGCGATGGAACCACAACATCCATTACCACCCCCGCATCCTCCGCGCGGTCCCCGACGGCGCCCGGCACGCCCTCGACGTCGGTTGTGGCGAGGGCATGCTCGCCCGTGAACTGCGGCGGGTCGTGCCGCACGTCACCGGCATCGACCTCGACGCGCCGAGCGTCGACCGGGCCCGCGAGCACCCGGACGACATCGACCACATCCTCGGCGACTTCCTCACCCACCCCTTCGAGCCCGCCTCGTTCGACGTCGTCGCGTCCGTGGCCACCTTGCACCACATGGACGCCGCCACCGGGCTGGCCCGCATGCGCGACCTGCTGCGTCCCGGCGGCGTCCTGGCCGTCGTCGGCCTCGCCCGCAGCACCATGCCCAACGACCTGCCGCGCGACCTGGCCGGAGTCGTCGTCGGCACCTTCCACCGCGCCGCGAAGGGCTACTGGGAGCACGCGTCCCCCATAGTGTGGCCGCCGCCGGTGACGTACCCGCAGATGCGAGCGCTGGCCGCCGAGATCCTGCCCGGCTCCCGCTACCGCCGCCATCTGCTGCTGCGCTACAGCATCGTCTGGCACAAGCCCCGGGACTGAGGACCTGGCCGATGGCGACGAGACCGGCCGTGCGTACCCCGGAAGGCGTCCTGTCGCGGCCGAGGTGTCTCGCGTTCGCGAACGCGGGCGCTCATCATGGACGCATGGATCGAGCCCTGGTCCGGGACGCGAAGGGGAACGCGCTGACGGCGTTCCTGCCGGTCGCCCGCGTCGCCGACGTGCCGGACGAGGTGCCGGACGACGCGCCGATGCCCGCGGCCCTGGTCGCGGTCTGGTGCGGCCGGTACCTGCTGCTGGTCTTCGACCGCTTCCGTGGCCAGTGGGAACTCCCCGGCGGCGGGATCGACCCCGGCGAGACACCTCTCCAGGCCGCCGTACGGGAACTCCACGAGGAGAGCGGCCTGCGCCTGCCCACCCTCACCCTCGCCGGGTACGCGCGCTTCCGGCTCGTCGGCCCGCCACGCGACGAGTACGCCGCGATCTACACCGCACGCGTCCCCGCCCTCCACCACGCCTTCACCCCCAACCGGGAGATCGGCGCGATCCGCTGGTGGGACACCGCCGAAGCCCCGCCCGGCGACACCCAGGTCATCGACGTGGCCCTGGCGCGGCACACCCGCCTCCACCGGCACCCGGACGACTGAGACGTCCCGCGCCTCTGCTCGGCCGGTGACACGACTCGGCCGGGGTACGGTGCCGCGACGGGCGCCGTACCCCGGCCGAGGTCGGGAATCAGGAGTTGGTGATGGTGAGATCGTCGATGTAGGCGGTGAAGGCACCGGCCGTGCCGCTGCGGTCGTAGCCGACGAGGATCTTGTCGATGGTCTTGCCGTTCAGCGCGGAGCCGAAGTCGCTCTGGATCCGCGACCACGAGCCGATCGTGCCCTTGGCCGTACCCGGGTGCATGTCGGCGCCGGTGGTCGTGACGGCGGCGCTGTCGCGGAGCGTGGTGCCGTCCGTCATCGCGAAGTCCACCGAGACGTTACGGCCGCCCGCGTCCTTCGGCAGGAAGGAGTACTGCAGTTTGGTCGCGGCGGTCACCGGGATGTTCACGTCGAACACCTGGTAGTAGACGTGCGAGGCGGCGGCGGAGGCGGCGGTGCCCCGGATGCGCAGGGCGGACGAACCGATCTGGTTGTCCTCGTTGGCCGCGACCGCGAGCGACTGCCCGGTGACGTTGGTGGTACCGCCGCCGCCCGGCGTGTTCGTCCACGTCGGCTGGGCGTCGGTCCCCTGCTCCACGCTGGTGCGGAAGAAGACCGGACCGGCGCTGAGCGGGATGGGCACCGCGGTCACCAGCGGGTCGAGGCCGGTGATCATGCGGGTGGCCCTGCCCGCCAGGCGCAGGTAGAAGTCCGACGACACGTACTTGCCGTCGGCGCTGTTGGTCAGGAAGTACTGGTTGGTCGGCACCTGCGAGGAGTCCTCGGCGCCCGGCGCGAGGGCCGTGCCCTCGTCGTACTCGTCGAACATCGCGATGAACGCCTGCGGCACCCCCGCCCGGCGCACGCTGGCGGCCTGCTCCCACATGAAGTCGCCGGACCGGCGCGGGATCATGTTGCGCGCGCCGCCGTTCCAGTTGGACCAGGCGAAGCCCGGGTAGATGACCGGCTGGTACGCCTGGCCGGTCGCGTTCAGCGCGTCACGGTCGCCGTTGAGCAGGCCGCTCGTGTCGCCGACGTATCCCACCATCCACGGCGAGATCATGTCGAACGCCCGGTACACCGAGGCGAACCCGGCCTTGCCGCCGCCCGTGCGCCACTCGCGCGGCACGCCGCCGATGACGTACAGGCCGCGGTCCTTGAACCAGCGCACGATGCGCTCGGCCTGGGCGGCCGTGCCGGGCCGGTCCTCGAAGCCGAAGCCCCAGATCTCGACCACGGGCTTGCCGTTCTCCCTGGCGTACGCCGGGGAGTCGGTGAGGTGGAGCTGACCTGTGATCACGTCGGTCCAGTCCCGGGTGAGGACCTGCTCCACGTTGGCGTCGGTCAGGCCGCTGACGTCGTACTCGACGTAGAACCCGCGGCCGTACTTCTCGGCGGCGTCCCTGGCCCTGGAGGTGATCGTGTTGCGGACCTGGGCGTTGGCCGAGCCGGGGGTGGAGACGTCGCTGCCGAAGCGCTGGATCGCGGCGCCGTCGATGCCGTGCTGGCTCATCCACTGGAAGTGCTGGTCGACCACGGCCGTCGGATAGGAGGAGAAGAGCGTCGCGGGCTGGCCGTTGCCGAGCGCCGCGTACCCGGTCTGGTACTTGGCCGAGGCGGGGTACTTGCTCATGTCCGGGTAGAGCTCGAAGGTCTGGTTGCCCGGGGACGGCTGTGTCCCGCGCGACCAGTGCCGCCAGTTGTTGAGCGGCGAGCCGTCGCCCTGGGCGTTGAACCAGCCCTGGTAGCCCGCGTAGACCTTGTTCTTCACGGTGGGGGGTGCGGCGGCGGCCTGCGCGCCGAGGGCCGGGGTCGTGGCCGACCAGCTCAGGGCGGTGGCGAGGAGGGAGACGGCCAGCGTCGCTCTCAGGAGGGGTTTGTACCGGTTGTTCACGATTGGCCTTTGATGGGGGGTGATGTAGGTTACGGATATGTAAATCCATTGGATTGACTATGTCAATCCGTGTTGAATCCGGTCACCGTCTCTGTAAAGTCCCGCGCTGTCGGCGGGCCCAGGTCACACGCCCCTGTGATGTCCTGTGTTGTCGGTGGGGACAGGTCACACAGTCTCTGTGAAGTCCCGTGTTGCCGGTGGGCGCGGTTCACGGGGCTTCTGTGGTGTCCCGCCCTGTCGGTGCGGCGCGGATCCACATGGCCTCTGTGAAGTCTCGTGCTGTCGGTGCGGCGCGGATCCACATGGCCTCTGTGAAGTCTCGTGCTGTCGGTGCGGCGCGGATTCACACGGTCTCTGTGAAGTCCCGCGCCGGGTTACACGGCGTCCGGGTGCGCCGTCCGCGTCCGGGAGCCCAGGCTGGGCGTGAACACCTCGTGGAACACGCTGGACGCGGCCCCCACCGCCGCCGCGGCCCGGTTGAGGCGCGACTGGGCGACCTTCACCTCGCGCAGGTGCCTGGCCATCGGGAACCCGTTGACGGCGGCGGCGATCTGCCGGTGGTAGATGTCGGCCACGGCGGGCAGGACGGCGGGACCGCCGATGATGAGCAGCTCGACGTCCAGCAGGTCGATGAGCCCGGCGGCACCCAGGCCGATCACGCGGGCCACCTCCTCGATCACCGTGACCGCCCGCAGGTCGCCGCGCGCCGCGGCCTCGCAGACCCACTCGTAGGCGCTGTCACCCGGCGGGACCACCATGCCCGCGGCACCGGCGCGATCCACCACCGCGGACGTCGGGGCGCACTCGGGGACGAGCTTGGGACCGCCCTCCGGGGTGAGCCAGCCGGTCGCGATCGCGCACAGCTGGCCGACCTCGCCCGCGTTGCCCGTACGTCCCCGGTAGACGTCGCCGTTGAGGAAGGCGCCGCTGCCGACACCGGCGCCCAGGTAGAGGTAGACGAAGTCGTCGGCGCGGTCGGCCGCGCCCAGCCAGCGCTCGCCGATCGCCGCCGCCGTGGAGTCCTTCTCGACGGTGACGGTGACGTCCAGCCGGGCGGCCAGCTCGGCCTTGAGCGCCACGTGCTTCCAGTCCCGGAACAGCGGCGGGTCGAGCAGCAGCCCGGCGTGGGGGTCGAGCGGGCCCGGCACGGCGACACCCACCCCCAGCAGGGCCTCGGAGGCGGGGCGCGCGGCCTTGGCCGACTCCAGCGCCAGGCGGGTCATCTGCGCCAGGCACCACTGCGGGTCGGGCTGTTCCGGCAGGGGCAGGTGCCGCTGGTCGAGCAGGTCGCCGCACAGGTCGACGGCCACCACAGTGATCATCTTCGGGTCGAGGTGCACGCCGATGGCCGAACCGGCGTCGGGACGCAGCCGCAGTGGCACCCTCGGCTTGCCCGCGCCCGCCGACTGGCGGGCGTCCTCGGTCAGCAGGCCCGAGGTCAGCAGGTTACGGGTGATCCGCGACACCGCCTGTGGCGTGAGGCCGGTGCGCTCGGCGATCTCCACCCTGCTCGTGGAGACGGCCTGCCGGATGCTCTCGATCACCAGCTTCTCGTTGTAGGAGCCGAGGGCGAGCTGGTTGAAGGCGCGAAGCACCGGGCGCGTCTCGGCCTGCGGCCGGAGCAGACCTTCCCCACTCTCACGCCGACGCTCGCGTGGGCTCTCATGTCGGCCCTCGCGTGGGCTTTCACGTCGGCCCTCGCGCGGGCTCTCGCGTCGGGCCTCGTTTTGGCTCTCGCGTCGGCCCTCGTGCCGGTTCGGCATCGGCTCGGCCTGGGGCGGGCGCCCGGCGCGCGAGCGGCGCTCGGGACCGGCTCCGGGGGGCTGCCGCGTACCCGGGCCGCTCACACCGGGAGCGGGGGTCCCGCCCGGCGTGCCACGGGTGAGGCGCCACCCCGCGTCGCGGGCGTGGGGCGGGCGTGACGGCGCGCTCCACGGTGAGGTGGACGGGCTCTCCGAATCCGCCGCCGTCCGCGCCGGCTCGCCCTCTCCGTCCGCTTCACGCATGCACTCATCCAACACCCTCCCCGTGTCAACGAAAAGCACTGCCTCCCCACGGGCCACCCGTACGTTTCCGGCGTGTCCCGGCCGGTGTGGCCGGGTGACGCGAATCCCGTGTCACACCGCCGATGGCTCCCGGCGGGTGCTCATCGGGGGCCTACCCCGGTCAGCGCGAGGGTGAGCAACCGGTCGGCCTGGGCCGCGCCGTCGGGCTCCCGTTCGGTGGCCAGGGAGATGGCGTTGACGAGCTTGAGCAGGTCCGCGATCGAGACATCCGGCCGTACGGCGTTCGCGTGGCGGGCGCGGGCCAGCAGGTCCGCCCCGGCATCGGTGATCATCGTGTGGCAGGTGGCGCCCAGCGTGGGGTCGCCGTCCCGGGCGCCGCGCATCAGCGAGGCGGCCAGGCCCCGGTTCGACACGGCGTGCCCGGCGACGGCCCGGAGCCAGGTCGTCAGCGCGAGCCAGGGGTCGGGGTCGGCGGCCAGCTCACCGGCGGTGGCGCACAGGACCTCGACCTTGTCCCGGAAGACGGCCTCCAGCAGTCGCTGCCGGGAGGGGAAGTGCCGGTGCAGGGTGGCCGAGCCGACGCCCGCGCGCCGGGCGATCTCCTCCAGGGACGCCTCGGCCCCCTGCTCGGCGACGGCCTCGGCGGCCGAGGCCAGGATGCGGTCGTAGTTGCGGCGCGCGTCCGCGCGCATCGGCCGCGCGGGTGACGTCGTACGGCTGCGCTGCGGCATGTGATCTCCAACGGGCTTGCAAAACCGGGGTGGCCCTCCATATCGTACTCAACCAGAACCGGAGGGCAACCCCACTTTGGGATGGTCTCCGCACGCCTACCGACTGGAGACACATCGTGAAGACCATCGTGGTGGTGGGGGCGACCGGCATGCAGGGCCGGCCGGTGACCGCGCGCCTGATCGCCGACGGCTGGCGGGTACGGGCGGTGACGCGCGATCCGGACGCCCCGGCGGCCAGGGGGCTGGCGCGGGCGGGCGCGCGGCTCGTCCGCGCCGAGATGGACGACGTCGCCTCACTCGTCGCCGCGGCCGAAGGCGCCCACGGCCTGTTCAGCGTGCAGCCCACCGTCGGCTCCCCGGGCACCCCGGCCGGGTTCTCCGCCGAGGACGAGGTCCGCTGGGGCCGCAACGTCGCCGACGCGGCACACGCCGCCGGGGTACGGCACCTGGTCTACGCCTCACTGGCCGGCGCGGGCCGCCACACCACCGAGAGGCTGCCGCAGAACACGGTGAACAAATGGCACATCGAACAGCACATCACCCGGCTGGGCCTGCCCGCGACCTTCCTGCGCCCGGTCTCCTTCATGGAGAACTACACCGGCGCCTACCACCTGCACGACGGCACCGTGGCCACCGCGTTCGCGCCCGACGTGCCGCAGCAGATCATGGCCGTCGACGACGTCGGCGCCTTCGCCGCCCTGGCCTTCGCCCAGCCGAGTCACTGGATCGGCCGGGCGGTGGACCTGGCCGGGGACGAACTGACCCCGCTCCAGATCGCCGCCGCCATCTCCGAGGCCGTCGGCCGTCCGCTGCCCTACGTCCAGATCCCGATCGAGGCGATCGCCCGGGTCGGCGAGGATTTCGCCTTCGCCTACACCTGGCTCAACGAACGCGGCTACCGCGCCGACGTCGCCCTCACCCGCTCGCTGCACCCCGGCCTGATGGACCTGCGCACCTGGCTGACACGGACCGGATCCGCCCGGATCGCCGACTTCCTGACCGCCCAGGACACCGCCGGGCGGGACCGGCCCGTCCCGGGTGGACCCCCGCGCGAGGCGGACGGTACGTCGCGGTGAGCCGCAGGCCCTAAAGCCGGTCCCGGGTCCCTCGCGTGCGGCGGACCGCCGCCGCCAGCGCCGCGACCCCTTCGACGATGCGGTCGTCGTTCAGGCTCGCGTAGCCGAGGATGAGGCCCTGGCGCCCCGGTGCCGTCAACCGGTAGGGGCCGACACCGGCGACGCGGACGCCGTGGGCGGCGGCCTCCGTGACCACGTCGTCCTCCCGGAGGCCGTCCGGCAGCCAGACGACGACGTGCAGGCCGGCCGCGATCCCGGTGGGTTCGAAGTCGGGCAGGAGCTCGGCCAGCCGGGTGAGGAGGAGGTCGCGGCGGCGCCGGTAAAGGGGGCGCATGCGGCGCAGGTGACGGTCGAACTCACCGCGCAGGAGGAAGTCGGCGAAGGCGAGCTGTTCGATGGCGGGTGAACCGCGGTCGGCCAGCAGCTTGGCCTGGGCGACCGCGTCGGCCAGGTGCGGAGGGAGCACGAGCCAGCCGAGACGGAGGCCGGGGGCGAGGGTCTTGCTGACCGAACCGGCGTACATGACCACGTCGGGGGCGAGGCCCTGCATGGCGCCGATCGGGGCGCGGTCGTAGCGGTACTCGGCGTCGTAGTCGTCCTCCAGGATGAGCGCGCCCCGGGCGCGGGCCCACTGGACCGCTCGCACGCGGGTCTGGGCGGGCAGGACGCCGCCGAGCGGCCACTGGTGGGAGGGAGTGAGGACGACCAGGTCGGCGTCGCCGCGTTCGAGGTCGTCCGGGTCGATGCCGTCGTCGGAGACCGGCAGGGGGAGGAGCCCGAGCTTGTGGGCGTACGCGTGCTGCCAGATGTCGTCGTTGGAGGAGGGGTCCTCCACGGCGACCCGGCGCGCGCCGCGCCGGGCCAGTACGTCGATGACCAGCGCGGTGGCCTGGGCGAACCCGCTGGTGATGACCACCTGTGAGGGATCGGCGCCGGTGCCGCGGGCACGGTTGAGGTAGTCGGCCAGGGCCGTGCGCAGCTCGGGCAGGCCGTACCCGTCGGTGTAGTCGAGCCGGTCGTGCGGCGCGCCGGTGACCACCCGCCGCAGGGAGCGCAGCCAGGCGGCGCGGGGGAAGCTCGCCGGGTCCGTACGGCCGTACCCGAAGTCGACGAGCGGGCCGGGGGACGGCGGCGGGCCGGGGGCGGGGGCGGTCCGCCCGGACAGGGAGGCCACGCGGGTGTAGGAGCCGGGCGTGCTGGACAGGTAGCCCTCGGCGGCGAGCTGGTCGTAGGCCTCGACCACGACGCCCCGCGACACTCCGAGCTCGGCGGCCAGGCGGCGGGAGGAGGGCAGCGAGGCGCCACGGCGAAGGCGGCCCGCGCGGATGGCGTCGCGCAGGGCCGCCTCGATCTGCCGGTGCAGCGGGGCGCCCACGGCCTTGTCGAGGCCCACGAGCAGGTCGTGTACCAGGCTTGAGTTCACCGTGCTCACCGTCGCAGGGTAACGGCCGACGGCGCCCGGTCACCTTGTACGCCCATCCGGGTCCGCTCGTCCGGCGCGCTCATCCGGGTCTGCTTGTTTGGCGCGCTCATTCGGGCCCGCTTGTCCGGCGCGCTCGTCTGGGCCCGCTTGTCCGGGCCCGCTCGTACGGCGTGCTCATCCGGCGGCGAACGCGCCGACCGCGACGGCGCACAGCAGGAGCCCCGCCGCGTGGGCCAGGTTGGTGCGCTCGCGCAGGACGACGGCGGCCAGCGCGACGGTGAAGGCCGGATACAGCGAGGTGATGACGGCGGAGATCGCGAGGGTGCCCTGGTTGGTGGCGAGGAAGTACAGGAGCGTGGCGCAGACTCCCATGACTCCCGGCCAGAGCGCGGTCCACGTCGGCCTCCAGGAGAGTGTGGTGTGGCCCCCGTCGCGCTCGCCCGCCAGCGCGAACACCGCCAGCGCCACCGCCAGGACGGCGGCGCCCGCCACCTGGCTCGCCGCCACCGGCCACAGGCCCCCCTGGTCACCGGCCCGGTCGAGGCAGATGAACAGGGCGGCGAAGCCCAGCCCGGCGAGCATGCCGGGAACGACGCCGCCGGGGCCTCGCGCGCCCGACTGCGTGGAGACCAGCCAGATCCCGGGGATGGCCAGGCCCAGGCCGAGAACGGCGAGTGGGGTGAACGCGTGACCGAGCATCAGGTCCACGAGAACGGGCAGGCCCGCCGCGCCGACGGCGGAGAGCGGCCCGGCCACGTTCATCCGCCCCTGTGAAAGGCCCCGGTAGAGCGCCAGCGTGCCGATCGCGCCGCCGACTCCGGCGGCCATCCCCCACGCGATCGCGCCCGGGGTGGGGTGGACGCCCATGGCGAGGGCGGCGGCCAGGCCACCGGCCGCCGCGGCGCACTGCCCGACGAGCCCGACCAGCCCGTAGTGGGTTCGGCGGGAGAGCAGGCCGCCGAGGAAGTCGCTGGCGCCGTACAGGGCGGCGGCGGCGAGAGCGAGGAGGATCGCGGTTCGCACGCCGATCACCGGCCCGCGCGGCAGGTGAGACGAAAGGCGCTGGGGCTCGGCGCCGCGCCCACCGGCTCCAGCCCGAAAGATCCGAGAGGTCCGAGAGATCCAAGAGGGGAGGCGGTGCCTACCGGCACCCTGACGCCGTCACCGGCGACGTAGCCGTCCGGGGATGGGCTGATGTCCACGACGGTCTGTCCCATGATCCGTTCCTTTCGATCTCATCGACGTGCGCGAGTCCTATCCTCGGCGGCGAACGGACGTCTCGACAGAACCGATTCGAGGGTGGAATTCAGGTCCGATTCTCAGCCACCCAGGGCTTTCCGTCTGGCCCGCCCGGTCCGTGCCGGGGGTGTCTGGCCTTTCACCCAGGGCCGTGTCACGAGCCCCCGCGCCGTTACCGCGACAGAACGGGGCGCGCGATCTCCGCGCGTTCCGCGATGGCCGAGCCCCGGGCGGCGATCGCCACGAACATGTGACCGGGCGTTGGAGGACGCCGGGCGCGGCGGGATAAATCAGGACATGCCGGTCGGGCGGCCCGCGCTCTCGGGCATGCCGCGGAGGAGGCCGGGACCTGTTTAAGAAGAGCACTCATCGGACGTGAAGACATCCCATGTGTACCCAAAGCACGGTCACGGTCGATGCCCGGTCAGGGCCTGATCAGTCGAGGATAAGTGCTTACACGCCTCCCTAACAATCCCGGTTTTGCACTTGACAGGTCGGATGTTTCAGGAGATCAATCAATGCACCACACATTTCGTCCGGCTCACCGCGGCCTGTAGCGGCGTGCACGCGGCGGCGAGCCGGTCGAATCCAGCCACGAGAGAGGACTCCATGCGGTCAACCTCCGTACGGGCAGCACTGTCACTGCTCATCGCACTGGCGGCGACGGTCATCATGCCGCCGGCACCGGCCGCCGCCGGGCCGGGCGACAACTACGTCGCCGATGACGCGCTGACCTCATCGCGCACCCGCTGGTTCGACGAGGCGCGCTTCGGCATGTTCATCCACTTCGGCACGTACGCCATGTACAAGGGCCAGTACAACGCGTGCCGCGAGGTCGAGTGGATCAAACGGCAGTGCAACATCCCGTGGAACGAGTACGAGGCGAAGGCCGCCACCTTCAACCCCACCTCGTTCGACGCCAACGCCATCGTGCAGCTGGCCAAGCAGGCAGGCCAGAAGTACATCGTCATCACCGCGAAGCATCACGACGGATTCGCGATGTGGCCCACCGCCGTCAACCGCTGGAACATCCGCGACCATTCCGGCTTCTCCCGCGACCTCCTGCGCGAGCTCAAGACCGCCGCCACCGCCAACGGCATCAAGCTCGGCTTCTACTACTCGATCTGGGACTGGCACGACCCGGACTTCGTCGGCAACTTCCCGGCCTACGTCAACAAGATGAAGGCGCAGCTCCGGGAGCTGGTGACCGGCTACGACCCCGCGGTGCTGTGGTTCGACGGCGAATGGGCCGAGACCAACCCCACCAACCCGTGGTCGGCCCAGGACGGCGAGGACCTGGAGCGGTTCGTCCGCGGCATCTCGCCGCAGGTCGTCATCAACAACCGGGTGGGCAAGCGCCGCGCCGTCGACGGTGACTTCGGCACCCCCGAGCAGGCGCTCGCCGGTTCCCCGCCCTCGATCCAACTGCAGGAATCCTGCATCACGATCAACAACACCTGGGGGTACGCGGCCTGGGACACCAACTTCAAGTCACCGACCACGATGGTGCGCGACCTGGCGACCCTGACGAGCAACGGCGCCAACCTGCTGCTCAACATCGGCCCCACCGACACCGGGGCGGTCACCACCGGGCAGGCCGACGGCCTGCGCGGCATCGGGACGTGGATGGCCACCAACGGCGCGGCCATCACCGGCGCCGGTCACACGGGCCTGGTCAACCAGCCGTCCTGGGGCCGCGTCACGCGTAAGGGCAACAAGCTCTACCTGATCGTCAACAACTGGGCCGGCACCCTGCACCTCAGCCAGCGTTCGCCGTTCACGGTCACCGGCGCGCGGGTGCTCGGCAGCGCGTCACCCGTGACCGTACGGGCCGCCGGAGACGGCTACGACTTCCTGCCCAGCGGCGGTACCACCAACGCCATCGCCACCGTCATCGAGGCCGACATCACCACCACCGCGCCCACGGCGGCCGGAACCGGCACCGGGCTCAAGGCGGAGTTCTGGAACAACACCACCTTCACCGGCACACCGGCGGTCACCCGGACGGATCCGACGGTCAACTACGCCTGGCGTTTCGGCGGCTCCCCGGCGCCGTCGATCGGCGTCGACAACTTCTCCGGCCGCTGGACCGGATCGATCGAGCCTCGCTACTCCGAGCGCTACACCTTCACCACCGCCTCCGACGACACCGTGCGGCTGTGGATCGACGGGCAGCTCGTCATCGACAACAACACCCCGCACACGGCGGCCGTCGACCAGGGCAGCGTGACGCTCGTCGCGGGCCGCCGCTACGACATCCGCCTGGAGCACACCGACCGGGGCAGCGAGGCGTTCATGAAGCTCGCCTGGGCCAGCCCCAACACCCCGGCCCAGATCGTGCCGCAGTCGCAGCTGTATCCCACGGTGAGCGCGGGCCAGCGGTTCAACGACAGCGCGGCCACCTACAGCACCGGCTGGTCGACCAGCAGCGGCCGGGGCTACGGCGACTACAACGACGACGTGCGGTACACGACCACCAACGGCGCGTCGTTCACCTTCACCTTCAACGGCACCGGCGTCGACTACCTGTCGGAACGTAACTCCGACCAGGGCCTCGTGGACATCTACGTCGACAACGTCCTCCGGGCCACCGTCGACACCAGCAACAGCACCCGTCTGGCCCAGCAGGTCGTCTACAGCGTCCGCGGGCTGTCACAGGGGTCACACACCCTGCGCGGCGTCAAACGATCGGGCACCTACATGCTCGTCGACCGCTTCGACGTCATCCCGTAGGCGTACCCGGCCACGACATCGGGTCGCTTGTTAGATGGGAGAACCTCCGGGGGTGGTGGGGATGTCCGTCCTCACCCTCCGGAGGTTCTCACGTCCCGCGCCGACGCGCGCCCGACCGTCCACGGCAGGCCCTTAACCGTCGAACGCTTCACGGCAGGGGGACACGGCAGGCCCTTGGCCGTCGAACGCTTCACGGCAGGGGTGACATCGCCGGGACGACAACCCTCGACCACGGCGCGATCCCCGCCGCCGCCCACCCGCTCACCGACTCACCGCTCACCTGCCTACCGGCCCACCGGCTCATCGCTCACCAGCTCGCCGGTTCACCTGCCTACTAGCCCACCACTCACCGACTCACCACTCACCGACTCACCACTCACCGACTCACCACTTACCGGTTCACCCGCTCATCGGCTCACTGCGGAGGCCAGCGCGCGCACCCGTTCGGCGTGACGGTCGTGGCCGATGACGATCGGCGGCTCGTTGTACGGCATGGCGTCGGAGGAGCGGCGCAGCTTGACGTACTGCCCGCAGGCGTCGACGGCGTAGGGCTCCATGTCGTCCTGGAGCGCGCCGATCACCGTGATCCCGTACGTCTCGCCGATCCGGCGGAACAGCGCCACCGCCTCCCTGCGGTGCTCCTTGCCGAGGTTGCGGCCCAGCTCGTCGAGGACCAGGCACAGGTGTCCGCCGCCCGAGGAGGCGATCGCCGCCGCGCAGACCAGTTTCACCGCCTTCTCGTCCATCAGCGCGGTGTTGGCCCGCCGGTTGTACGGCACGAAGCCCTGCCCCTCGCCCCTGCGCCACTTGGGCGTCACCCGCCACGCCCAGCGCTGCTCGGGGTCGGCGGGCGCGGGCGGGACGGGGAACTCCAGCGTCGCGCCGTAACCGCCGTAGGAGGTGTCGAGCTTGTCGAACTCCTCGGCCACCCGGGTCAGCCGCGCCCTGATCGCGGCCGTCAGCGCGGCCCGGTGCACGGCGGTGGACCGGGCGGCCTCTTCGGCACCCCTGGCGGCGGCCGTCAGGTCGCGCTGCCGGGTGACGATCTGCGTCTCGATCTGGCGGCGCCGGTGTCGCTCGTACTCCTCCTGACTCCGCAGGTAGGACGCGAGCGCCGAGCACACGCCGGGGAACGTCGCCTGCTCGCGGGCGGTGCGCCCGGCGCCGGGCGCGGTCCGCTCCCTGACCAGGAAGCCCAGCTCCTCGGGCATCTCCTCGTCCTCGCCGGGGAAGGTGTCGCGCAGCGCCTCGTCCAGGCGGCGCTCCGCGGCCCGCCACCACTCCTCGGACGTCAGCGGGCGCTCCTGCTCGTCCAGGGCGCCCAGCCATTCGCGGGCTCCGCCGACGGTGCCGCCCCAGTCACCGGCCAGCGCGTCCAGCCCGAGCGCGTCACGGTCGGCGGCGATCCTCGCCGCCTGCTCCGCGGCCTGGTCGCGGTCGGACTCGTGCCGGGCCCTGCGACCCTCCAGACGCTCGATCTCCATGCTTCTCGTACGGGCGCGGAAGTCCAGGGCGCTCGCCCGGCGCTCGGCCTCGTCGACCTTCGGCGCGATCCCGGCCAGCGCCTCGGACAGCCCGGTGAGCGCGCCCCGCCGCTCGGCCAGCCGCCGCTCGATGTCGGCCAGCTGCACGGACGCCTTCGCCCCCTCAAGCCTCCGGCCCGCCTCGGCCACGGCGTCCTCGGCGGCCCGTACGACCGCAGCCGCGCCCTCCTGCGCGTCGCGCGCCCGGTGCAGGCGCTGCTCGGCCGCCTTGATGCGGGCCTCCCTGCCGGTGACCGCGACCTCGAACGACCCCACGACGGTGACGCCCGCCGCGCTGACCAGCACCGATCCGGGCAACGCGCCCAGCGCCCGCGCCGCGGCCTCCAGGTCGGCCGCGTCGACGATCACCGCGTGCTCATGCGGCCACCCGCGAGACCCCAGCGCGGGTGGCGCCTGACCGCCTCGACGCGGTACGGCCTCGTCGTCGCGTGCCTGCTCGGCGACGTCGATCGCGTCGAGCAGGCCGGTCGCCCCGACACCCGCCTCGGCGAGCGCGTCGAGCTGGGCCGCCGCCGGGCCGCCCTCGGCGTCGTCCAGCGCGGCCTTCGCCCCCTCGGCCTCCCGGTCGGCCACGCCCAGCGCCTTCAACGCCTCGTTCAGCCGCGTCCTGGCCTCGGCCAGCTCGGCGCCCGCCGCCGTCACGTCGCGCCCGTCGGCCAGGCGGCGCTGCTCCTCAAGACCGGGGATCCAGCCGCGCAGCTCGTCGACCGAGTTCTCCGCCACCGCCCGGTCGGCGTCCAGCTTCGCCGCGCGTGCCTGCAGGGCGGTCAGCTCCCTGCGGGCCTCGGCCAGCCCGCGCTCAAGCGTGTCGTCTTTGAGCGTGGCGATCTCGGCCCTGACCTGGGCGATCGCCTCCGTGGCACGCGCGCCCGCCGCGTGGACCCGCTCCAGCTCGACCGCCATCGCCTCGTCCCGCTGCCCGGCGTCGGCCAGCCTGCGCGCCAGCCGCCCCCGCCAGCAGCGCAGCGCGTCGGCCAGCCGGACGCGGGCCCGGTCACGCCTGTCGAAGGTCTCCAGGAGCGTACGGGACTCGTCCTCGAACTCCCTGAGCAGCTCCACGGCCCTGCTCGCCCGCACCCGCCTGGCGTGCTCGTCGCGACGGGCCTCCCGCTCCTGGTCGAGCTCGGAGTCCAGGCCGGTCAGCGCGGCGATCGCCTCGAAGACCCGCTCGGGAGAGATCTCGTTGAGCGGCTGGGAGAGCAGATTGGTGGCGACCTTGCTCCGTACCGAGGTCGACAGGAACGACACGCACCTGACGCGGTCGCCGTACAGGAACCTGGTCAGGTCGCGCGCCACCACGTCGCGGCGTCCCGCCGAGCGGGGCAGTGCCGCCCACAGCTCGTCGGCCCGCGCCACCCGCTCCGCCTCCGAGGGCGCCGCCGCCAGGTGCACCCCCTGGATCCACCGGATCTCCAGGTGCGGGGCCTCCTGGTTGACCCGCAGCCACACGGTCACCGCGTCGTCCGGGGAACCGGTGCTCACGGAGCCGGTCTCCGGAGAGCCGTCGTCCATGGGGCCGGTATTCGTGGGACTGTCTTTCACGGGGCCGGTGTCTGCGGGGGCGGGATGTACGGAGCCGGTGTGTGGGGAGCTGGAGTGTACGGAACCGGCCGGTGCGAAGACGCCGATGATGTAGCCGTGGTCGGCGCTGGCCCACGTCCGGCCGCCGCCGCCCGCCGCGAGCTCGGCGTTGAACAGCAGCTCCGAGACGGACTTCGCGCCCGAGGCGAAACGCCACTGCTCGTCCCCGAGCAATGCGGTGATCATCGCGATGAACGACGACTTGCCCGCGCCGTTGGAGTCCTTCGGCCCCGCGCCCGCGACCACGATCAGCGTGCCCGGCACGGTCGGCACCGGATGGGTCGAGAGCCGCGAGATGTTGACCGGCTGCACGGGCGCTCGCCGTTCCGCGACCAAAAGTGATCTCGTGGCCCGGAGAAAGTTCGACGACGACCGGTCCGGCGCCAGAGCCCTCGGCTTGCAA
>NZ_JBSZKT010000039.1:0-78268 GCF_055690525.1 Streptosporangium sp. H13245 | reverse complement strand
CCCCACCCCCTACTGGGAGCAGTGGGTCCGCGACCTCGACCAGGGCGGCGGCGCCGTACCCCCCTCGCTGCGCCTGCTCGTCATCGGCAGCAACATGGACCAGCTGGATCATCCTCATGGGAATCGTCGCCTTCGCGGGCCTCGTCGGAGAAGGCGCCGCCAACGACTGGACCGCCGTCTACCTCTTCCAGAACCTCGGCGCCCCCCAGCCCGTCGCCGCCGCCGGATTCGCCGTCTTCTCCACCACCATGACCATCGGCCGCTTCGCCGGAGACCACCTCGCCCAGCGCTTCGGCCCGGTACGCCTGGTCCGCTACTCCGGCCTCATCGCCGCCGTCGGCCTCGCCACCACCCTGCTCACCGGCCAGATCCCCATCGCCTTCGCCGGATTCGCCCTCTTCGGCTTTGGCCTGTCCACCATCGTCCCCCAGGTCTTCTCCGCCGCCGGCAACCACGACCCCGCCCGCGCCGGACAGGCCATCGCCCAGGTCGCCACCGTCGGCTACGCCGGCCTCGTCGCCGGACCCGCCATCATCGGCGCCGCCGCCGAACTCATCGGCCTGCCCGCCGCCCTGGGCATCCCCGCCCTGCTCGCCGCCTTCATGGCCGCCTCCGCCGGAGCCCTGCGCCCCCGCACGACACCGTGACCGGCCGACAACGCGGCCTTGTCTTTCGTTGATGAGTCTTCAGTCCTCTAAATGATCTTGAAATCAGGACAAACGCCTTTACGAAGTAAATTAATGACTTTCCATAGCAGAAGGTTCAGCGTCCGGCCGGAGTGATCTCAGAGATCCGCGCGGCGAGCGCGGCCAGGTGCGCGAGCGAGGAGTCGGCGGACGCGTCGGAAACGGCGACGATGACATGGTCGATGCCCAGGGCTGCCAGCTCACCGCAGCGCCGCACACTCTCCTCGACACTCTGGCCGTCGGGGATACGCAGGTGGAGGGTCTTCTCGATCTCCTCGTAGGGCCGCCCCAGCCGTTCACAGTGGGCCCGCAGCACGCCGAGCTTGTGCCGCACATCGGCGCCGTACAGGAGGTTGCAGGCGTCGGCGTACTCGGCGACGAGACGCAGGGTCTTCTTCTCCCCGCTGCCGCCGACCAGGATCGGCGGGCGCGCCCGCGGCGCGTTGAGCGTACGCTCCAGCCGATAGTGGCGCCCCTCGTATGGTTCGTCCTTCTCGCTCCACATCTGCCTGGCGATCTGAAGCGTCTCCTCCAGCCGCTCGAACCGCTCGGCCAGGGAAGGAAAGGGCAGGCCCAGGCCGCGGGCCTCCCGCTCGTACCAGCCGGCACCGATACCGAGGACGGCGCGTCCGCCGGAGAGCGCGTCCAAAGTGCTGACCTGCTTCACCAGCAACCCGGGCTCGCGGTAGACGGCGCCGGTGACGAGGGCGCCCAGCGTGACCCGGCCGGTGAGAGCCGCGGCATAGGACAACGCGCCGTACGCCTCCAGCATCGGATCCTCCACGGCGCCGAAGTTGGGGATCTGGAAGAAATGGTCCATCACCCAAAGACTGTGCAGCCCCGCCTCGTCGGCACCGCGGGCGACGGCCGCGAACCGCCCGGCGATGGCGGCGTCACCACCGGGCCAGACGAAGCGAGGACAGGTCAGACCGAGTTTCATCGAACACTCCTTGATCGGGGGGGCATGCCCGCGAGGGAAGCCGAGGGAAGTCGCGCCACCGCGGCCACCGGCATCGCGGGCATCGCAGGCGTGTCGCGGACAGGTCGCGGGCATCGCGGGCATGAAAAAACCCTCTCGCCCGGGTCTTCGCACCCGGGACCAAGAGGGCACCGTAGGAGTAATCATCTCACATGCCACGCCCGGCACCCGCCGGGAAGGCGAGACACAGCGGGTCAGCGGGTACCGCCCTCCTCCAGGGCCAGCAGGGCGCGTTTGGCGTCGGGGCCACCGGCGTAGCCCCCGGCGGTGCCGTCGGAGCGCACCACCCGGTGGCAGGGCACCACGACCGGCAGCGGGTTGGTGGCGCAGGCGGTGCCCACCGCGCGGACCGCCCGAGGGCTGCCCGCGGCGGCGGCGACCTGGGCGTAGCTCTCGGTACGGCCGTAACCGATCTCCCCCAGGTGCCCGAGCACCTCGCGCCGGAACCCTGTCGACAGCCGCCAGTCCAGCCGAAGGTCGAACCGGGTCCGCTCACCGGCGAAGTACTCCCCCAGCTGACGGCTCGCCACCTCCAGGCGGGCCGGGGCGCACAGGATGCGGGGGCTGACGCTCTCGGCGAGCTGCCGCAGCACGGCGTCGTGGTCCTGGACGGCGTAGGCCACCCGCACCAGCCCCCGGCCGGTGGCGGCCAGCAGCAGCGTCCCGACGGGGGTGTCCAGGGTGCGGTAGGCGACGTCGAGGACCCCCTCGCGCTGCGCCCGCTCGGCGAGCCGCCCGCGCAGCCGGTCCATCGCGGGGGCGTCCTGGACGGGAAGCGCCGCGAACAGCTGCCCATCGCGCGGGTCGGATGCGGTGGTCATCGGGCCACTTCCCTTCGGTCGTCGCGTTCTGGATAGATGGTGCGCAAGGTCTTGATGCCGTCGGCCGCCGCTCTGCGGGCGGCGTCGGTACTGCCACCGTGCAGGGCGGCGATCTCCTTGTACGGCAGCCCGGCCAGGTAGTGGTAGGCCACCGCCTGACGCTGCCGGGCAGGCAGCGCCTTCAACGCCCGCCACAGGTCGCCGTCCCAGTCCTCGGGGCGGCCGATACGGCTGGGGCGCTCCGGCGGCGTCTCCACCGGGGTGGGCCTGCGGGCGGCGGCGCGGGTGACGTCGATGGCCTTGCGGTGGGCGATCGTCACCAGCCACGCCTCGACGTTCGCGTCGGGCGGCAGGTCGGGGTAGGCCTTCAGCGCCGACAGGAACGTCTCCGACCAGGCGTCCTCCGCCTCCTGGGGCCCCAGCACCGCCCGGCACACGCGCAGCACCATGGGACCGTAGTCGGTCACGATCTGCTCGAAAGGTCGCATGCTCCCACCTTGCCGCCGACTGATCGTCTCCCGGAGGAGGCCCGGCCCCCGAGACAGGGAGCGCCGCTCAAACCTTGCCGCCGAGTGGTCGCGTCCCGGAGGACGCCCCGCCCCGCCGAAAGGTGGGGTCGACGCTCAAAACAGCCTCGCCGCCTTCCGCTCGGCCGGCTCCTCCAGCTCCAGCAGGAACCGCTTGCGCTCCAAGCCCCCGGCATAGCCGGTCAGACTGCCGTCCGCGCCCACCACCCGGTGACAGGGCACGATCACACTCAGCGGGTTACGGGCGTTCGCGGCACCGACCGCCTGCGCCAGCGACACCTTACCCAGCCGCCGCGCGAGATCCCCGTACGAGCGGGTCTCACCGAAGGGAATCTCCATCAGCAACTCCCACACCCGCTGCTGGAACTCATCTCCCCGAGGAGCCAGGGGAAGCTCGAAGCGGGTCCGCTCACCGGCGAAGTACTCCCCCAGCTGACGGCGCACCTCCTCGAAACCCGAGTCGTCGTAGGTGCCCCGATCCTCCGGCGCGGGACCGCGCAGGTGCCGTTCGAAGTACAGCCCGCACAGTACGCCGTCCTCGGCGACCGCGGTCAGGTCGCCCAGCGGCGACGCGATGACGGTGTGGGTCCTGGCCATGTCACTTCGTCCCTTCCGGTCCCGAGGGACCACCGATGTGGCCCCTCACCCTGAAGACGTACGGCGGCCGGAAAACGTGAGGACGATCCGCGAAGATCATTGAACGCCTCGGCCTGCGGGCCCCCGCCCGCGGCGCGCGGCGGTACGGCCGGACGCGATCCGGGCGACCTCACCTGGGGATGGAGCGCTCCCACCACGAATGGATGATTGAGCAGGTCAGGCTGGGTAGTGACCCTTCACAACTTCCACAGCGACCGTCCTGGTTCTGGCGGACACGTCGGTAACGCCCCCCGGTGAAAGCCACAAGACGGCACCCACGTAAGGGGACAGACATGCACACCGACCAGCGCGGCCACTGGCCGATCAGCACCGACCTGATCAGCCTGCGCCGGCACCTGCACCGCTACGCGAGCCAGGTGGGGCTGGCCGGAACCCGACGCGACGACCTGCTGCTCGCGACCAACGAGGCCGTCATCAACGTGCTGGAACACGGCGACGCGGCCGGCACCGTGAGCGTCTGGCACGACGAGGCCGACCTCGTCGTCGACGTCGTCGACGACGCCGGACGCCTGAGTCCCGACCAGGCCGACCGCCGTCGGCCCACCCCGGGCTCGGTCCGCGGCTTCGGGCTGTGGCTGATGGGCCGGCTCTGCGACGAGTTCACCATCTGCCAGAGCGACGGCCACTCCCGCGTCCGGCTGCGGATGCGCCTGCACACCGCCCCCGGCGCCGCACGATAACCGGCCGGGGCCGTGAACGGCCCTGAAGTCCTGGCCCCCGCATGGCGCCGCCGGGCTCAGCCGGACCGGCTGGCCGTGAACATCAACGGGGCACCGACCCCGTGCCGGGAACCCGCGTCGGCGAGGAAGGCGGCCAGCCATCCCAGAGCACCCGGCGACCACTCGGCCAAGGTGCCCCGGAAGGTCGCCCGATGCCGAGCGGGCCCGCACCACAACTCGTCGATGACGGCGGGCTCCAGGACCACCTCGTCGTCATCGTCGTCGTCGCCCGTCACGGAGACCGAGTCACACGAGAAGACGCCCTGATCGAGCTCCCGCATCCACCGAAGCATCTCGGGCGCCGCCGAACGGATGGCCGGATCCTGCCCGCCGTCCAGCGTGACCCGCACCCGTGTTCGCACCTCCGGGTCACCGTCGGCGAACCAACCGGCGTCCTGGAGCAGGGCCACCACGGCGCTCCCGCGCAAAGACGCGCCCGCCGTCACATCGAGGCTCTGCACGGGCAGCAGAACCTGAACCGCCCGCAGGCGCGAAGCGCCGACACGGGCCACGACATCACCCGCGCACGACAGGAACGCCTGCACCGGCAACGGCCGACCGGCCGGGACCGGCGACGTCAGCGACACCTGAAACCACGCGAAACGCGCCGGTCGCGATCCCCCCGATCCCGGCACCGGGTCCTGCCCGGCGTCGTTCATCCCCCACAGGCCACCGGAGGCGTTCTCCACGGCCTCGGTGAGCCAGCCCATCGCGGACGACCGCGCGACGAACAGGCTGTAGGCGTCGGAGGAGGCGACGAGAGGATCTCGCCACGGGTGCGGCACCAGCTCACCGTACAGAGCCGCGAACATGGTGCCGTCGGGTCTGATACTCACGTCGCCCCTCTCGTGTTACCGCCTGCAGAAGATGTTCTGCCCCGGGGTGACGAGCTTGCCCGGGTCGTCGGGCACGCCGACCAGGTCCACGTCGACGACGCTACGCCACCCCGTCAGGCTGCCGCTGGTGCAGCCCGCGCGCCCGGTCGCGCGGTTACCCGCCCCGCCGCCGGACCTCACCGTCGCGCTGCCCAGCGTGCCGGCGTTTCTCCAGCTGCCGTCAGCGTAATACTGCTGCAGCTGCACCGTGACGATCGCCAGCGTGGCGTTGCAGTTGCCGTTGACCCACCAGCCGTGCGCGGACGCCTCGAAGGCGGAGCTGGAGATGTGGACGTAGTCACCCCTGGTCTCGAAGAAGCACACCGACGACGGCGACCGGCTGTTCGTCGAGGAGTTGCTCGTGTTCCTCGCACTCGCCTCGCCACCGGCGGGAGCGGGCGCGGGGACAGGGGCGGGCGCGGGCGCCGGAGGGGGCGCGGATCGCGCCGGGACCGCGATCGCCGGGGTCTGCGACATCCCGAGCAGCACCGCGCCCACAATGCCGGCCGTCGTGGAGATCGTACGAAAAGAGCGACGCATGACCGCACCTCCGAGCTGAGTCGAGCATGATCAGGGACTGCCGCGCCCCCTGGCCGGTGGTGGAAGAAACGCACAACGCTGACCTCGATCGGCGCGCGGCATAAACAAACGTGTCATTGGCGTTCTATTGTGTCAAGAAAATTAAAATTGCTAAGCAGTGTTTTGTAGCCATATGACTTATGATTTCACATGCACCCCAACAGCTCGCCATATAATGCTTTTAGTGGCAATGTCCCACAAGTCCGAAATATGTGATGGAATTCCCGTAAGCCGAATTGCCGACAACACCGGCAAGCCCATCCACATCCGCACGATCGACGCCCTCGACCAGCGCACCGGCCCCCACGATGGCGACAAATGCCGACAAAAACATAGAAATCCACGGGCCAGCGAGACGGATTCAACAACGGCACCCGCCCCCGGAAAGCAGCCCCGACCGGCCGCCCGCCGAACAACGACGCACGTCCCCCCACCGAGCCCCTGTTTGTTGGGGATGGGTCTTTAGTCCACTACGATCGGTCTTAAAATCAGCCGAGCACCTTTACAAAGTATATCAAATATAGACATATCTGGCGATTATCGGACACCGGCTGTCCCGGCGTCTCAGCCGAGCCTCGGCAGCACCTCGGCGCCCAGCCGCCGGATGTTCTCCAGGGTCCGGGCATGCTCCCCGGCGCCCTCGACCATGAGGATCAGGTGGTCGAGCCCTGTCACCTCGCGGGTGCGCCCGATCGTCTCCACGCAGCGGTCGGCGTCACCCACCGGGTGGACGCCGGTCAGGAAGCCGACATACTCCCCCACGTCCCGCACGGGCCGCCGACGGCCGTCCACCGGCACGTACCCCTCCAGGCCCGGCGCCAGCCAGCGGGGCATCGCGGCCCGCAACTCCCGCACGGCCGCCCTCGTCGAGTCGGCCACGTACCCGACGACGGCGGCCACGTGCCGGACCGCACCCGTACCGGCGTCCGCGTCCGGCGGGAGCCGCGCGGGGGGACGCGCCGCGTCGTAACCGGCGAGCATCGCGGCCTTGCCCGCGTCGTCCATGTGCATGCCGAGCAGCATCGGGAGCCCCCGCTCGGCCGCCAGCCGCGCCGTCCCCGGCGAGGTGCACGCCACGACGGGCCGCATCGACGCCGCCGGTACCATCGCGACCTCACGGAAACGGAAGAACTCCCCCTCGGCCGACACCGTGCCCCGCCCCAGGGCCTGGCACAGCAGGTCGAGCGACTCGGCGAAGCCGCGCTCGAACCTCGCCAGGCCGGTGCCGAACACCTCCAGGTCCACCCAGGGCCCGCCCCTGCCGACCCCCAGCGCGAACCGCCCCTCCGACAGATGGTGCAACATCGCCGCCTGCTCGGCCAGCGCCACCGGGTGCTGCGTGGACAGCACGCTCACGGCCGTGCCCACCCCGATCGTCCGCGTACGCCCGAGCGCCACGGCCGCCAGCGTGGCCGCCGACGGGCAGACCCCGTACGACATGAAGTGGTGCTCGGCGATCCAGGCGTCGTCGAACCCCGCCTCCTCCGCGACCGCGATCGCCTCCACGCAGTCGCGCAGCACCCGTCCCTGCGGCCTGCCGGGGAAACCCGCCGCGACCAGGAAGATTCCGATCCGCACGCCGCTCATGGTCTCTCGCGTACGGGCCGGTGGCCGCGGATTCACGAAATCGGCCACAAGCGGACCCGCCCGTGCCGCCGGTGAAGGAGCCGGGCCCGAACCCCAGGTCGAGGAACACTTTTTACATACCGATCCGGTCCGGGGGGAACCGCGGCCCCACAGTGATCGTTTGACGTGCGGTCACAGCACACGCACGTGAACGAGGAGAGGAAACCGTGATCTTCAAACGGATGCTGGGAGCCTTCGGGGTCGGAGCACCCTCGGTGGACACCGTCCTGGCCAGCCCGAGGGCACGGCCCGGCGAGCTGCTGAGCGGCGAGGTACGCGTCAAGGGCGGCGACTTCGACGCCGACATCGAGTACATCGCGCTGGGACTGGTCACCCGGCTGGAGTCCGAGCACGACGAGGGCGAGCAGGTCGGCCTGGTGGAGTTTCACCGCACGCAGGTCTCCGGAGCGTTCCGGCTGCGCAGCGGCGAGGACAAGGTCGTCCCCTTCCAGTTCCCGGTGCCGTGGGAGACCCCGGTCACCGAGATCGCCGGACAGCACCTGCGCGGCATGGCCATGGGGGTACGCACCGAGCTGGCGATCGCCGCGGCCATCGACAAGGGCGACATGGACCCGGTCGAGATCGAGCCGCTGGCCTCCCAGCGAGCCGTGCTGGACGCCTTCGTCCGGCTCGGCTTCCAGTTCAAGGGTGCCGACGTGGAGCGGGGTCACATCTACGGCCTCAGCCAGCAGCTGCCGTTCTACCAGGAGATCGAGTTCTACCCGCCGCCCGCCTACGCGGGACAGGTCAACGAGGTCGAGCTGACCTTCGTCGCCAACCCCGCGGGCCTGGACATCGTGCTGGAGGCCGGTAAGCGCTCCAGGGGTCACGGCTCCGGGGGCGACGCCCTCGGCCGCTGGCAGACCGGCCACCAGGAGGCGGTGCAGCGCGACTGGGCCGCGGAGATCAACGGCTGGCTGGCCGCGCTGGCCCAGCGCTCCCACGACGGCTTCTCGTACGGCGGCCACGACCCGTACGCCCAGCACGGTGGCCACCATGACTCCCACCACGGTCACCACGGCCCCGGCTGGGGTGGGGTCGCGGCCGGTGTGGCCGGTGGTTTCGTGGCCGCCGAGGTCATCGACGAGGTCTTCGAAGAGGAGGAGGAAGAGGAGGAGTGACCGCGCCGGGGCTCGCCCGATGAGCCCGCGCACTCCAGAACGGTGACGGCCCGTCCCGCGACGTCGCGGGATTCGCGGGACGGGCCGACGTCACAGGTTCGGCCCGGTCAGCGTGTCCGGCTGGGCTCGCTCACGGGGGAACGTTCGACCGGGGTGATGTCGCACAGGTCGGCGACCGTGTCGAGGGGGACCTCCTCGGCCACGGCGCGTACCAGCAGGGTCTCCATCCCGCGCAGCAGCGCGTGGACCGTGGGCCGGGGCAGGTAGGCGGTGTCGGCCAGCAGGGAGAGCTCGCAGGTGTGCCTGGCCTGTCCGGTGGCGAACTGTGCCGTGGCGTCCACCTCCGTCCAGGAGCCGGTGAGGGAGAAGGTGGTGCGTTCGGTGAGGGCGGCGATCGCGGCGGGATCTCCCGGGGGCCTCACCGGCGGCAGGTCGGGCCAGTCACCGATGCTTCGCGCGTCGTTGAAGTAGGCCGACAGGTCGATGGGGCCGCCCCGTTCGCGGCCGATCTCGGCCCGGAGTGCCATCATCTCGAACGGCTCGTAGAGCGCGTGGCGGTAAGCGGTCAGCGCCTGCCGGTGTCCCAGGCGGGTGGCTTCGGCCAGCGTCCCGCCGGGCAGATCCAGCATGAAGATCCCGTCCTGCGCGGCCGGGCCCACCAACCCCCCGATCCGCCGATCATGCCGGTTGGCCGCGATCAACTGCATCACCACCCGCCGATGCCCCGTCAACACCGACAACAACACCGCGGCGGCCGTGGTCAGCACACTGGCCGAACTCACCCTCCACCGCGCGGCCAGCACCTCGGCCGCGAGCCCCAAGGCGACCGACTCCATCTTGATGCGGATGAACCTCGGCTCCTCCCCCTGGCCCGGCGGGTAGTCGAACATGGAGCGCGGCGCCTCCTGCAGCACTCCCCGCCAGTGCCGAAACGCCCGCCCTCCTCGCTCAGCCCCCTCCCCCTCTCGTTCGAAGGCCGCCTGATCCATCGGCTGCCAGTCAGGAGCAGCCCCCTCAGCCCCCGCCAGCAGAGCACGCCAGTCAGCCGCCAGCAGGTCCAGCGCACCCCCATCGGCCGCCAGATGCGACACCCCGAACGCCACCGCCCTCGGCCGCCCGTCCACCAACACCACCGCACACCGCACCGGCACCTCACCCGCGTAGTCGAAGGCCGCAGCCGCCAACCTCGCCGCCACCTCCCGCGCCACCCCGATCGGCCCGACCCCCTTGTCCGCCTCCACGACCTCGACCGTCACCCGCCCCGACCGCGCCACATGCTGCGCCATCCCCCCGGCGCCCGGCCGGAAGTTCGTCCGCAACGACTCATGCCGCTCGAACAACCGCCGCACCGCACCCAGCACCTCACCAAGATCACGCCTGCCGTACACCGGCAACACCCAGGGCATATTGAAATAGGGATCGCCCTCGCCCCGCCAGGTGGTCAGCCGCCAGATCGACGCCTGCCCCCAGGTCAACGGAGCCACCCCACCCCGGGCACCCGCGAACTCCACCACGACCGTACGCCGCGACCCCTCGTTCGCCGTCATCGAGATCGGGCGATCTGTGCGGCCACACCGGCCACGCCGACTGCACCGGCCACGGATGGCGCCGTCGCGTCGAGCGGGCCGGGGAGCCGGACGGCGGGCATGGCGTGGACCCGGCCCCCGGCGCCCACCTGCCCGGTGGTCCACCTCCCCCGCCGGGCGAAGGACTCCCGGCTCCTCTCGCCTACCGGAAACACCGACATCCCACGCGCCTTCCCTCTGACCGTCGCGGCGCCGAAGAGGCCGCGCGACTCCCTTTCCCGGCCGGTTCCGGACGAGGAGCACTCGTTCGGGGACCTCGTGTCCGGCCGGTCGCCCCGCGAGGCTAGAGATCACGTGCCGATTTCGTCAAGGTTTCGCGCTTGTTTTCGGCTGGCACAAAGGGTCACATCCTTCCGGTGAACACGAGGTGCTGGCGGGGTCCCGGCCGGTGTCAGGGACTCGTGAGGATGACGAGCTGCCGGGTCGCCCGGGTCATGGCGACGTAGCGGTCGACCGCTCCCTCGATGCCCTCGCCGAACGACTCCGGGTCGACGAGGACGACCAGGTCGAACTCCAGTCCCTTCGACAGCTCCGGGGTGAGCGACCGGACGCGGGACGTCGCCCGGAAGGTGGGATCGCCGATGACGCAGGCGATCCCGTCGGCGTTCGTGGCGAGCCAGGTGTCGAGGACCGAGCGCAGGTCCGCGGTGGATCCGTGGACGACGGGGACGTCGCCCCGGCGGATGGAGGTCGGCACGTTGGCGTCCGGGAGTACGGCCCGGATGACCGGCTCGGCCTCCGTCATGATCTCTTCCGGCGTCCGGTAGTTGACGCTCAGGGAGGCCAGGTTGATCCGGTCGAGCCCGACCCGCTCAAGCCGTTCCCGCCACGACTCCGTGAACCCGTGCCTGGCCTGGGCGCGGTCCCCGACGATGGTGAAGCTCCGGGACGGGCAGCGCAGCAGCAACATCTGCCACTGCGCGTCGGTGAGCTCCTGGGCCTCGTCCACGACGATGTGCGCGAACGGACCGGCGAGCAGGTCCGGTTCGGCGCCGGGCAGTGCGCTCTCGTCGACCAGGGCGTCCTTCATGTCCTGTACGCGCAGCATCGCCACCGCGCCATCGCCGTCGTCGTCGGCCTCAAGCAGGATGTCGACGACCCTGTCCATCTGCTCGCGGTCGGCGGCGGCCGAGGCCGCACGCCGGCGCTCACGTCGCGACGCCTCCGGGTCGCCGAGCCGCTGCCGAGCCGCGTCCAGGAACGGCAGGTCCGACACCGTCCAGGCCTGGGCGTCCTCGCGTTGCAGCCGCCGGACGTCGTCGGCACCGAGCCAGGGAGCGCACAGGCGCAGGTAGGCGGGTACCGACCACAGGTCTCCGACGAGGTCGGCCGCTTCGAGCAACGGCCACGCGCGGTTGAAGGTCGTGACCAGTTCCCTGTCGCGCAGCAGCGACGTGCGAAGCAGGTCGACCGAGATGTCCTCGTCCTCGTCGTGCTTGTCCGCCAGGATCGTGAGCAGTTCCTCCCAGATCCGGTCGCGCGCCTCGTTGTGCGGGGTACCGGGCTCGGGTGCCTCGAACGCCTCGGCCCAGTCGCCGGGGCTCAGCCAGATGTCGGACCAGTGGGTCGTGACCGTCATCCCCTTGGTGGGCGGGTTCTCGTAGAACCTGACGGCCGCCTCGATCGCCCCCACCAGGTTCGCGGACGACTTCAGGCGGGCCACGTCCGGGTCGGCCTCGATCGTCGCCGAGGCCCCCTCTGCGACGAGGTCGCGCAGGGTGCAGGTCTGCACGCCCTCCTCCCCGAGGCTGGGCAGGACGTCGGCGACATAGGCGAGGTAGGGCTGGTGCGGGCCGACGAACAGCACGCCGCCCCGGTGGTGGCCGAGGCGGGGATCGGAGTAGAGGAGGTACGCCGAGCGGTGCAGCGCGACGACGGTCTTGCCCGTACCCGGACCGCCGTCGACGACGAGGGCGCCGCGAGACCCCGTACGAATGATGGCGTCCTGGTCGGCCTGGATGGTGCTGAGCACGTCCCGCATCCGGGCCGACCGGTTGCCGCCCAGGCTGGCGATGAAGGCGGACTGGTCGTCGAGCGCGGCGTGCCCTTCGAACCCGTCGGGGGTGAACACCTCGTCCCAGTAGTCGCTGACCCGGCCGCGGGTCCAGCGATACCTGCGGCGGCTCGCCAGGCCCATCGGGTTGGCGTGGGTCGCTCCGAAGAACGGCTCGGCCGCGGGGGAACGCCAGTCGAGCAGCAGCCGTCGCCCCGTGCTGTCGGTGAGGCCGAGCCGTCCGACGTACACGGGCTCGGAACCGTCCGCGCCGACCATGTGCCCCAGGCACAGGTCCAGGCCGAAGCGGCGCAGGGTACGCAGGCGGCCGGTCAGCCGGTGGATCTCCAGGTCGCGGTCCAGCACCTGCCGACCCTTGCCGCCGGGCGCCCTGCGCTCGGCGTCGAGGCGGTCGGACAGGTCGGCGATCGACTGCTCAAGGCTTCGCGCGATGGCCGCGAAGTGCTGTTCGTCACCGGCGATCAGCGCCGGGTCGGCCTTGGGGGCGAGGTGGTCGGGAAGGTCGAACGCGCTGGTGGTCAGGGGGTTCACGGCATCAGCTCCGATCTGAGTGAGGTGGGCGGGGCGTTTTCCCGGCCCGGCGGTCCCGCGCGCCTCACGCGGGCACGGGCGGCCGGTCCCGGCCGGTTCGGCCGATCTCGGCCCCGCCGGTGCGGATCGCGCCCCGGGCGCGGGGCACGGGAATCAAGGCTCGGGAATCAGGGATCAGGGTTCGAGGATCAGGGCCGTCCCGGGCGCGGCCGATCTCTCCGGCGGGGACCGGCGAGGACCGGGGACCGGCAGGGATTCGACGTCCCCGCCCGACCCGTACATCGGCAACACCACACGCACTTCGCATCCCCGTTTCCGCAGGTTCCGGCCCCGGCCGACGATTCTGCGGCATGACCGGGGTCTTGTGGCAAGCCCCCCGGTGCGCTATACGTTAAGAGTGGAAAGGAGTGGATCCTTCCCTTTCCTCTCATCGTCCGCCGCGGACGGGCAGGCTTTTCCCGCGGCGTCTCCTCCAGGCTCGGCCGGTCGACATACCGACGCCGTCCGCGAGACATTTCACAAGGGCCGAACCGACGGGACGTGTCGATCTGACCGCGTCCCGTTCGTCGTCATGGTGTACGACAGCCCGTCACGCGAGAGACACGGCAAACACCGAGGAGCCGACCATGAAGTACATGTTGCTGATCTACGGTGCCGCGACGGCCGACGAGGCCGACCAGTGCGACTTCGAGGAGTGGGTGGCCTACGAGAAGGCGATGCGGGAGGCGGGGGTCCTGGTGTCGGGGTACGCGCTGAAGGACGCGACCACCGCCACGACGGTCCGGGTCGGCCCGGCGGGTGAGCGGACCGTCACCACGGACGGGCCGTTCGCCGAGACCCGCGAGATCCTCGGCGGCTACGACGTCATCGACGTGCCGAACCTCGACGTCGCGCTGGAGTGGGCCGCCCGCTGCCCCGGCGCGCGCGACGGCGGGTCGGTCGTGGTGCGGCCGATCGACGAGTTCGGGGTCTGACGTCGATGGACGGGCAGGCGGATGAACAGGCGGGTGAGGAGGTAGACGAGCGGCAGACGGATGGGCGGCAGACGGATGGACAGGTAGACGAGCGGGTCGCCGATGCCAGGTCGTCGGTGGAGTCGATGTTCCGCGAGGAACGTGGCCGGTTGCTCGCCTCCCTCGTCCGCCGCTTCGGCGACCTCGACCTGGCCGAAGAGGTCGCCTCCGAGGCCGTCGAGGCGGCGCTGGTGCACTGGCCGGTCGAGGGCGTCCCGACCCGGCCGGGGGCCTGGCTGCTGACGACGGCGCGGCGCCGGGCCGTCGACCGGCTGCGGCGGGACCAGGCCTACGCCGCCCGGCTCGCCGTCCTGCAGGTGGAGGCCGAACGGGCCGATCCCGCCCCGCCCGCGGACGCGGACGGCGATCTGCCCGACGAACGGCTGCAGCTGTTCTTCACCTGCGCCCACCCGGCTCTTCCCGCCGACGATCGCACCGCCCTGACCCTGCGCTGCCTCGCCGGGCTGACGACGCCCGAGGTCGCGCGGGCCTTCCTCGTCCCGTCCGCGACGATGGCCCAGCGGATCGTACGGGCGAAGAGGAAGATCCGCGAGGCCCGCATCCCGTTTCGCGTACCCGGTGCCGACGAGTTGCCCGAGCGCCTGCCGGGCGTGCTCCAGGTCATCTACTCGATCTTCACCGAGGGCTACGCGGCCAGCTCGGGCCCGGATCTGCAGCGGCTCGACCTCGCCGAGGAGGCCGTCCGGCTGGGGCGGATCCTGCGCCGGTTGCTGCCCGCCCAGCGGGAGGTCGCCGGGCTGCTCGGGCTGATGCTGCTGATCCACGCGCGGCGCCACGCCCGGACCGGTCCGGGCGGTGAGGTCGTGCTGCTCGACGACCAGGATCGCGGCCGGTGGGACCGCGCCATGATCGAGGAGGGCCGCGGCCTGGTGCTCGTCGCGCTGACCGGCGGCCCGCCCGGCCTGTACGGGGTGCAGGCCGCGATCGCGGCCCTGCACGACGAGGCCGCGGACGTCGCGACCACCGACTGGCCGCAGGTCGTCGCGCTCTACGACGTGCTGCTCGCCCTCGCGCCGTCCCCGGTCGTCGCGCTAAACCGGGCCGCCGCGGTGGCGATGCGCGACGGGCCCCTGGCCGGTCTGGCCCTGCTCGACGAACTGGCCGGTGAGCCCCGGCTGCGCGACTACCACCCCTACCCGACGGCCCGGGCGGAACTGCTGCACCGCCTGGGGCGCTTCCCCGAGGCCGCGGCGGCCTACCGGCGGGCGCTCGCCCTGGTCGGCACCGAGCCCGAACGGGCGCACCTGCTGCGCAGGCTCGACGCGGCCGAAACAGCGGCCGAGACAACAGCCGAGACATCCGACGCCGACGGTAGGGCCGACATATGAGGGCTGGACGCCGCCCTCGCGTACACACCTGACGAAGAGAAACCGGACATGGACGACGAAGAGATCTTTTCCTGGATAGAGGACGAGCGGCTCAGCCTGGCCGCCTTCCTCGACGAGCTCGACGATCACGAATGGCGGGCGGCCTCCCTCTGCCCCGGCTGGACGACACACGACGTGGCCGCCCACCTGACGCTGTCCACGCACACCATGGTCCTCGACACGCTCAGGGGCGTGATCCGGACGCGTGGCGACATCAACCGGGTGTTCGCCGACCAGGCCAGGGAACGGGCGGCCAGGTTCGGACCGGCCGAGCTCGTCGCGCAGCTCCGTGAGACGGCGGGCTCACGCCGCCGCGGGCTCGGCTCCCGTCCGCTGGACACGCTCGTTGACGCGCTGGTGCACGGGCAGGACGTCGCGCGCCCGCTCGGGCGCGTACGGGAGATGCCCGCCGAACGGGCGGCCGCGGGGCTGGGCCGCGTCCTGGGCACCGGCTTCTACGGCGCCCCCCGGCGACTGCGCGGTACGAGGCTGGTCGCCACCGACCTGGACTGGTCGGCGGGTGAGGGCCCCGACGAGGTCCGGGGGCCGGTGGGTGACCTGCTCCTTCTGGCGACCGGTCGGGCCGCGGGGCTCGCGGCCCTGTCCGGTCCGGGTGTCGAACGGGTCGCGGCCGTCCTGTAGACCGAACACGGCCCGGCCCGGCACGACACCGAGACACCGAGGACATGGTGGCCCTGCCGGGGCTGGTCTCAGCGCGGTCTTCCCGGGTACGGCCCGGCCTGCCAGTCTCGGCCCCATGAGCGCGTACCCACCGGCCCGGTTCCCGGACCCGCCGAGGCAGCCCTGACCACGGCAGGACCACGGAAAACACGGGCACACGGGCCCATGGGTACGGGCTGGCAGGCTGCTCGGTGGCGGGCTCGTCCTTCCGCAGGCCCGCAGGCTCACGAGTACACGGGCTCGCGGGCGCGGCCTCCACCGACACACACCACCAGAAGGGATCTTTTGTGCGTTACCGACCGCTGGGCCGGACCGGGCTGCGGGTGTCCGAGCTGTTCTTCGGCGCGATGACCTTCTACGAGCGCGGCGGCTCCGATCTGCCGCGGGAGTACCGGGCGATGTTCGACACCTACGCCGACGCCGGGGGCAACGTCATCGACACGGCCTCGGCGTACGGCGAGAGCGAGGACATCCTCGGCGAGCTCCTCACCGGCCGCCGCGACCGTTTCGTCGTCGCCACCAAGTACACGCTCTCCCGTGAGCGTGACGACCCGAACGCCTCGGGCAACCACCGCAAGAACCTCACCCTGTCCCTGGAGCGCAGCCTGAGGCGGCTGCGGACCGGCTACATCGACCTGTACTGGGTGCATCTCTGGGACCGCCACACCCCGGTGGAGGAGACGATGCGGGCGCTGGACGACGCCGTGCGCGCCGGGAAGATCCTCTACGTGGGCATCTCCAACGCCCCGGCCTGGCTGGTCAGCCGCGCCAACACCCTGGCGGAGTGGCGGGACTGGACGCCGTTCGCGGGCCTGCAGGTGCCGTACAACCTGCTCAGGCGGGACGCCGAGCGCGAGCTGCTGCCGATGGCCGAGGCGTTCGGGATGAGCGTGGCGGCGTGGGGGCCGCTCGCCGGTGGCGTGCTGTCCGGGAAGTTCAGCGGTGAAGGCGGCGAGGGAGGCGGGGCCACCCGGGTCGATCCCGGGACCCTCACCGCCCGCGACCACGCGGTCGCGCGTGCCGTACGGGAGGTCGCGGGCGAGCTGGGCGTCACGGCGGCCCAGGTGGCGATCGCCTGGACCCGCGCCCACTCTCCCGCCGTCCACCCGATCGTCGGCGCACGCGACGTCGGGCAGCTCACCGACAACCTGGGCGCGGCCGACGTCGTCCTGCCCGGCGAGGCGGTCCTGCGCCTGGAGTCGGCGACGGGGTTCGAGGTGGGTTACCCCGGTGACTTCATCGCCGAGTGCGAGGCCGGACCGTGGGTGTTCGGCGAGGCGCCCACGCAGCCCCGCGCCCGGTCGTAGATCCCGCCGACCCGGGCGGTGCCCGTCACCACGAGCGTCCCCACCACCACCGCGACCACCAGGTGGGGCCGGTCAGGGGCGGGCGCGGGGCGGCGGTCACCCGGACGGGTGTTCCCAGGGCGGCGATCAGCTCGGGGGTGAGTCTCTCCGGCTGCGGGACCCGGTCGGAGAGCCGCAGCGGCCGGTCCCCGGCGGGAAGGGACAGGTTCCCCGAGCACAGCGTCGTGGTCAGGCGTGAGTCCTGGACGGCGGCGAACACCAGGTAGCGTGCGCCCTTCGTGAACCCGTACCCGCAGGACGCCTCCTGCGCCCTGGCCGACACCACGAACTCGGCGCCGGGGGCGCCCTTGTAGACGTGGTCGGCGCGGAGGGTGGCGGTGAGGCTGCCGCCCCCCAGTATCGGCTCCCTCACGTGGACGTCCGTGGCGGTGGCGGAGAAAACGGCCGCCGCCCTGTCCACGAGCTGTCGCGGTTCGAAGATCGCGCACGAGCAGGCGCTCGCCGTGCCTCCGGGGATCACCGTCAGTGCCGCCACCAGTCCGAGCACCGCGAGTACGCGCGTCATCATGCCCCCTGACACGTACGGCGGATGTGATCGGTTCGGCCCTGCGGGGTCTCCGGTTCCCGGGCCGGGCGGCCGGTGAAGTCCACGGCGAGTTCCAGCCCGCCGCCCGGGTTGGGGCTCGCCCGTACGCCGGCCCCGTGCGCCTTCGCGATCGACGCGACGATCGACAGTCCGAGCCCGGCGCCCTGCCTGCGGGTCGTGTGCAGCCGCCGGAAGGGCTCGAAGAGGTCGCCGAAGCGTTCCCGCGGCACTTCGGGGCCGGTGTTGCGGACGGTCAGGACCCCGTGGGAGAGCGTCACCTCGGCGGTTCCGCCGGGATGGTTGTGACGGATCGCGTTGTCGACGAGGTTGGTGACGAGCCGGTTCAGCAGGACCGGATCCCCGTCGACGGCGAACGGTTCGGTCCGTGCCGTCACGGTGACGTCGCCGGGGCCTGTTTCGGCCAGGACGAGCCGTACCACCTGCTCCAGGGCCACCGGCCTCCTTCGGTCCAGGCCGTGTTCGGCCTGGGCGAGCACCAGCAGGGCGTCGATGAGGTTCTCGGTGCGGTGGTTGTGGAACAGGAGTTTGTCGCGGATCTCGCCGACGTCCTCGGGGAGGCCGATCTCGATCGCCGCCCGCTGGACGGCCAGCGGGGTGCGCAGCTCGTGGGACGCGTTCGCGATGAACCTGCGCTGCCCCTCGACCGAGCGCTGGAGCCGGTCGAGCATCGCGTCGAAGGTGTCGGCCAGCTCCTTCAGCTCGTCCTTCGGGCCGGTGAGCGCGATCCGTTCGTGCAGGTTCGACAGCGACAGCCGCCGCGCGGTGGCGGTGATCCGGTGGACGGGCCGCAGGATCCGCCCGGCGACCAGCCATCCGACGACCACCGACACCAGTGTCAGGATCCCGACCGTCAGCGCGGTCACCTCCCACTGGTAGGCGACCACGTCGTCCACCAGGTCGGGCAGCGGGGGCGGCAGCGGCCGGTCCCGCCCCGGTGCCGGGGGCGCCAGCGGGGACACCGGGGACACCGCCGGAAACCGTGCGACGCGCGCGTCCAGTGCCTGGCGCAGCAGCACGTTGACCGTGACGAGCAGCACGACCGAGGTCAGCAGGAACAGCCCGGAGTAGATCAGCGTGAGGCGTACCCGGACCGTCGTCACAGCAGGTATCCGGCGCCGGGGATCGTCTGGATGCACGGCGGGTCGCCCAGTTTCGCCCGCAGGCGGCTGAGCACGACCCGCACCACCGTCGTGAACGGGTCGGCGTTCTCGTCCCAGGCCTCCTCAAGCAGCCGCTCGGAGCTCACGACCGCGCCGTCCGCCCTCATCAGCACCTCAAGGACGGCGAACTCCTTGAGCGACAGGTGCAGGTGCCGTCCGTCCCGTGAGGCCTGGAGGCGGTGGGTGTCGACCACGATCCCGTGCCGTGTCAGCACCGGCGGCACCCGGGCCTGGCTGCGCCGCCCCAGCGCCTTCACCCGGGCGACCAGCTCGGCGTAGTCGAACGGCTTGGGCAGGTAGTCGTCGGCGCCCATCCCCAGGCCCGCGACCCGCTCCGGCACCGACGCCGCCGCCGTCATCATCAGGATCCGGGTACGGCTCCCGCGCGCCACCAGCTCACGGCACACGAGATCACCGTGCATGTCTGGTAAATCACGATCCAGTACGAGAACGTCGTAGTCGTGTAGTGCCAGCCGTTCCGCCGCGGCGGCCCCGTCGTACACCACGTCGACGGCCATGGCGTGGCGGCGCAACCCCATCGCCACGAGATCGGCCAGGTCGCGCTCGTCTTCGGCCACCAGAACCCGCATGCCGACGTTCCTACCGGAACCGGGGTAACAGTGGCGTTAACCAATCCGTTCACAGCCGCGCAACCCGCTCGCGGCCACGCTGGCCGCCATGATCAGAACTCTCTGCGCCGCCGTCCTGGTGACGGCCTGCTCCCTGTCCGCGCCCGCCTCTACGGCCCCGCCGACGTCGTCCCCGCCAACCGGGGACTGCGCGCCCATCACCGCGCCGCCGCCGGAATCGGCGCCGCCGACCTCGGTGAACACGCTCCGGCAGGCCTACTCCTGCGTGCTGGACAACTACTACGGCGGCCCGGCCCTGGACCCGAGGGAATTGCTGAGGAACGCCCTCGCCGCCTACACCCAGGATCTGATGCGGCGCGGCGCCGACCGGGCCGACCTGCGGCTGCCCGCCCTGACCGGTGAGCGCGACGCCGACTGGGCCGCCTTCGCGAAGGTCCTGGGCGGCGGCGACCCCGCCGCGCTGCGCGCCGCGATCACCGGCATGGTCGCCGGGCTGCACGACAACCACGCCCGCTGGGTCAGGCCGACCCCGCCGCCGGAGGGCGGGCCGGTCGGGACGGGCATCGTGGGCGTCTCCGCCCAGCACGGCCCCCAGCTCGACCCGGCGGCCCGGCCTCCGCTGTTCGTCACCCGCGTCCTGCCCGGCAGCCCCGCGGCCAGGGCCGACATCAGGCCCGGCGACATCGTGGTCAGGGCCAACGGCATGCCGCCGTTCGCCGGGGACAGGGTGAACCAGAGTTTCGTCGACGCCATCACCGCGGGCACGGTACGGGTCACGCTCAAGCGCCCCACGACGGGGCGGGTGCGCACCGTCGAGCTCAAGGAGGGCCCGGTCACGCGGCAGCCTCCGGCGGTGACGTCGAAGACGCTCCCCGGCGGCGTCGCGTACGTCCAGCTGTCCGGATTCCACGACGGCGCCGCCGATCAGGTCATCGCCAAGCTCCGGGGCGGGCCGAAGGCGGTCGTCCTCGACCTGCGCGGCAACGGCGGCGGATCGCCCCGCGAGGTGACGCGGCTGCTCGGCGCGTTCGCGCACGGCAAGGTCACGAGCTACTTCTGCCCGTCCAAGGGCGACTGCGTGCCCAACCGGACCGACGACAGCGTCGCGCTGCTCGGCCTGCGCCTGGTCGTCCTCACCGACCGCGGGTGCGCCTCGGCCTGCGAGGACTTCAGCGCGGCCGTCAAGGGCAACGGCCTGGGCACCCTCGTCGGGACCCGCACGGCCGGAGCCGTCTCCGGCCCCGCCGGGGGGTATCTCCTCGACGACGGCAGCGTTCTGCTCCTGCCCAGGGTGCGCCACCTCGGGCCCGACCGCGAGATCATCGACACGGTCGGCGTGCCGGTCGACCACCACGCTCCCCTGAGCGCCCTCGACCTGGCCACCGGGCGCGACCCGGGCCTGGCCAGGGCGCTCGCGCTCCTGTAGCTCCCGTGGTTCCGAGCCGCCGGTCCGGGGGCGGGCGGCTCGGAACCTGTCAGGGAACCACCGGCCTCAGGCCATCCGCCCCTTCGTCAAAGCCTCGGCGGCGTCCAGTCCCACGCGGTCGCCTCCAGCAGGCGGGGGATCGGGTCGTGCCAGTGCCCGACGCGGCGGCGCACCGACGTGACACCAACCCGATCCATTCCTGCCGGGCCCTCGACACGACGTACGGGAGACCCGCGCTGCGGCCCGGCCACCCGGTCGACTGTTCGACGTGGAGGCGCACGTCACCAAAGCAGATATTGTCTACCATTTATACAGGAATTAGGGTGATCCTAACGTAACGCGCAGAACGGACACCGGTATGAGTATCGACAACACAACGTCCCAGGTCACCGGCCTGCCGGGGTCGCATGTGATCGCCGATGACGCGGAGGCGCTCACCACGGCCCGCGCGCTGGCGGCCGAATTCGCGCCCGGCGCCGCCGAACGGGACGCCAAGCGGCTGCTGCCCGTCGGAGAACTGGACCGGCTCTCCGCGAGCGGGCTGCTCGCGATCACCGTGCCGCGCGAGCACGGCGGCGCGGAGGTGAGCGCGCAGACCCTCGCCGACGTGGTGCGCCTGCTGGCCGCCGCCGACCCGAACATCGCGCAGATCCCGCAGAGCCACTTCGTCTACCTCAACGTGCTGCGCCGCCAGGGCACCCCCGAGCAGCGGAAGTTCTTCTTCGGCGAGGTGCTCGCCGGTGCCAGGCTCGGCAACGCCCAGTCGGAGGCCGGGACCAAGCACGTGCAGGACTACCGCACCCGGCTGGTACCCGACGGCGAGGACGGCTTCCTGCTGCGCGGGGTCAAGCACTACAGCACCGGCGCGCTGTTCGCGCACTGGATCCCGGTGCTGGCCCGGCGCGAGGACGAGACGCTGCACGTGGCGTACGTGCCCAGGGACGCCGACGGGCTGACGGTGATCGACGACTGGGCCGGGATGGGCCAGCGGACCACCGCCAGCGGCACCGTACGCCTCGACGACGTACGCGTGCCCGCCGGCCGCGTGGTGCCCCACCACCTGACGTTCACCGGGCCGCAGCTGCACGGCGCGGTGGCCCAGCTCCTGCACGCCGCGATCGACGTGGGCATCGCCGGTGGCGCGCTGGCCGAGGCGCTGGAGTTCGTCCGCACCAAGGCCAGGCCCTGGTTCGAGAGCGGGCTGGACAGCGCCGCGGAGGACCCGCTGATCATCCAGCGGGCGGGCGAGCTGGCGATCAAGGTACGGGCCGCGGAGGCGCTCCTCGCCGCGGCGGGGCGGGAGGTGGACGCGGCGTCGGCGGACCTGACCGAGGAGTCGGCCGCCGCCGCGTCCATCGCGGTGGCCACCGTGAAGGCGTACGCCGACCCGGTCGCGGTCGAGCTGGGCAGCGCGGTCTTCGAGCTGGGCGGCACCCGCGCCAGCCTGGACGGGCTCAACCTCCACCGCCACTGGCGCAACGCCAGGACGCACACGCTGCACGACCCGGCGCGCTGGAAGGTCCAGCACATCGGCCGCTACGTGCTCAACGGACAGCTTCCGCCCCGCCACGGCCTGCTCTAGCGACCTCGGACCCACGACCGACGATGGAAGTGCGATGACAAACCTGACGTTCCACTGGTTCCTCCCCACCTACGGCGACAGCCGTGACATCGTCGGCGGCGGCCACGGCCTGCCCCCGGGAGCGGCCGGCGGCGCGCGCCCGGCCACGCTGGCCTACCTGCGGCAGATCGTGCACGCCGCCGAGCACCTCGGCTTCGTCGGCGCGCTGACGCCGACCGGCGCGTGGTGCGAGGACGCCTGGCTGACCACGGCCATGCTCACCGAGACCACCGAACGGCTGAAGTTCCTGGTCGCCTTTCGGCCGGGACTGGTCACGCCGACCCTGGCCGCGCAGATGGGCGCCACCTTCCAGCGCCACTCCGGCGGGCGCCTGCTGCTCAACGTCGTCACCGGCGGCGAGAGCCACGAGCAGCGCGCCTACGGCGACTTCCTGGACAAGGACGCCAGGTACGCCCGGACCGACGAGTTCCTGCACATCGTCCGGGCGCTGTGGCGCGGCGAGAGCGTCGACTACACCGGCGAGCACCTGCGGGTCGAGGACGCGAAGCTGAACCGGGTGCCCGACCCGGTGCCGGACATCTACTTCGGCGGCTCCTCCCCGGCCGCGGGCCGGGTCGCGGCCCGGCACGTGGACGCCTACCTCACCTGGGGCGAGCCGCCCGCCGCGGTCGCCGAGAAGATCGGCTGGGTGAACGGCCTGGCCGCGGCCGAGGGCCGCACGCTGCGGCACGGCATCCGGCTGCACGTGATCAGCAGGGACAGCGCCGACGAGGCGTGGGTCCAGGCCAGCAGGCTGCTCGACGGCATCGACCCCGCCACGATCGAGAAGGTGCAGGCGGGCCTGGCCCGCAGCGAGTCGGAAGGACAGAAGCGGATGCTCGCCCTGCACGGCGGCAGCCGCGACGGGCTGGAGATCTCCCCCAACCTGTGGGCCGGTGTCGGGCTGGTACGCGGCGGCGCGGGCACCGCGCTGGTCGGCAGCCACACCGAGGTGGCCGACCGGATCGAGGAGTACGCCCGCCTGGGCATCACCGAGTTCGTCATGTCCGGCCATCCGCACGTGGAGGAGGCGTACTGGTTTGGTGAGGGGGTGCTGCCGATCCTGCGGCGGCGCGGGCTGTGGGAACACCCCGCGACGGCGTCCGGCGCGCCGGGCGCGCACGAACCGGCCTCGATCCCGTTCGCGTCCACCGGATCGAGCTGAGCGACCCCGGCCGGGTCACCACCGCCGAACCGGGGCCGCTGGGGCCACTGAGGACTCGGGGCGAGCCCCCTCCTCAGGTGAGGTGGTCGAGGATCAGGGCGGTGATCTCCCCGGGCCGCTCCATGCTCGGCAGGTGCCCGGCCCACTCCAGGTGCACCGCGCTCACCGAGGCCAGCTCCCCGGCCAGATGGCGGGCCGTCATCTGGAAGTAGGGCAGGTCGTGGGCGCCGCTGACCACCAGCGTGGGCATGGTCACCCTGGCCAGGTCGATCTCCCCCTCCAGCTGCGACGGCTCGGGGTCGGCGGCGAGCTGGACCTCGAAGGCGTGGCGCTGCATGGCCATCTGCCGGGCGCGGGTCTCCTCGTCCGCCTCGGGACCGAGCCAGGTGCGGGCGTTGAGCTCGACCGCGGCCTCGACCTCTCCCGCCTCCAGCAGCCGCTCCTCCTCCGCACCGAACGCGGTCAGGTCGGGCGTGGGATCCAGCCCGCAGCCCGCGTTGATCAACACCAGCCGGGAGACCAGGGCCGGATGGGCGCTGGCCACCTGCAGCGCGACCTGGCCACCGTAGGAGGCCCCGACCAGCGCGGCCCTCTCCACCCCGAGCGCGGCGAGCAGATCCGCCACGTCGCCGGGATCGGAGTAGGGGACCTCGGAGGCGTACGGCGTGCGGCCGTACCCTCGCAGGTCAGGCCGGATCACCCGGAAGCGGGCGGTCAGCGCCTCCCACTGCGGGTCCCACATCCGCGAGTCGGCGGCACTGGAGTGCAGCAACACCACGGGGTCGCCCGATCCCCCGTCGTCGTAGGCGAGCGTCATCGGGCCGCCGGGAGACGGGGGGCGCGTGAGGTGAAAGTGAACATCCGGCCATCGTGGCGGCTTCCCCCGGGCGTCCGCAATCGGTTAACCGCAGGGTACGCCCGCGCAGTTGTACGAGGTCCGGGAGGGGAGAGCGAGGGGGCCGGTGTCAGCCGGGGCCCGTGCCGTACAGCGTGGCGAGACCGGCGACGGTGGCGGCCATCCGCTCGCGCAGCTCGGGCGGCTCCAGCACCTCGATGTCGGCGCCCAGCCGCAGCAGCTGCCAGTGGGCGTGTTTGACCGACTCGGTCGGCAGGCGCAGCACGACCCAGCCGTGCTCGTCGGGCGGTCCCGCCTCGGTGAGCGCGGCCTCGGCGACCTCGGCGCCCACCGTATAACGCAGCATCCCCTCGGTGCCCGGCGCCATCCGCACCACGGCCTCGCCGGTGTGCATCCGCTCGCGGAAGTCGGCGGCGTAGTCTCGCCAGAAGACGGGCAGGTCGAAGTCGGCGGGACGCTCGAAGTGCCCCTGCGTGAGCTCGGCGCTCACGATCCGCGACACCCGGTAGGTGCGCGGCCCTCCCTCACCGGCGACCGCCACCATGTACCACACCCCGCCCTTGAGGACCAGGCCGTACGGGTGGGCCAGGCGATCGACGTCGCGGGGACCCCAGCGGCGGTAGGTCATGCGCAGCGGGCGCTGCTCCCACACCGCTTCGGCGACCTCCCCCAGGAAGGGGGCCGCGTCGGCGTCGCGGTACCAGCCGGGGACGTCCAGGTGGAAGCGCTGACGCATCCGGGAGGCGTGCTGGCGCGGCTCGGGAGGGAGCGCGGCGAGCATCTTCAGCTCGGCGTTGGCCGCGACCTCGGCCAGCCCCAGGTCGGCGGCGGGACCGGGCAGCCCGGCCAGGAACAGCGAGGAGGCCTCCTCGGCGGTCAGCCCGTTGAGACGGGTGCGGTAGCCGTCCAGCAGTCGGTATCCGCCCGCGGGACCTCGGTCGGCGTAGACCGGCACCCCGGCCGACGACAGCGCCTCCACGTCCCGGTAGACCGTGCGGACCGAGACCTCCAGCTCCTCGGCCAGCTCGGGCGCCGTCATCTGCCCCCGGGTCTGCAGGAGCAGCAGGAGTGAGAGCAGACGACTCGCGCGCATGGCGGCCATTGTCCCGCACGTTTGCCAACCGCACATAACCCGTGTTCAAATGAACACGTGGAAAGTAACAACCGCATTCGCGCGATCATGTCGGCGCTGCGCGCCAGCGACGTCGTCTCGGTCGCCGAGCTGGCGGTCGAGCACGCGGTGTCGGAGATGACCATCCGCCGCGACCTCGACGACCTCGCCCAGCAGGGCGTGGTCAGACGGGTCAGGGGCGGCGCGGTGAGCCTGCTGCTACGCGGGGAGGAGCCCCCCTTCGGGGTGCGCGAGCGCGAGGCGGTGGAGGCCAAGCGGCGGATCGCCGCCGAGGTCGCGGCCCTGCTCGCCGACGGAGAGGCCGTGCTGCTCGACAGCGGCACCACCTCCCTGGAGATCGCACGCGTGATCCGCGACCGCCGCCTGACGGTCCTGCCGCTCTGCCTGCAGTCGGCCACCGAGCTCAGCTCGGCCCCCCGGATCCGCCTGGTGCTCCCCGGGGGCGAGGTCCGCCCCGGCGAGCTGAGCCTCACCGGCCCGCTCACCGAGAGCGCCATCCGGTCCTTACGGTTCGACACCGCGGTCATCGGCTGCTGCGGCCTGTCCGCCGAGCACGGCCTCACCGCCCACGACCTGTCCGACGTCGCCGTCAAACAGGCGGCGATCGCCTCCGCCCGGCGCGTGATCGTGGCCACCGACTCCGGCAAGTTCACCCGCACCGCGTTCGGCGCCGTCTGCCCGCTGGACCGCCTCGACATGGTCGTCACCGACACCGCGCTGCCCCCCGCCGAGCACGACGCCATGATCGCGGCAGGCGTCACCGTCCGCACCGTCTGAACCCGTTTGAGCCCACCCTCCAAACCACGCCGCACGGTACGCGACGTCCGAGCCGCGCCCCGTCCGGCCGGAGCCCGTGCTCGGCGGCCATGCACGCCGGAGGCGCACGGCTCGCCCGCCCTCCCCCGATCCGCACCGTCTGACTGGAGCCCTCCCCCATGCGCGTCACCACCCTCGACCGGACCGCGCTGCTCCGCGGCCGGGTGGCGGTCTACCTGCTCTTCCTGCTCTCGGGCATGTCCATCGGCACCTGGACGGCGCGCATCCCGTCGATCAAACAGGGGCTGGGGCTGAGCGAGGGCGAGCTCAGCGTCGGGCTGCTCGGCATCGCCGCCGGGGCGATCGCCGGCATGCAGGTGGTCGGCCGCCTGGTCGACCGCTACGGCAGCGTCAAGGTGATGCTGCCGATGGCCTTCGCCCAGAGTCTCGTGCTGATCCTGCCCGCCCTCATGCCGAACCTCGCCGGTCTGGCCGTCGCGCTGTTCGCCTTCGGCGCGGTGCACGGCACGCTGGACGTGGCGATGAACGCCAACGCCGTCGAGATCGAACAGGCCACCGGCCGCCCGATCATGTCGTCCTTCCACGCCGTGTTCAGCATCGGCGGCTTTCTCGGCGCCGCCACGGGAGGGCTGCTCGCCCAGGCCGCGCTCAGCCCGGCGGCGACGTTCGCCGCGGTCGCCGCCGTGGTCGTCGCGCTCGCGCTCTGGGCCGCCCGCTGGGCGCTGTCCCTGACCGCGCACAGCGCCCCCGCCGAGACGGGACCGGCGTCCGGCGGGGGCGGCGGGGTGCTCCTGCTGGGCGTCCTGGCCTTCTGCTGCATGATCGGCGAGGGGGCCGCGGCCGACTGGAGCTCGGTCTACCTGAGCGAGAGCCTCAACAGCTCCGACGGGTTCGCCGCGGCCGCCTACGCCGCCTTCTCGATCATGATGACCGCGGGCCGCCTCGCCGGTGACAGGCTGGCCACCCTGCTGGGGCCGGTCAACCTGGTGCGCGCGTGCGGGGCGCTGGCCGCCTCCGGGCTCGGCCTGGGCCTGCTCGCCGGAAACCAGGTCGCCGCGGTGATCGGGTTCGGCTGCTTCGGGGCGGGCCTGTCCTGCATCGTCCCGCAGGTCTTCTCCGCGGCGGGCAGGCGCGACCCGGCCCGTGCCGGGAAGGCGCTGGCCCGGGTGGCGAGCCTGGGATATGTGGGATTCCTCAGCGGGCCCGTGCTGATCGGCGGCGCCGCCGAGCTGGTCGGCCTGCCCCGCGCGCTGGCCATCCCCGCCCTGCTGGCGCTTTTTGTCGCCTTGGCGGCGAGGGCGCTCAGGACCCCGCCCTTTACAAAGTAGATCAAAATAGGACAAAGAGTCACAGCAGCGAGAGTGCCTGGGCGGCGACCCCGGCCATGCCCAGCCGCTCGGCCAGGCGCAGCGCGCGGCGGAGCAGGCTGGCGGCCTCCCGTACCGAGTCTGTGTCGCCCCGTGCCCGCAGCGCTCTGGCACGGTCGAGGTTGAGGCGCGCCATCAGCGGAGGGGCCGCGTCCGCGAGCAGGAACGCCTCGGCGAAACACCGCAGCGCCTCGTCGGGGTCCCCCTCGGCGAGGGCGAGCAGCCCGAGGTGGCGATCCGTCGGCCCCAGCAGGACCGACGGCCATCCGGCGAGCGCGACCTGCCCCCGATGGGCCGACAGCCGCTCCCGCACCAGGGCGACGCGGCGGGCCAGCTCCGGATCGCCGTGACCGGCCTCGGTGAGGATCGCGCACGACTCGGCCAGCAGGGCCAGCGTCGGGACCGACCATCCGTCGGGCGGCAGCGCGGCGAGGTCGGAGGTCTCGCGGAAGAAGGCCCCCAGCCGGTCTTTCGCGTCCTCGTGCGCGCCGGTCTCGCAGAGCGCCAGGACGAGGCCCGCGCGCCAGATCAGGAAATACTCGAACTCGACCACCTGCCTGGCGAGCTCCGATCCGAAGAGCTCCCCCAGCCGTCCTCGCTCGCGCAGCAGCCAGTAGTGCTGCCCCATCAGGGTCTGCCGAAGGGTCCCGGCGAAGATCGCCCCGCTCTCGCCGGGTCTCTCCAGCCGCCGCGACTCCGCCAGGATGCGCTCCTCGGCCCGCCCGAACTCGCCCTGCCAGAGATCCATCAGCGTGTCGAGGGTGCTCTGCAGCCAGGAGCCGAAGACCCGGTGGTTGCGCGCGACGTACTCGCGGTGCTCGGCCACGGTGCCGGCGGCGGCTCGCAGGCGGCCCAGCCGGAGCTGGTCGATCGCGAGGGCGACCATGGCCTCACCCCGGAAGTGCGCGGAGGAGGCACGGACGCTGGCCTGGTCGAGCCGCTCGGCGATGCCCAGCAGTTCCTGCGGCGGGGCGAAGTCGTACAGGCCCCACCTGCACTCGTTCAGCACCTCGCAGCGGATGAGCGGTCCCGCCTCGGTCCGTTCCAGCTCGCGCAACGTCTCGCGGGCCAGCTCCACCCCCGGCCGCAGCCTGGCGTACGTGGGGTCGAGGCTGTCGCTGACCGCCATCGTCAGCTTGTGGGCGAGATGCGCCTGCAGCTGCAGGCGTAGCGAGGCCGCCTCGTCTCCGGTGTCGTCACGCAGCGCCTCCAGGCTGCCGCCGAGGATGTGCAGCAGCTGCCGGTCGGCCTGTCCCGGTGGCGACCACCGGCGCGCCAGCCGGATCGCCGCCACCGCCGCGAGCCTGGGCAGCTTCTCGCCGTCACGCTGGGCCTGCGCGTAGCGGCGCTCGGCCTCCTCCAGGTCACCGGCGTCGCTGTGGGCGTCCCCCAGCGTGATCAGCAGGCTGATCCTGGTCTCGGCGTCACACCGCAGCCCCAGCCCGGCCAGCGCCCAGGCGATCGCCCCCTCGGTGGCGAAGCCACGCTGCTGGGTGCGGGCGGCGGCGAGGCACGCCGCCGCGACGCGATCCTGGGGGATCTCGCTCCCCGCGGAGCGGGCGTGCTCGGCGACGCGCACCGGCAGTGCCGGGTCGATCCAGTCCGCCCCCCTCATCCGCTCGCCGAGGATCTCGAACGCCTCGCGGTGCAGCTCCATGGCGAGCGCCGGGTGCCGCCTCAGCTCCTGGAGCAGGCCTTCCCGTACGGTGTCGTGGCCGAAGCGCAGTCCCCGGTGGTCGACGACCGTGCCCGCCGTCACGGCCACCACGCGCCTTCGGTTGGCCTCCTCCGCGTCGAGCTCCAGCATGCGCGCGACCAGGACGGTGTCGATCTCCCGGCCCACGGCGGTGACGGCCGCCGCGGCGAGCCAGCGGAACATGGGGGTGGGGGCGGTGCCGTACCGTACGGGCTCCCGGTGCAGGGCGCCGGTCTCGGTGACGCGGCACAGGGCCAGCGGGAGCCCGCCGCTCTCGCGTGCGGCCCGGTCGGTCTCCTCGCGGGTCGGTTCGCGTCCCCACGTCATGCCCAGCCACTCCGCGACCTCGAAGGCCCGGAGCCCGGCGAGGGCCAGCGCGTCCATCCGCTCCCGCCATCGCGCGGGCTCGGAACGGTCGGTGAGCACGAAGCCGACGGGGACCTCACCGAGGGCCCCCCGCACCTTGTGCAGCAGTTCTTCGGCGTCGGGGCGGAGCAGGTGGGCGTCGTCGAAGGCGACCAGGAGGCCGGATCCGGCGCTCAGGCGCAGCAGGGAGACCAGGAGGGCGACCAGCCGCAGCGGGTCGCGTTCGTGTTCGGGGCCGCCGAGCGAGACGAAGACGCCCGCGGACATCAGCCCCTCCAGTGTCTGGCGGTCTCGCATGCCGAGGGGGGCGGCCGGGCTGGACAGGTCGCGCCGCAGGTCCTCCCAGAGGGTCCCGACCAGCGCCCGCCACGGCTGGAGGTCGCCGAGCTCCTGGCACGGGACGGTCACCATGCGTACTCCGCGCGGCAGAAGACCCTCCAGCTCCCTCAGCAGCCTGGTCTTACCGACCCCGGCCACCCCGCAGACGGCCAGCGCCACCGGCTCCCCCCGGCCCAGCCGGCCCGCCAGGGCCGAGAGCGCGAGAATCTCGTCCCTGCGGCCGATGAGGACCCGGGGGCTGTCGCGCCCGTGAGCGTGCGCGGGGGGAGAGGGCGGGCGGCCGAGGCCGTGCGTGCGCAGCAGGAGCAGGTCCCGCGCCCGGCTCACCGCGTCGTCACCGGGGGAGATCGCGCGACGCCGCTCGATCATCTCCGCGGCGGTGGCCGTCCCCTCGTCGCGGAGGGCGACGATGAGGCGCAGCAGCCACAGCGGGCCGCTGTTCTCCTGCCCGTCGGCGATGACCTCGTCGGCGAGGAAGTCCGCCTCGTCCAGGTGGTCGAGCCGGATGGCGACGCGGGCGACAAGCCTGATCAGCTCCCGGCGCTGGTCTGTCAGCCTGGCGCGGTAGCTCTCGCAGACCCTGGGCGGAGTCCATGTCCCGGCCAGCGACCCGAACGGTTCGCCGTCCCACTCCCCGACGGCCGCGCGCAGCGTCTCCAGGGCGGCGGCGAGGTCGCCCTGTTCCAGCAGCGCCCGTCCCTCGCGCAGGCGCGCCTCGAAGCGCCGGACGTCCACGACGGCGGCGAGGCGGCCAGGGACCTCCTCGACCAGCTCGTAGCCGTGCGAGCGCCTGGCCTGTGAGATGTCCAGGCCGCTTCCCCGCAGCATCCTGCGCAGGCGCGAGACGGGCGGCGCCACCTCGACGTACCTGTCGGAGGAGGGCTCCGACAGCCCGGAGGCGAGGTGGTCGCGGGAGATCGGGCCGCGGGCCGAGAGCAGCATGGCCAGCACCTTCGCCGACTGCGGGGTGATCTCCCGCGGCGTCCCGTCGGTCACGATGTCGACGGCACCGAACATTTTGATCTCGAAGTTCGTCACGCCCACCGCCCAGGAAGAGACTCACGTTTTCCGGCGAATGCCTCCGCTGCAAGGTAATCGCAAGGTTGTGCACCGCATCGTAGGGATAACCGGGGAAAGCAGCTGGAAGCGCCCGACAACGATCCCACAGGAGGTGAACCCATGGCCAAGATCGACGATATTTCCATCGGCGGACTGGACGAGAATCAGCTGCAAAGGGTCAGAGAGAATGTTCGGCACGAAAGAAATACAGAGGCAGACAGACCATTAAGTGTCGCGATAATGGGACAAACGGGTGTGGGTAAGACGTCACTCCTGAACTGCCTCTTCGGCACCGAACTCGCCGTCGGCGACGTCCGGCCGGTCACCAGGCGGCCGGAGCCCGTCTCGGTACCCGGCACCGCAGGTCACAGGCTTACCTTCTGGGACATGCCGGGCATCGGCGAGTCCGGCCCCGCCGACGAGACCTACCTGTCCATGTACCTGGAACGGCTGATCCAGTGCGACGTCGTCATCTGGGCCTTCCACGCCGACAGCCGCTCCACCGCCTACGACGAGCAGTGCCTGGGCAGGTTGCTGGACGGGGTCGCGGCCGAGACCCGGCGGCTGTTCATGAGCAAGCTGACCTTCGTCCTCACCAAGTCCGACCTGCTGACCCCTCCCCCGTGGATCTTCGACATGCGCGGGCGGCACGGCTCCTTCAGCCCCGGCAGGGCACTGGTCCGCCGACTTGAGGAGAAGGCCGCCTACTACGAGAGCGTCTTCCTCGAACCCCGCCAGGACATGCTCCTCACGAGCACCTACAACACCGGGGAGTTCACCGTCTCCGACGACAGGCTCAGCTCCGACCGGCGCGGCGTCCACTATCGCGGCTACTTCTCCCAGCGGTCGTGCGACGCCTACTCGGCCCGTTATCCGGCCCACAGCGAGGTCTTCTCCCGCCTGCGCGACAACCACCGCGTGCTCCCCTGCTCGGCGCTGTTCAGGTTCAACCTCGCGCAGCTGATGGTCGGCGTCGTGAACAAGCTCGGCCCCCGGGCCGTCTTCCGGTTCCAGCGCGTTCTGCGGGACGTGGACAAGCTCGCCGATGTGCCGGTGGCCGAGGCCCGCACGTATGGAAATTTCCTGATCTGGGATGGGGAACGCGGCGTCAAGGCATTCGATCTCACCGAGATCCCGCTCTGAGAGACGAGATCCCGCTCCGAAAGACAAGAAACACGAAGGAGTAACGCGATGGCCGCCCTCAGCGACGACGACATCCTGTACGCGATCCAGCGACGGCGCCAGCAGGACGGCGCCTACAGCCGCCGCCTCGAACGCGCGGTACGGCACAGGGACGACCTGGAGATGGAGGAGCTCATCGTGACGGCGGTCAGGTTCGTCCTGGGCATCGTCATCGAGATCGCCGCCGACCTGGTCAGGAGCGTACGGAGGTGGCTCGCCGGCGAATGAGAACACGGCGGCCCCCCGACCCCACCTCACGAAAGGCGTCCGATGACGGACAAGACGCACGACCCCACGGCGGCGCGGGAGCCCGCCGTGGCACAGGACGAGATCGACAGGTTCTTCGCGCACCTGGAGAAGAACCGCGACCGGCTGCCCACGCAGCGCAAACCGAAGATCCTGATCTGCGGGGAGACCGGCGCCGGGAAGAGCACCACCATCAACACGATCTTCGGCTCTCCGGTGGCCGAGATCGGCCTCTACGAGCGAGGCACCGTCAAGGCCAAGACCCACCAGTGGGACGCCCAGGGCGAGCCCATCGACTTCATCGACCTGCCCGGCCTGGGCGACATCAAGAAGTACGACAAGAAGTTCAAGAACATCTACCGTGAGCGCCTGGCCGAGGCGGACGGGTTCGTCATCGTCGTCAGGCCGGACCGGCCCGCCAACGCCGCCACCCTGGCGGTCGTCAACCTCCTGCTGTCCTGCGGCGTCGAACCCTTCCGGATGGTGTTCGCCTACAACCGCGTGTCGATGTACTCGGTGACGGTCAACGGCTCGACACGCCCCATCGACGTCTGCGGCCTGGCGGGCCCGCAGCTCGCGGAGGAGAAGGAGCTGCTCGGCAAGGCACGCGAGGCGTTCCTCAGGGGCATCGTCGAAGGCACCCACCGCAGGACGTTCACGCTGGACCAGATCGTGTTCTACGACGCCGCGACGGGGTGGAACATGTTCGCCCTGCTGCGCCGGGTCCTCGACGTACTGCCCGGCGACACCCTGGTCGCGTGGCGCGACGCGGTGCAGCGGGCCGCCCGGCAGGTGGAGGAACGCACGAACAGGTCAATCAAGTCCGCGCAGAGCACTCACCGCAGGGAGATGGACGCGCTGCGCGCGGAGCGCGCCGAACTGCGGGAGGAGATAGAGCGGCTTCGCTCGAACGGGCGGTCCGGCCCCCGCCGCCCGCGCGGCGACGCGCGAGCCGGTGACGACCACGAGGCCGACGGGGTCAGGCCGGGGCGTCCTGCGGAGAGCGACCTGCGGCAGAGACGGCTCGACGAGCGCGAGCAGGCTCTGCGGAGGCGCGAGGAGGCGGCCCAGCGGGAGGCGGACGCCATCAGAACGCGGCAGAGGGGCCTGGAGGACTTCGCGAGACAGTCCAGGTCGTACGAGTCCGTCCTCATCGAGCGGGCGATCGGATACGTGGAGCCCTTCATCCGGGAGGTCGTCGACACGGCGACGGAACTGGTGCGGGCGGCGAAAAGCGGGGCGAAGAAACTGTGGGGCTGGCTCTCGGGCAGGTAAACACGTGTCCGGCCGCGACGGACTCCCCCACACCCTCCCCCCGCAGACCCCGGTACGGCAGACCCCGGGCGGCTTTCCCCACGCGATCCGAAGGAGCCCCGACATGAGACTGATCGCCCGTATCCGGTTCACGCTGGGCGCCGAGGACCTCGTCCGCCTGCTGCGCCAGGATCCCGGCGAGGCCCTCGCGGAGGTCCTCGCCGCCTACGGAGGGACCGTCAGGGACCGGAGCATCCATCCGCCCGACGGCTACGAGCTGGAAGTCGATCTTCCCGACACCGCCGCCCCCCGGATCGAGGAGGTGAGGCGGGCCATCCGCGAGGTGCTCGGCCTGGCGCCGGGCGAGGAGCACACCACCGAGGCCCGGCGGGCGGGCACCTCCCCGAAGGTGAGGTTCGGCGGGGCGGCCGGGAGCAAACCCCTGTGCAGGATCTGCTGGTGGGCCGACGGACGGCATGATCCGGATGTCCGGCACCCCTAGGCGCGTCCCCGTGGAGACCTGGCACCCTCCCGAGCCGATGGGCTACCTCACGAGCGTCACCGCCCTGGGAGGGTTCGCGGCTCCCCTCCTCGCGGCGTCGAGCTTCACCATGATCGGCGTACTGCTGCAGCCCCTCGCGGACGGCAAGGCCTTCTGCCGGTGGCCCGACGTCGCGCTGACCCTCCTCACGCTGGGCGCGTTCGGCATGGCCGCCTCCGTGCAGGCCGCGGTCTGGACGCACCGCTACCAGGTCTCACCGGGGGAGCTCGCCATGTGGTGGCCCGAACACGTCGGCGCGGAGGGCGCCCCTCTGCCGGCGCTGCGCGCCATCCAGCGCGACCACATGCGGCAGTGCCTGATCTGGGCGGACCGGACCCGCAGGTGGTACCACTTCGGCATCACCTGCCTGCTGGCCGGGCTGGTCGTCGCCTTCGTCCCCCCGGCCGCGCTCACTCCGGCGCGGGTCGTGCTCATCGCCGTCACCTCGGCCGGGCTGCTGGGGGAGATCGCCTGGATCGTCCACGGCGAGACGCTCGCGTCACCGAGACGGCCGACGCTGAGGCGGCTCTCCGTGGTGGCCGGTCTCTGCGCGGTGGCGGCGGCGCTGACGGCGTCCGCCGTCGCCGCCGGGACGCCCGCGAGCGGGATCGCCCTCGTGCTGATCGGCTGCGACCTGGCGGGGCTCGCCGCCTTCCGGACGCTCACCGCACCGGCAGGGCGCGCCCGGTGGCCGCGCCGTGTCCGGTGGCTCCGACGGGGATAAGGGGATAAAAAACACCCGCCCGGGATCGGTGCCGGGCGGGGTGGGACCTCGGGGGCGGCCGCGTCGCGAGGGCGCTCCGCCGGAAGGGGAGACCCGGCGGAGCGAGACCTCGCGGGTGGCCGGCGCCACCTGACCGGCCGGACGGGGTCCGGCCGGTCAGGGGCGCCCGGGGCCGCCGGGACGCCGGCGGCCCCGAGTCGACAATCCCGGGAAGGGACGGGTCAGGCCGTACGGAGCCAGACCGCGGTGTCGGAGGGCAGCAGGTCCCCCTCCAGCGGGCCGCTGGACAACAGGACCGACTCGTGCTCGGGCAGGGACACCGGCTCCGCGCCGAGGTTCACCACGCAGACCAGGCCCGACTCCCTGCGGAATGCCAGCACCTCGTCCTGCGCGTCGCTCAGCCAGGTCAGCGTGCCGTCGCCGAGCAGCTCGCGGCGCAGGTGCAGCCCGGTGCGGTAGAGGGTGAACATGGAGGTGGGGTTGGCGGCCTGGGCCTCGGCCGTCAGCGCCTTCCACTCCAGCGGCTGCGGCAGCCACGTCGACCCGGTGCCGAACCCGAACGGCGGCTCGTCACCCGACCACGGCAGCGGCACCCGGCAGCCGTCGCGGCCCCGGTCGGTGCGGCCCGAGCGGACCCAGATCGGGTCCTGGCGCAGCTCGTCGGCGATGTCCTCGACCTCCGGCAGCCCCAGCTCCTCGCCCTGGTAGACGTAGAGCCCGCCGGGCAGCGCCATCGCCAGCAGCGCCGCCGCGCGGGCCCTGCGCTCGCCCAGCACCGGGTCGGAGGGCATGCCGTGCTTGCGGTCGGCGTGGCTGAAGGAGGTGTCGGCCCTGCCGTACTTGGTCACCGGGCGGGTCACGTCGTGGTTGGACAGCACCCAGGTGGGCGGGGCGCCCAGCGGGATGTGCGTGGCCAGGGTCAGGTCGATCGAGCAGCGCAGCGCGGCCGCCTCCCAGGTGCACGCCAGGAAGTCGAAGTTGAACGCGGTGTGCATCTCGTCGGGGCGCAGGTACTGGGCGAACCGCTCCTGGTCGGGCAGCCACACCTCGCCGATCAGGATCCGGTCGGCGTACTCCTCGGCCACCCGGCGCCAGCCCCGGTAGACGTCGTGGACGCCGTCGAGGTCGGTGTAGGCCTCCTCGCCGCCCAGGCTGTCCATGTCCTTGACCAGCAGGGCGGCCGAGTCGATCCGGATGCCGTCCACGCCCCGGTCGAACCAGAAGCGCAGCACGTCGTGGAACTCCTCGACGACCTCCGGGTTGTCCCAGTTGAAGTCGGGCTGCTCGGGGGCGAACAGGTGCAGGTACCACTCGCCGTCGGCGATCCGGGTCCACGCGGGGCCACCGAAGATCGACTGCCAGTCGTTGGGCGGCAGCTCGCCGCTCTCCCCGCGCCCGGCGCGGAAGTGGAAGCGCTCCCGCTCGGGTGAGCCCGGCCCGGCCTCCAGCGCCCGCAGGAACCACTTCTGCCGGTCGGAGCCGTGGTTGGGGACGATGTCGGTGATCGTCTTGATACCCAGGGCATGCGCCTCGGCGATGAACTCCTCCGCCTCGGCGAGCGTGCCGAACGATGGCTCGATGTCACGGTAATCGGCCACGTCGTACCCACCGTCGGCCATCGGCGACGGGTACCAGGGGTTGAGCCAGATCGCGCCGACGCCCAGGTCGGAGAGGTACGGCAGGCGCGCGCGGAGTCCCGCGAGATCGCCGATGCCGTCGCCGTTGCCGTCGGCGAAGCTCCGGAGATAGACCTGGTAGATCGCGGCTCCCCGCCACCACGTTTCGGACATGCTGGAACAACTCCTTAGTAGTTGTAGGTGGGTGACGAGGTCAGCCCTTGAGGCTGCCGGCGGTGAGACCGGCCATGATGCTGCGCTGGAAGATGAAGAAGACGATCATCGTCGGGATGCTCGCGATCACCAGCGAGGCGATCAGCACGTTCTGCGGCATCTGCGCCGAGAGCGAGGCGATGCCCACGCTGATCGTCATCTTCTCCCCGTCCGGCAGCACCAGCAGCGGCCAGACGAAGTCCTTCCAGACGTTGACCACCGAGAGGATGGACACCACCCCGAGGATCGGCCGGGAGACGGGCAGCACGATCGACCAGAGGATACGCGCCGGAGAGGCGCCGTCGATCTGGGCGGCCTCCAGCAGTTCCCTGGGGATCGAGTCGAAGAAACGCTTGAGAAGGAAGATGAAGAACCCGTTGGCCGCGGCCGGAAGCCAGATCACCCACGGGGTGTTCAGCAGGTCCCAGCCGAAGATCGGCATGTCCTTGACCGTCAGGTAGGCGGGCAGCAGGATGACCATCGGCGGGATCATGAGCGTGGCGAGCATCAGGCCCAGGACCACGTTGCCCAGCACCGGCCGCAGCTTCGACAGCGCGTAGGCGGCCGAGACGTCGATGGCCAGCGTGAACAGCCAGGCGCCACCGGCGTAGATGACGGTGTTGGTGAGGAAGGTCCCCAGCTCCAGCTGGTCCCACGCCTCGGCGTACACCCCGAAGTCGAACGACGTCGGGAAGAAGCTCGGCGGGATCTGGGCGAGCTCCTCCGGGGTCTTGAGCGCGCCGGTGACCATCCAGTAGAGCGGGAACACGAACACGGCGGTGAACAGGAGCACCACGCCGGTCAGCACGATGCGGTAGATCCACCGTCCGTGCGGGGTGGTGAGGGTGTGCGGGGAGACCAGGCTCCGAAACTCCCTGGTCGGCTCCTTGGCCTTGCGCGGCCGCCCGGTCTTCTTCCCGGACCCCCGCTCCGGCGGCCGGACGGGAGCCGGGCGACTTGGTTGAACGGTGAGGTTCGACATCGGCTCAGCTGCCTCCTTAGCTCTGGTTGTCCCGCGACAGGCGCAGGTAGAAGGCGGAGAACACCATCAGCACGACCATGAGCATCAGCCCGAGCGCGCCTCCGGCGCCGAAGTCACCGAAGTTGAAGGCGTACTGGTACATGAGGTAGGCGACGGTGAGCGTCGCGTTCTCCGGGCCGCCGCCGGTGAGCAGGTACGGCTCGATGAAGACCTGCATGGTCGCCACGATCTGCAGCAGCAGCATCACCAGCAGGATGAGCCTGGTCTGCGGGATCGTCACGTGCCAGACCCGCTTGAAGAGCCCCGCGCCGTCCAGCTCGGCCGCCTCGTACAGCTCGCTGGGGATGCTCTGCAGCGCGGCGAGGTAGATCAGCGTGCCGGTTCCCAGGTTCATCCAGGTGGAGACGATGACGAGGGAGATCAGCGCGGTGTCGGTGGAGTCGAGCCAGCTCAGGGCCGGCAGGCTCGCCAGGTCCAGGATCTGGTTGAACAGGCCGGCGCCCGGGTCGTAGAACCACTTGAACAGCAGCACCCCGACGGCCGGCGGCAGCATCACCGGGAGGTAGACGATGAACCTCAGGTAGGCCCGCGCGTGCCGCAGCTCGTTCAGCACGATCGCCGCCACGAACGGGACGACGTACCCGAACACGAGCGCCAGGCCGGTGAAGGCGAGGGTGTTGATCCACGCCTGGGCGAACGCCGAGTCCTCCGTCACGGTACGGAAGTTGTCCAGCCCGACCCAGGTGGGGTCGTCGACGAAGTTCGTCTGCTGGAAGCTGAGCAGGACCTCCCTCACCATGGGGTACCAGGAGAAGAAGGCGAAACAGATCAGCGCCCCGCACAGGAACCCGTAGGCGGTCAGGTTGCGCCGCAGTCCTCGCCGGAAGGCTCCCGGCTTTCGGCGCCGTGGACCTTTCACGGTCATTGTGGTCATCGGTTGACTCCCGATATCAACATGAGTGTCGGGGTGCCGGCCGACGGGCCGGCACCCCGGGTGTCAGAAGGTCAGCTCGACTTCGCCAGCACCTTGTTCGCCTTGGCCTCGGCGTCGGCCAGAAGCTTGTCGATGTCGGCGTCCTGCCTGGTCAGCACCGCCGACATGGCCACGTCGAGGATCGCGTAGAGCTCCTGCGACTTCGGCGGCTCAAGCTTGTTCTGGATGGCCGAGGAGCCCTCCACGAAGGGGGTGAAGTTCTCCACGGGCACGGTGGCGTTCGCCTTGCGCAGCTCGATGATCTCCTTGCCCGGCGTGGTGTCGCCGTACAGGTCGGGGATCGGCAGGCCGACGGGGCGGCCCTGCTGCTTGCTGCGGGCGTAGTTGAACTGGCCCTGGCCGGGGGTCAGCTCGTGGAAGTTCAGCCACAGCATGGCGGCCTTGATCTTCTCGGGCGTGGCCTTGGGGTTGATCATGTAGCCGTCGCCGCCGCTGAGCGAGGCCTTGGCCTCGGGCAGGGCGGTGACCCCGTAGTCCTCGAACTTGCCCTTGAAGTCGTTGTTGACGGCCTGGACGACGTCGGGGGCGCCGATCATCATGCCGAGCTTGCCGCCGCCCATCATCCGCATCAGGTCCTCCCACTGGAGGAGCTGCTTGGTGCCCATGCTGTTGTTGGTCCAGCGCATGGTCTTGAGGTTCTCCAGGACGGCCTTGCCCTCGGGGCTGTTGAAGGCCGCGGCCTTGCCGTCGGGGGTGACCATCTCGCCGCCGCGCCCGTAGAGGGAGGCCGCGAAGTGCCAGCCGCCGGTGTTGCCGGCGCTGTACTCACCGAAGCCGACGTAGCCGGCACCCAGACCGCTGATCTTCTTGGCGGCCTCCTGCACCTCGACCCAGGTCTTGGGCGGGGCGGCGGGGTCGAGACCGGCCTGGGTGAACAGCTTGCGGTTGTAGACCAGGCCCATGGAGTAGTTGTTCCTGGGCAGGCCGTAGAGCTTCTCGCCCTCCTTGAAGGTGGCGAGGACGTCGGGCCGGATGTCGTTCAGCAGCTTGACGTCGCCGATGTACGGGGTGATGTCGGCGGCCTGCCCGGCGGCGATGATCTTCTTGATGTCGGTGAAGTAAACGTAGAAGACGTCCTCCATCGAGCCACCGGCCAGCTTCGCCTGGAAGGTGTCCGGGTTGATGCAGGGGAAGGCGTCCTTGCTGTCGATCGTGATGTGCGGGTGCAGCTTCTTGAACGCTGCCACGTCCTCGTCCCAGGCGGTCCGCTCCAGCGGGTTGCTCTTCGGCGGCTGGCAGCCGACGGAAATCGTGACCGGAGCGTCGGCCCCGGCGGCACTCGGCTTGGTTTCCGCGGCCTGGGATCCGCTGTCGTCGTTGCCGCACCCGGCGGCGGTGAGCGCGATGGCTGCGGCGAGCAGCATCGAGAGCTTGGGGGATTTCATCCGAGGCACTCCTTGGCGGGTCGGTTGCGAGAAACATATAGAGGCGTGCAGGAAGTAGCAAGAGCCCGTCAATTCAGATGCAAAAAAGTGACAGTGATCGGTCCGCCATCCCCCCGTAACACCCCCGCCGCGAGCGGGAACCCCTCTCCACCTGCGGCTACACGCGTATGACACGGAGTGGAGTCATCTACTTGCGAGAAGATGCTTTACGACGTCATCTTCCTGTCGAAATTTTTAGAGGAGTCGTCCCAGGAGGCGAAGGCGGGCGCGGCCGGGGCCGGGTTCGTGGGAAGGGTGCTCCAAGCTGGGCAAACGCCGGTCGAGGCGATCCCGGCAGAGGGTCCGGAGGCGGTCAGGCCGGGATGGCCCTGGGCGCCGCCGGCGCGGTGGAGGCGCGGACCACGAGTTCGGGATCGAACAGCAGCTCGCCCCCCGGCAGGGCCGCGGTGTCGATCTGGGCGACCAGCAGGTCCACCGCCGCGCGGCCCATCGCCTCGATCGGCTGGCGCACCGTGGTCAGCGGCGGGTCGGTGCGGTTCATCATGGCCGAGTCGTCGTACCCGATCACCGAGATGTCGCGCGGCACGGCCAGCCCGTCGCGGCGGGCGGCGCGCACCGCGCCGAGGGCGAGCAGGTCGCTGCCGCAGATCAGGCCGGTGACGCCGCGCCGCACCAGCCGGGCGGCGGCGGCCTGGCCGCCCTCCATCGAGAACATGGCGTGCTCGACGAGATGGCCGCCGAAGTCCATGCCGTGGACCCGCGCGTAGGCGGCGAAGGTCTCCAGCTTGCGGCGCGAGGGCATGTGGTCCGGGGGGCCGAGGACCATCCCGACACGCTCGTGGCCCAGGGCGCGCAGGTGCCCGGCCGCCATCTCGGCGGCGGTGACGTCGTCGCAGGAGACCTGGGAGAAACCGAGGTGCCCGACCGAGGCGTTCACCAGGACGGCGGGCAGGCGCCGCTCCAGGATGCGCCCGTAGTGCTCGTGGGAGGCGTCCTCGTCGGCGTACGCGCCACCGGCGAAGACCACGCCGGAGACGTGCTGGGCCAGCATCAGGTCGACGTAGTCGGCCTCCTGCAGCCCGCCCGCGGTGCGCGTGCACAGCACGGAGGTGAACCCCTGCTGGGCGAGCGCACCGCCGACGACCTCGGCGAACGCGGGGAAGATCGGGTTGTGCAGGTCGGGGAAGACCAGGCCGATCAGGCGGGCGCGGTCGCGGTGCAACCGGGTCGGGCGCTCGTAGCCGAGGGCGTCGAGCGCCGTCAGCACGGCGTTCCTGGTCGACTCGGAGACGCCGCGCCTGCCGTTGAGCACGCGGCTGACCGTCGCCTCGCTCATCCCGACCCTCTTGGCCACCTCGGCAAGCCTCCGCGTCATGCCCGCAAGCATACGGCGGCTTTCGCAAGTGTTTACATCAGTTTTGCGGACCAGTGTCATACCGGTTCATGAGGATGACGCGTTATGACAGTCCGAGATGAGAGCTTCATGCCTCAGTGGAGACGATTGCCGGACCTCAACCGGCCATTCGCGCACCATCGCCACCGGGCTTCACCTGCCCGTGGACCTGGAGGGACTCACCCCGGCGTCGGCCCACGACAGCGGGACACCAGTGGTGATCAATTATTTGCGACACATAGATGAAATATTACGGCTATCTGTTTGTCATCTTGTGATTTTTTATCATCTGATACTGCCCCGTTGTCAAGAGCCCGGCATCTCCGGGCCCTCCGGGCGACGGCTCAGGAGCCTGACACGCGGGGCGACGTCTACTCCCCCGGTCGTACGGCCCGGACGCGGCCGGTCCCTCGTACGCCACGGGGAGTACGGGCGAGCCCCTCCGCCGGGGTGACGACGCCCGCGTCCCCGGCCGGGAGTCTGGACACCGCGATCCGACGGAGGTGTTCATGAGTTCCCCACCCGCTCTGACCGGCCGGGCCCCTGTGCCCGCCTGGATCATCTGGTCCCTGCGGGTCACCGCCACCCTGCACCTGGTGACCGTGCTCGCCCAGGCGGTCACCGCCGGCATGTTCGTCACCGGGAGGGTGGACCTGCTGGCCGACCACAGCCTCGGCGCCACCGTGACCACGGTGCTGGTGGGCCTGCAGCTCATCGCCGCGATCACGCTGTGGCGGCCCGGGCGCGGCCCGCTGTGGCCGCTGGGGGTGAGCCTCCTGCAGGCGGTACTGGTGAACGCCCAGGTCGTGCTGGGCATGGAGCGCCTGGTCGCCCCGCACATCCCGCTGGCGATGGTGATCTTCGGCATGGCGGTGTCGATGACCGCCTGGACGTGGCGGGGGGTGGCGGCGTGATCTCCAGGAGGCTCTTCCTGGGCGGCGCGCTCGGCGTGGCGGGCCTGGCCGCGGCCGGATGCGGTTCCGTGTCGGCCGAGACCGCAGGCCAGGTCCTGTCCAGCGCGCTGCCGCCGCCCCGGCCGTTCACCGTCCCGCTGCCGATCCCCGCCGTGGCCCGTCCCGTCCGGCCGGGACACTACGAGGTGGTCCAGCGTCCCGCGAAGGTGGAGATCATCCCGGGGACGACGACCGAGGTGTGGGGGTTCGACGGCACGTTCCCCGGCCCCACCTTCGCGGTGCGGCGCGCGAGCCCCGTCACGGTCCGGGTACGCAACGAGCTGCCCGTGCCGACCTCCACGCACCTGCACGGCGGGGTCACCCCGTCCGGCTCCGACGGCTACCCCACCGACCTGGTGGTGGCCGAGGGCCGGGGCTTCCGGCCCCCGCCCGGCGGCCACTCCCACCACGGCATGCTCGTGGACCCGTCACAGTGGACGCTGCACAGCGGGGCCAGGGACTACGCGTACCCGCTGGACCAGCGGGCCGCCACGCTCTGGTACCACGACCACCGGATGGACTTCACCGGCCCGCAGGTGTGGCGGGGGCTGGCCGGATTCATGATCATCGGTGACGACGAGGACGACGCGCTGCCGCTGCCCAGGGGCGAGCGGGACGTCCCGCTGATGATCTGCGACCGCGCGTTCGAGGAGGACGGCTCGTTCCGCTACCCGGCAGTCGATCCCAGCCTGCTGGTGAGCGCCGGGGTCGAGGCCGCCTACATGGAGGGCGTCGAGGGCGACGTGATCCTGGTCAACGGCGCCCCCTGGCCGGTCCTCGAGGTCTCGGCCACCCGCTACCGGCTGCGGCTGCTCAACGCCTCCAACGCCCGCCGCTACCGGCTGGAGCTGACCCCCGGTGGCCGGTTCGTCCAGGTCGGCAGCGACGCCGGGCTGCTGGCCGCCCCCGTCGCGCACGAGGCGATCACGATGGCCCCCGCCGAGCGGTTCGACGTGGTCGTCGACTTCTCCGCCTACCCGGTCGGCACCGAGGTGACGATGGTCAACACCCTCGGCACCGGCCCCACGCGCGACGTGATGCGCTTCCGCGTCGCCCGCAGGGTCCGGGAGGACAGCGCGGTGCCGGGGCGCCTGGCGGAGGTCGAACCGCTCGTCAGGCCCCCGGCGGCCGTCTCGCGGTCCTTCGACTTCCGCAGGACCGGGCAGGGCCCCGAGGCCGCCTGGACGATCAACGGCCTGCCGTTCCGGCCCGGCAGCCCGCTGGCCCGCCCCCGGCTCGGCACCACCGAGATCTGGCGCCTCACCAGTGACTTCCACCACCCCGTGCACGTGCACCTGGCCCACTTCCGGGTGCTGTCACGCGACGGCAGGGCCCCGGCGGCGACGGACGGCGGCTGGAAGGACACCGTCGACGTCCGCCCCTACGAGGTGGTGGAGGTCCTGGTGCGCTTCGAGGGCTTCCGCGGGCGCTACATGATGCACTGCCACAACCTCGAACACGAGGACATGGCGATGATGGCCGACTTCGAGGTGGTCTAGGGGACCCCCCTTCGAGGTGGTCCGGGGACCGCCGGAAGCACACGGCCTGCCGAAACGTACGGCCTGGCGGCACGGCGGGTTGAGCGCGGCCCATGAAAACGTACGGCCTGGCGGCGCGCCCGGCCGTGCGCGGTCCCGGGGAGGCGTACGGCGTGGCGGCGGGGCCGTTTGAGCGCGTCCCGGGGAGGAAGCCGTACCATCGGCGATCCGATCCACAGGGGGATGCGACGATGACGGAACGACTGGTGGTGATCGGCGGCGACGCCGCGGGGATGAGCGCGGCCTCACAGGCCCGGCGCAGGCGTGAGCCCGATGACCTGCGGATCGTCGCCTTCGAGAAGGGCTCGCACGCCTCCTACTCGGCCTGCGGGATCCCCTATCTCGTGGGCGGGGAGGTCTCCGACGTGGAGTCCCTGATCAGCAGGCGCCCGGAGGTCTTCCGCGACGAGTTCGCCATCGACCTGCGGCTGCGCGGCGAGGTCGTCGAGATCGACCTGGACCGGCGCGCGGTGACCGTACGCGACGACCGGGGCGGCCGGAGCCGGGAGCCGTTCGACCAGCTCGTGATCGCCACCGGCGCCGTACCCGCCCGGCCCGACCTGCCCGGCGCCGACGCCGAGGGGGTGTACGGGGTGCAGACCCTGGACGACGGCGTCGCGCTGCTGGAGGCCCTGGAGGAGAAGCCGCGCCGGGCGCTGGTGGTCGGCGCGGGCTACATCGGCCTGGAGATGGCCGAGGCGATGGTACGGCGCGGCCTGGAGGTCACGCTCGTCGACGGCGCCGAGCAGCCGATGAGCACGCTCGACCCGGACATGGGCGCCCTCGTCGCCGACGCCCTGCGCGACCTGGGGGTGGAGGTGCGCCTCGGCGAGCGCATCGAGTGCTTCGAGGAGTCCGGGGGGCGGGTTCGCGGGGCCCGCACCGAGAGCGGGACCCTGCCCGCGGACCTGATCGTCCTCGGTCTCGGCACCCGGCCGAACAGCGCGCTGGCCGAGGCCGCGGGCATCCCGGTCGGCGAGACCTCGGGGATCGTGACCAACCGGCGGATGCGGACCCCGGTGGAGGGCGTCTGGGCCGCCGGGGACTGCGTCGAGACCTTCCACCGGGTCTCCCGGCGGCCGGTCGCGATCGCGCTCGGCACCCACGCCAACAAGCAGGGACGCGTCGCGGGCATCAACATCGGCGGCGGGTACGCCGCCTTCCCCGGCGTCGTGGGCACCGCGGTCTCCAAGATCTGCGAGTACGAGGTGGCGCGCACCGGCCTGACGACCGCGGAGGCGGTGGAGGCCGGGTTCGAGCCGGTCGGCGAGATCGTGGAGTCCACCACGCGCGCCGGATACTACCCCGGCGCCCGCAAAATGAAGATCAAGATGATCGCCGACCGGGGGACGGGCCGCCTGCTGGGCGCCCAGATCGTCGGCCAGGAGGGCGCGGCCAAGCGCATCGACGCCCTGGCCGTCGCCCTCTGGCACGAGATGACGGTGGAGGAGATGACGGGGCTCGACCTGTCGTACGCTCCCCCGTTCGCCCCCGTGTGGGACCCCGTCCTGATCGCCGCGCGCAAGGCGGCCGAGCGCGTCGAGCGGCTGGGCGGGAAGTCCTGAACCACCTCGCCCGCCGCGCCTCCCGCGTGATCGGCGGGCCGCCGCCCAGGCGGGAAAACCCCGGGGGATGGTTGGGCGGGTTGAGAGCGGGCAAGGGCGAAGAATCCAAGTCCCGATCCCGACAAGGAGTAGCAATGCTCACATTGACGGACACGGCAGCCCAGGTAATCCGGGATCTCAGCTCGCAGGTGACGGACTCCCCCGAGACCGGGGTTCGCATCTCGTCCCAGAGCGACGGCACCGGATCGCTCGTGCTCTCGATCGCGGAACACCCCGAGTCCGCCGACAAGGTGGTGGAGTCGGAAGGGGCACGCATCTTCCTCGACCCCCAGGTCGTGGACATGCTCGACGACAAGTCGCTGGACGCCGACGTCGACGAGGGGGGCGGCGTCGCGTTCCTCGTCACCGAACAGCTTCCCTGACAGCGGGACAGACCCGGCACACGCGGGCCCCGGTCCCCCTCTCGGGGGGCCGGGGCCTGTGCGTACGCGGGGCTCCCGGGGCCGCGACGGCCCCGGTGCCCTTCAGCCCTGGGGCCCTTCGGCGCCGGTGCCCTTCGACGCCGGTGCGAGAACCCTGTCTCCGGAGCGCCGCGTCCTCCCGGGCGCCGTACGAGCGGATGCCGCACGAGCGGATGCCGCACGAGCGGATCGTACGAGGGCGGCGAAGGTCAGGCGCGGGCGCTGCTCAGGGCGAGCGGGTCCCTGGGCGCCCCGGCCCTGGCCTTCTCCATCTCCTCACCGATCTCCTGGAGCCTCTTGCGCCCCATGGCCTCCCGCACCTTCGGGAACCACTCCTCTTCCTCCTCCTTGACGTGGTGACGGACGTTCTCGATCAGCACCGTGACCTTGGCGTCGAACCGCTCGTCCTGGGGGTCGAGCCCGACCAGCTCGGAGAGCATCCAGACCACCACGTGGTGCTCCTCGACGCTCTCCAGAACGTGGCCGGAGGTCTCGGGCACGCTCTCGCGGGCGGCCGGGTAGAAGATCTGCTCCTCGATGTGGGCGTGGGCGGTGAGCTCCTCGATGATCTGGTCGACGAGGTCCCGCTTCTTCTTGTACGCCCGCTCCCCCGCGCCCTCGAACTCCTTGAACAGCTTCTCGACGGTCTTGTGGTCGTCCTTCAGCAGAACGATCGCGTCCATTTTTCTCCTTTTTACGACATATGCGGTGGTTCAAGGGGTGAGGAGGACCTCTGGAAGATCTCGTAACCGTGCGGCGCCCGGTCCGGAGGCGGCCGGTGGGTGGCCACGCGGGGAAATGTCAGCGCAGGCGGGGCAGGACCTCTTTGGCGTAGAAGTCGAAGAAGGCGTCCTGCTCCTGGCCGATCTGGCTGACGTAGACCTCGTCGAAGCCCGCGTCCGTGTACTCCTTGATCGCCTTGACGTGCACCTCGGGATCGGGGCCGCAGGGAGCGGCGATCTCGTCCTCGGTGACCATCTCGGCGAGTTCCTCGAAGTGGCGGGGCAGCGGCAGCAGCTGCGAAGCCTCGCCCTTGATGCCCTGGGTCGGCCAGATCCGGTGCGCGGTCCTGCGGCCGGTGTCCTCGTCGGCGGCGTAACAGACCTTCAGGCCGCCCTGGGAGGGCTTGCCCGCGCCGCCGGACTTGTGGAATTTCTCCACCAGCTCGGCGTCCGGGGCGGTGCAGATGTAGCCGTCGGCGATGCGCCCGGCCAGCCGCACGGCCTTGTCCCCGAAGGCGGACATGTAGACGGGCGGCGGCTCGTCGGGAAGGGTGTAGAGGCGGGCGGTGTCGACGCGGTAGTGCTCTCCCCGGTGGGTCACCAGCTTCCCGCTCCACAGCTTCCGCATGAGCTCGACCGCCTCTTCGAGCATCTCCAGCCGCTCGGAGGCCGGGGGCCAGCGCGAGTCGACGATGTGCTCGTTGAGCGCCTCACCGGTGCCGACGCCGAGCCGGAACCGGCCACCGGACAGCGCCGCGCTGGTGGCGGCGGCCTGCGCGATGATCGCCGGGTGGGTGCGGACCAGCGGGCAGGTGACGGCGGTGGTGATGGGCAGCGAGGTCGCCTCGGCCACCGCCCCGATCACCGACCAGACGAACGGGCTCTGGCCCTGCGCGTCCAGCCACGGATGGAAGTGGTCGGATATCCACAGGCCCTCGAAGCCCGCCCGCTCGGCGAGTTTGGCCTGCCGTACGAGTTCCGCCGGGCCGTGTTCCTCGCTCGACAGGAAATATCCGAATGTGGTCATTTCGCCCCCTCGATCGCCTGAGCTGCGGCGACGTCTCCCTTACCCCGTCCGCGAAGGTCAAACGAGGGAGCGGTCGTCGCGGGCGGCCCGCAGGAAGGACCCGCCGTCCGTGCTTTCCGAACGGAGGCGGCCCTTTCCCGGCACCGCGTCCCGCACGATCATGGAAGGGACAGCGCCCACCGGAAGGACAGCCGCGTTGAAGATCATGGAAATGCTCGAACAGGCGAAGGACGCCGTCTCGATCAGGCGGGTCTTCGGCGAGCCCATCGTCCGGGACGGCATGACGATCATCCCCGTGGCCAGGGTCGTCGGTGGCGGCGGTGGCGGCGCCGGAAAGCAGGAGGGCGACCGCCCCTCGGAGGGGACGGGAGGCGGGCTCGGCTTCGGCGTCACCGCTACCGGGGTGTTCGTCGTCAAGGACTCCGAGGTCCGCTGGCACCCCGTGGTGGACGTCAACCGCATCGTCCTGGGCGGTCAGCTCGTCCTCGTCGCCGCCCTGCTGACGGCGCGTTCCATCGTGCGCGCCCGCGCCAGGGCGGCGAGGAGGCGGTAGCGGCCCGCACCTCCGGGGAGGCGGCCCGAGGTGGGCATCCGGCCGACGCCCTCGCGGACACGGCCGGCGCACCGGTCCGCCCGGGGGGCGCGGGGCGGGCCTTGACCGGCCGGACCTCCCGCAAGTTTTGTGATCTTGAAATTTCACGGGCCGCTATCCGCATTCCCTAGACAGTGGAAGAAAATAAGCAATAGCCTCAATTTTACTTTCTAGGTGATCTTGCCATGGCAAGTCGAGGACGGGCGCGGATCCCACGGATGGTCCGGCAGGCGGAGATGCCCGGGAGATGCTCGGGGGGGACGTGAACGCTCAGGCGGAGGCCGGCGACATAGCGCGCCAGATCGTCGGCGCCCGGCTCCGGCAGCTGCGGCTGCAGTGCAACCTGACCGCCGCCGAGGCCGGCAAGGCCATCCGCGCCAGCGAGTCGAAGATCAGCCGGATGGAGACCGGGCAGCGGGGCTTCCGCAGGGACGACCTGCGCGACCTCTTCACCCTGTACGGGGTCACCGACCCGTACCAGCAGGAGATGCTGCTGTCGGTGGCGTTCGGCGAGCGCAAGCCGGGCTGGTGGGACAGCAAGGAACTCCCGCTGGACGCGGCGGTGGTGATGCGCCTGGAACAGACCGCCGACCTCATCCGCACCTACCAGCCGTTCGTCATCCCGCCGCTCCTGCAGACCCCGGAGTACGCGGCGGCGGCCTACCGGATGAGCCGCTACCCGGCCCCGCCCCTGCACGTCGAGAGAAGTGTGGAGCAGCTATTGCGCCGCCAGAAGGTGCTCGCCGGGGACGACCGGCCCGTGCTGTGGGCCGTGATCGAGGAGCCGGTGCTGTGGCGGCCGATCGCGGGGGTCGACGCGCACATCCGCCAGCTCATCGCGCTGACCGCCTCCGCCCAGATGAAGGGCGTCAGCATCCAGGTGAACCCGATGGGCTCACAGTTCATGCCCGGATACGGGCCTTTCACGATCTTTCGCGGCGGTCACAGCCGCCCTCAGATGATCGCCGTGCACGGCGAGAGGGACGAGGTCGCCGAACGGCCGCTGCGGGAGGAGCACGCCATCACGTTCGACCGGCTCTCGATCGCGGCCTGCGAGCGCGGCGACACGACGGCGCTCCTCATGAGGATCTGTGACCGCATTCACGTAATGGACGACGGCACACCCCCGCAGGAAGGTATCCAGTGACCCATCCCAGTGACGCGTCGCAGGCGAGCGCGGCCCGTATGTACGACGTCATGCTCGGCGGCGAGGAGAACTTCGCGGCGGACCGGGAGGCCGTCAAGATGCTGGTGGCCCAGTTCCCGACGGTCCCCGACGCCTGCCGGGCCAACCGAGGGTTCCTGCTGCGCTCCGCCAGGGCGATGGCGGAGGCCGGTATCCACCAGTTCCTGGACATCGGCTGCGGCCTGCCCACGCCCCCGAACCTCCACCAGGTCGTGCGGGGGATCCACCCGGACTCCCGCGTCGTGTACGTCGACAACGACCTGACGGTCGTCACCCACAACCAGTCGACGGTGGACCACTCCGGCGTGCTGACGGTCCACGGGGACCTGCGCCGCCCGCAGGAGATCCTCGACCACCCCCGGGTACGGGCCACGCTCGACTTCACCAGGCCGATCGGCGTGTTCACGGTCGCGGTATGGCACTTCGTCGGCGACGGAGGCGACGGGGACACCGCGCGCGACCTCATGGCCCGGCTGCGTGACGCCCTCGCGCCGGGCAGCTACCTGGGGCTGACCCACGCCTGCTCCGACACGATGCCGGAGGACGAGGCGTCCGCCGGGCTGGCGGTGTACGGGCAGACCCGCAACCCGGTGCAGCTTCGCACCATGCGCGAGGTCGGCGAACTGTTCGAGGGGTTCGAGCTCCTCGAACCCGGGATCGTCCTGGCGGCGGACTGGCGCCCCGCCGACGGCGACCCGTTCCCCGAGCACGCGTTCGAGGTCGTCGCCGGTCTCGGCAGGATCCCACCGCGCTGAAACTCGGCGGGATCTCTCCGCGCTGAGAGGGCTGGCAGGGGAGCTGGCTAGTCTTTCCGTGGTTCGAGCGCCTCGGCCGCGCGCTCCAGCGCGCCCAGGTGTTCGTCGACCGAGCCCAGCCCCGCCTTCATGGTGTTGACCGCGAGGTGGGTGGCACCGGCCTGCCGCCACCGGCGGGCCAGGTCGGCCATACCCTCCGCGTCGCCCGTCCAGCTCACCCGGCCTTCCATGCCGAGCGCGGAGGGGTCGCGTCCCGCCTGTACGGCGGCCTCCTCGATGATCGCCCTGGCCTCGTCCAGCTGCGGGCCGGGGAGCACCTGCGGGAACCAGCCGTCGGCCAGCCGCCCGATACGCCGGTAGGCCGGGGGCGACTGGGCGCCGAACCAGACGGGGATCGGCCGCTGCACCGGCAGCGGCGCGAGCCCGGCCCCCGTCACCCGGTCGTAGACGCCCTCGAAGGTGACCGACCGCTCGGTCCACAACCGGCGCATCAGCTCCACCTGCTCCCCGACGCGCCTGCCCCGGGTGCCGAAGTCCTGGCCGAGCGCCTCGTACTCGACCTGGTTCCACCCCAGCCCCACGCCCAGCCGCAGCCGCCCGCCGCTGAGCAGGTCGACCTCCGCCGCCTGCTTGGCCACCAGGACCGTCTGCCGCTGGGGCAGGATGACGATCGCGGTGACCAGCTCCAGCGAGGTCAGCGCGGCGAGATACCCGAACAGGACCATCGGCTCGTGGAACGTGGACTCCACGTCGTAGAAGCCCTTCCAGCCCCGGTGGACCTCCGGGTCGGCGCCGACGACATGGTCGTAGGCCACCAGGTGCCGAAACCCCAGCTCCTCGGCCCCCTGCGCGTAGGCGCGCACCGCGCCCGCGTCCGCGCCGATCTCGGTCTGGGGAAAGACAACACCGATTCGCATCCATGGCTCCCGTCGACGGTCCGGCGAAACTCACCGACCATCATTCCGCGCCCGGCACCGCCCAACCGCGTACGACGCCGTGACGATCCGCCCGGAGGGAAAGATCTACATCTGGAACGGCGCGGGACGACACCGGCTTTGGTCACGCGGCCTCACGCCTCCCCGGCGCCCATGACCGACAGAAGCCGGGTGAGCCCGTCGTCGATCCGGTCGAGGGAGATGGCGCCGTAGCCGACGACCAGGCCGGGACGGGACGGGCGTACCGCGAAGTCCGACAGGGCCATCAGGCCGATCCCGGCGTCGCGGGCCCGGCGGGCGACGTCGGGCGAGCCGGGCGGCAGGAAACCGCTGGTGTGCAGCCCGGCGGCGGAGGCGACCAGGTCCAGCGGACCGGCCAGGCGCTGGACGACGCGCCGGTGGCGGGCCTCGTACTCGGTCCGCATCCTGCGGACGTGCCGGGCCAGCAGCCCCTCGTCGATGAAACCGGCCAGCGCCGCCTGGCCGGGGAGCGGGGTGTGCCAGTCGGTGACGTACTTGGCCGCGCCGAGGGCGGGCAGCAGCGCGGGCGGCGCGACGAGGAAGCCGAGCCGCAACGTCGGCAGCATGACCTTGGAGAACGAGCCGACGTAGAGCACCCGCCCGGACCTGTCCAGGTTCTGCAGCGGCTCGATGGGCCGCCCGCCGTACCTGAACTCGCTGTCGTAGTCGTCCTCGATCACGGCGGCCCCGCGCTCCTCGGCCCAGGCCAGCAGCGCCATCCGACGGGCCAGCGACATCGGCATGCCCAGCGGGAACTGGTGGGAGGGGGTGACGTAGACCGCGCGGGCGTCGGCGGGCAGCGCGTCCACCACCAGGCCCTCGCCGTCGACGGGGACCGGCGTGACCCGCAGGCCCATCGACTCGAACAACCGCCTCGGCGGCGGGTAGCCGGGGTCCTCGACCGCCACCCGGTCACCGGGGCCGAGCAGCACCCGGCCGATCAGGTCGAGCGCCTGCTGCGCGCCCGAGGTGACGACGATGGCGCCGGGATCGGCGAGCACCGCGCGGGAGACGCCGACGTGCCTGGCGATGGCCGCGCGCAGCCCGGCGTGGCCGAGCGGGTCGCCGTACATGCCGCTGCCCACGGCCGAGCTCCGCAGCTCCCGGGAGACCAGCCGGCGCCACGCCTCGTAGGGGAACATCCGGACGTCGGGCAGGCCGGGGCGGAAGTCGTAGCGGGGCCGCCGGTCCAGGCCGCGCGGCACGGGGATCCCCTGCCAGACGGCGCGCGGCCGGAGCCGGCCTCGGCCGGTCCGGGGGCTCGCGGGCGGCAGGGCGTCGGCGCGGACGAAGGTGCCGACGCCGACCCGGCCCTCGACGAAGCCCTCGGCGGCCAGCCGGTCGTAGGCGGCGCTCACGGTGTTTCGTGAGACCAGGAGATCCCTCGCCAGCTCGCGGGTGGCGGGCAGCGGCTCACCGTGCCGCAGCCGCCCGTCGAGGATGGCGGCGCGGATCTGCTGGTAGATCTGACCCGCCAGGTCGGTGCGTCCCTCCAGGCTCACATGCACGGGAGCAAGTCTAGAGTGGCCCAATCGGTTCGGCCGTTTCTGGCCCTGGGACAGGGCCGCTCCCGCTCCTAGGGTGGGCCGCATGGACATTCTCGAACTCGACCGGCGGGCGAGCGACGCCCTGGGGAAGGTCATCTCCGCCGTCACCCCCGCCGACCTCAGGCGGCCCACGCCGTGCGCCGACTGGACCCTGTACGGGCTGATCCGCCACCAGGTCTCGGAGAATCTCGGTTTCGCCGCCGCCGCGGGCGGCGCCTCTCCCGGCCGCTCCGGGTGGGACGGCGGCGTGCTCGGCGCGGACCCCTCCGAGGACTTCCGGCGGTCCGTCACCCTGGTGAACGAGGCGTTCGCCGCGGAGGGCCTGCTCGACCGGCGGGTGGAGGTACGCGAGTTCGGCGTCCTGCCCGGCGTGTTCGCCGTCTCCATGCACTTCGTCGACGGCGTCGTACACGGCTGGGACGTGGCCCGCGCCCTCGGGATGCCCGGCGACCTGGCCCCGGACCTGGCCGAGGCCGCGCTGGAGATGGTGCTCTCCATGCCGCTGAGCCGTGGGCCGGGGCAGGTGTTCGGCCACCCGGTCGAGATCCCCGGCGACGCGCCGGTCTACCAGCGGCTGGCTGCCCACCTCGGACGTGACCCCCGGTGGACGCCGTGACGGGCTTCGTCGCGCTCGGCGACAGCTTCACCGAGGGGGTCGGCGACCCGCTTCCCGACGGCACGTTCCGCGGATGGGCGGACCTCGTGGCAGCGAACCTCATGACAGCGGACCTCGATCCACGAGGCTCCGGTACACAGGGCTCTGATTCACCGGGCTCCGGCCCGCAGGGCTTTGGCTCACCGGGTTTCGGCTATGCGAACCTGGCCGTACGGGGGCGCAGGTTCGACGACGTCGTCACCCGGCAGGTCGAGGCGGCGATCGCGATGGGCCCGTCACTCGTCAGCGTCGCCGCGGGCGGCAACGACGCGCTGTGGCGCGGCTTCGACATGACCGTGATGCGCGACCGCTTCGACCGGATGGTCGCCCGGCTGCGCGCGTCGGGCGCGGACGTGCTGCTCTTCCGCTTCCCCGACATGAGCGTCAGGCTCCCGCTGCCCCGGCTGCTGCGGCCCCGCATCGTCGCGATGAACGACCTGGTCACGGAGGTGGCCGAGCGGCACGGGGCCTACCTGGTCGACCTGTTCGGCGACCGGGCGTTCGACGACCACGAACTGTGGAGCACCGATCGCCTGCATCTCAGCCCGCTGGGCCACCGCCGGGTCGCCGACCAGGTCCTGGCCGTGCTCGGCCGCGCCGCCACCCCTCCCCCGCCCCCTCCCAGCCGTCCGGGGAGCAGGCGGGCGCCGCTCGCCGACCTCCGCTGGGCCTCGGCGCACCTCGCCCCCTGGCTGCACCGCCGCCTGACGGGCCGTTCCTCGGGCGACGGGGTCCTCCCCAAACGTCCCGTCCTGACCGGCGGATTCGAGCCGCCGTCCGGCTGAGCGGCCCGCCGGGACCGTACGCGATCGGCCGGGGGGCGGCCGGAGGTAGCGTGACCCGGTGAGGTTCGGAGTCCCGGGCCCACTTTCCGTGTGGGGCGCCGACGGGCGCCCCGTGCGGATCCCCGGGCCGAAGGTCCGCGCGCTCCTCGCCGACCTGCTGGTCCACGAGGGCCGCCCGGTGTCGGCCGACCGGCTCGCGGACGATCTGTGGGGGGCGAACCCGCCCGGCAACCCGTACTGGAGGACGGCGGCGTCGTCCAGGCGATCGGCATGGCCTCGCGCGAGCCGACGCTGATCGACCTCAAGGAGGCGCGCACCCGTGTCGACCGGGGCCGCCTGGAGACCTTCAACCTCTCCACCCCGCTCGGCGACGGCCTGGCCCACCTCGTGGAGTCGCCGCGAAGGGCAGAGCTGGACACGCAGATCGGCTTCCGAGGCCCGTGGGACAGGGCCTCGGAAGCGGCCGAGGCGTTGCTCGCCCGCCGCGTCTCCGGCAAGGCCGTCCTCGACCCGTGAGAGTCCGCCCTTTTCCTGGGAAAACTCCCCTTCGGGCCCGGCCGGGAGGGCGGACGGTTACGCCAGGTCCCAGAGCAGGCGGTAGTAGGCGATGCGCTCCGGATCCGGGGCGATGCCGTACGCGTCGTACACGACGCCGTCGTAGCCGGGGCCGTAGTTCCACTCCGTGCTCCACGCCGCGACCGCGAGGTCCGCCCACCGGTCGGCCACCCCGAGGGACCCCAGGTCGACGTGCGCGGCGAACGTGCCGTCGTCGTGCACCAGGGTGTTGGGGGCGCACGCGTCCCCGTGGCAGACGACGAGGCGGTCGACGGCGGGCGGCTCGCCGATGCGCGCCCTCGCCTCCGCGAGTCGCAGGTGCCGGTGCTCGGGGGACCAGTCGGCCGGTCCCTCGCCGTCGGCGATGCGCTCGTCGGCACGCGCGAGCCGCCGCTCGACACTCCAGTCGTACGGGCACAGGTCGACGGGCAGGGCGTCGTGGAGCAGGCGCAGCCCCTGACCGATCGCCGCCGCCGCGGTCGCCGGGTCGGCGCTCCACCGGGAATCCTCCGCCGAGAGGCCGGGGACCTCCTCCGTGACCAGCCACGCGCCGTCGGCGTCCGTACCGTGCTCGATGACCCGCGGGACGGTCACCCACTGCCGCGCCCAGACCAGGCGCTCCGCCTCCGCAGGGAGGTCGATCTCCGGGGTGCCGGTGGCGACCCATTTGGCGTATCTGGTGCCGCCGCGCCCGTCTTCGAGGCGGAACGTCAGGCCGCCCAGCTCGTTGCGCCACACAGGGGTGATGGTGTCACCGGCGGCGAGCGCTGTGACGACGTCGGGGACGGGGACGGGGCCGGTCGGGATCTCGGAAATGACAGGGCGGCTCATGAGGACCTGATCTTGCAGGGGAACGGCGCCGATGACAACTGGTTTTCCGGCCGCGGTGGTCCCCGCCTTCGCAAATGAAAACGATTATCGCTATCATTGCATCACTCGTACCCCCGCTCCCCGAAGGAGAGCGCATGTCCGCCCACTGTCAGCTCACCGGCACCGGCCCGGTGTTCGGCAACAACGTCTCCCACTCCCACCGGCGCACCCGCCGCCGATGGGACCCCAACATCCAGTCCCGGCGCTACTGGCTGCCCGCCGAGAACCGGTTCGTCCGGCTGACGCTCAGCGCCAGAGCCGTCAAGACGATCGACAAGATCGGCATCGAGGCCGCCGTGGCCCGCATCCGCGCCCGGGGGGAACGGATCTGATGGCGAAGAAAAGCAAGATCGCGGCCAACGAGCGGCGCAGGCTCACCGTCATCCGCTACGCGCGACGCCGGGCCGAGCTCAAGGAGACGATCCGCACCGGCTCCCCCGGCGAGCGGGCCCAGGCCGTCCGCGAGCTGAGCCGCCAGCCGCGCGACGCCAGCGCGACCCGGGTGCGCAACCGCGACGTCACCGACGGCCGCCCGCGCGGCCACCTGCGCAGGTTCGGGCTCTCCCGGATCCGCTTCCGCGAACTGGCCCACCGCGGCGAACTGCCCGGCGTCACCACCTCCAGCTGGTAGGAGCACCACGACATGGCGGTCCCCAAGCGCAAGACCTCCCGGAGCAACACCCGTCACCGCCGCTCGCGGTGGAAGGCCACCGCACCCGGCCTCGTCCCGATCACCGTCGACGGGCGCCCGCTGCTGGTGCCGAACCGGCTCGTCCCCGCCTACCGGCGCGGCCTCCTCACCCCCTGAAGACCGGCCCCCACCCGCCCACGAAAGGAGCTGTCATGTCCGTCCCCGTCGTCATCGTCTCGGGACTGCATCCCGAACCGCGCTCGGCCCTGGTGGACCGCCTGCTCGCCGAGCACCCCGGATCGGTGGCGATCCACCACGACCTGCGGCAGGTGAGCACCGGACGCGTGGAACGCGTCGTGCGCGACGCGTCGGGGACGCTGGATCTGCGGGAGATACGGCTCGCGCACGGCTGCGTCACCTGCACCGTGCGCGAGGACCTCGTCCCCGAGCTCCTCGCGCGGGCGGGCTCGGCGCCGCTGCTCATCGTGGAGCCGTGGGACTCGGTCGAGCCCAGGACCGTCGCCGAGGCCATCGCCTGGCACGAGGACACGGCGGGCGTCCTGCGGCTGACCGGCGTGCTGACCGCGCTGGACGCGGCACGCGCGACCGAGGACATCTGCTGCGGCGAGACCCTGGCCGTCCACGGCAAACACGCGGCGGCCGGCGACGCGCGCCACCTGGCCGAGGTGCTCGTCCGCCAGATCGAGTACGCCACCCGCATCGTCGTGTCCGGTGAGGACGAGGAGGACGTCGAGCTCGCCCTGGCCGTGCTCGGTCACCTCGCCCCCACGACACCGGCCGACGTGACCGGCCTGGCCCTGCCGCCGCTCACCGGCGCGGGGATCGACGTGGAGATGCTCGGGGCCCGCGTCGACCCGGCGACCGCCCAGCTGCCCTGCGACGCGCGGACTGGCGAGATCTCCACCGTGGTCTGGCACCGGCTGCGCCCCCTGCACCCGCAGCGGCTGTTCGACGCCGTCGACGAGCTGGTCACCGAGACCGTCCGCAGCCGCGGCCGGTTCTGGCTGGCCACCCGGCACGAGCGCCTGCTCGCCTGGGACGCCGTGGCGGGCGTCGTCAGCGTCGAGGACGCCGGGCCCTGGCTGGTCACCCTGCCCGAGGCCGCCTGGGAGATGGAGAGCCCCGCCCGGCGCATGGCGGCCACCCTCGACTGGTCCGCCCCGCTGGGCGACCGCGTCCAGCACCTCGTCTTCACCGGCCCCGACCTGGACCGCGACCGCATCCACCGGCTGCTGGACTCCTGCCTGCTCACCGAGGCAGAAACGCTGGCCGGGTCCGATGTCTGGGCCGGATACCCCGACCCGTTCGCGTTCGTGCTCGACCTCAGGGAGACCTCCGCGTGACGAGGGGCCGTAGGTCCCCCCGAGACGCGAAACCCGGCCCCTCAGGCTCGGAGGGACCCTCGGCTCACCCGCCGGGCCGGGAACGTTCCCAACTGGGAGGACGTTCGACCGGGGTGATGCCACACAGCTCGGCGACCGTGTCGAGGGGGACCTCCTCGGCCACGGCGCGTACCAGCAGGGTCTCCATCCCCCTTAGCAGCGCGTGGACCGTGGGCCGGGGCAGGTAGGCGGTGTCGGCCAGCAGGTGGAGTTCGCAGGCGTCCCTGGCCTGGCCGGTGATGAACTGGACGGTGGTGGCGTCCACGTGCTCCCAGGCTCCGGCCGGGGAGAACGTGGTCCGCTCGACGAGGGCGGCGATCGCGGCGGGATCCCCCGGGGGCTCCACCGCGGGCAGGTCGGGCCAGTCGCCGCCACCCCGCGTGTCGTTGAAGTAGGCCGACAGGTCGATGGGCCCGCCCCGCTCGCGGCCAAGCTCCTCGCGCATCGCCATCAGCCTCAGCGGCTCGTAGAGCGCGTGGCGGTAGGCGGTCAGCGCCTGACGGTGTCCCAGACGGGTGACCTCGGCCAACGTCCCCTCGGGTAACTCCAGCATGAAGATCCCGTCCTGCGCGGCCGGGCCCACCAGCCCCCCGATCCGCCGATCGTGGCGATTGGCCGCGATCAGCTGCATCACCACCCGCCGATGCCCCGTCAACACCGACAACAACACCGCACCCGCCGTGGTCAGCACACTCGCCGAACTCACCCTCCACCGCGCCGCCAACACCTCCGCCGCGAGCCCTAAAGCGACCGACTCCATCCTGATCCGGATGAACCTCGGCTCCTCAGCCAGGCAAGGCGGGTAGTCGAACATCGACCGCGGCGCCTCCTCCAGCACGCCCCGCCAGTGCCGAAACGCCCGCTCCCCCCGCTCAACCCCTTCCCCCTCCCTCTCGAACACGGCCTGATCCATCGGCTGCCACACCGGATCAGGGCCCTCGGTCCCCGCCAGCAGGGCACGCCAGTCAGCCGCCAGAAGATCCAGCGCCCCCCCATCGGCCGCCAGATGCGACACCCCGAACGCCACCGCCCTCGGCCGACCCCCCACCAACACCACCGCACACCGCACCGGCACCTCACCCGCGTAATCGAACACCGCGGCCGCCAGCCCCACCGCCACCTCCCGGGCGAACGCCATCGGCCCCCGCCCACCCGCTTCCACGACCTCGACCGTCAACCGCCCCGAACGCGCCACGTGCTGCACCATGCCCCCCGCACCCGGCCGGAAATTCGTCCGCAACGACTCATGCCGCTCGAACAACCGCCGCACCGCACCCAGCACCCCATCAAGATCACGCCTGCCGTACACCGGCAACACCCAGGGCATGTTGAAATAGGGATCATCGTCACCCCGCCAGGTGGTCAGCCGCCAGATCGACGCCTGCCCCCAGGTGAGCGGGGCCACCCCACCCCGGGCACCCGCGAACTCCACCACGACCGTACGCCGCGACATCTCGTTCGCCGTCGCTTCCGGCCCGGCCGGTGACGTCGGGACGGGGGCGTGGTGCTGCTCACGATCGGTTCGCGGAAAGGTCGCGCTCTCGGAATTCACGCCACAAGGCTGATCTTCCCGAACCACGCTGTCAACAGGTGTTTCGGCAGCCGGACCCGCCGCCGGTCACGGTGACGTACCGGCGGAGGACGTGGCGCCGTCGCCGTGCCGCAGGTTGATCGTCTCCTCCTCAAGGATCCCGGCGGTCCTGCTGACGAAGTCCAGCAGGGTGCGCAGTTGCTCGTCGTCGTAACCGTCGACGATCGCCGAGACGCGCGCGCCGAAACCGGCGAAGATCCGCCCCAGCTCCCGCTGCGGCACACCGTCCTCGACCGGGCGCACGATCGTGCGGCGCCGGTCGGTCGTGTCCGGCTCGCGGCGTACGAGACCGGCCTTCTCCAGCCGGTTGAGCACCTGGGCGGTCGCGGCCGACGACATGCCGGTGAGCTCGGCGAGCCGGCCCGGGGGGGTGGGGCCCGAGCGCAGCAGGATCTCGGCGCACTTGTAATCGGTCACGTTGAGGCCGACGCGCTCGGCCGCCGCCGTGTGGAACAGCACGACGGCCGAGCTGAACCGGCTGCCGAGCTGGCGTCCGAGGTCGCGCCGCAGCGCGTCCCCCCGAACCCGGTCGCCGCTCCTCGCGGCCGGTGCGGCAATCCCGAAGAACGGAGATCACCATGTTTCGTGTCCTCATCGCCGGTGGCGGTATCGGCGGCCTGTGCCTGGCCCAAGGGCTGCACCGGGCCGGCGTGGACGTCACCGTGTTCGAACGCGCCGCCCGTAACGGGGACGCCTCCGCCCTCACCGCCGCGATAGCCGACTACGAGCGGCAGATGCGCGAATACGGGTTCGCGGCGGTGAAGGCCTCCGTGCAGGCGCTGAACCAGTCGGTGATCGCGAACCCGCTGGCGTTCGCGGCGTCCAGGACGACACTGCGGCTGTTCAACACCTTCCCGGCGCTGCGGGACCGCGTCTTCGGATGATCGCGAAGCCACCGGGGCAGGGGGCCGCGCCTACCCGGTGGAGCGCGCCGGTGCGAGGCCGGAGATGTCACGCAGCCCGAACGGGGGCGCCGGGGGCAGCGGAGCGACGGCCCGCTCGGCCTGGAAGGACTGGAGCAGGTACGCCACCAGTCTGCGGGACGCCACGAGGGCGACCTCGGCGGACTCGGCGACGACGCCCCCGTTGGCCATGAGCAGCAGCGTGAGGTCCGCCTGGTCGAAGTCGGCACGCAGGCGTCCGGACTCCTTGGCCCGCCGGATCAGCTCGGCGAAGCCGCGCTCGGCGCGGACGCGTTCCCGTTCGTGGTCGACCGCGTCGGGAAAGGCCGTCAGGAACGCCGCGGTGAAGCCCCGGTCGACGGCCTGCATCGCGCACACCTTCTCGATGACCGTACGGAATCCGCGCCACGGGTCGGGGTCGGCGAGGGCGTCGTCGACGACCGACACGCACGTCGCCAGCTGGTCGGCGAACACCTCCGTGATCAGCGACTCCCGCGTGGGGAAACGCCGGTAGAGCGTGGCCATCCCGACACCGGCGCGGCGGGCGACGGCGGCCATCGGCACACCGAGCCCGTGCGCGGCGAACGCCTCCCGGGCGGCCGCGAGGATGCGGTTGCGATTGTGCAGCGCGTCCACGCGGAGCCCGGAGGTGTCGGCGGGACGCGGTATCCGAGAGGAATCAATGGACATGTTTCTCACATTATCCCAAACGGAACGGCCTCTCCGTTTAGGCGGTTAACCTGGCCGTACATGGAAACCACCGCCTGCTTCCCCGGGCGTACGGAGATCACCCGCGACCTCGCCCGATCGACGGTGACCGGACAGATGGGATGACCAAAACAGTGAGCGAGATGCGCGCGGCCCGGTACGACAGATACGGGCCCCCGGAAGTGCTGTACGAGGGCACGTTGCCGAAGCCGGTCGCGGGACCGGGCAAGGTGCTGGTACGCGTGCACGCCGCCAGCGTGAACGGCGGCGAGCTCCTGGGCCGGGCCGGAAAGGTACGCCTGATCACGGGGCGGAGCTTCCCGAAGGGCACCGGGATCGACTTCACCGGCGAGGTCGCCGCCCTGGGCTCCCCCACGCCCGGCCTCTCGGCGGGCGACCGGGTATGGGGGGTACTGCCCCGGGCATCCTTCGGGAGCGCCGCCGAGTTCGTGGCCGTCCGCCCCCGGCAACTGGCCCTCGCCCCGGCGGGACTCAACCCCGTCCAGGCCGTCTCCCTGCTCGCCGGGGGCACGACATCGATCACCGCCCTACGGGACAAGGCCCGCCTCAGGCCAGGTGAGCGACTGCTCGTCCGGGGCGCGAGCGGCGGGGTCGGCAGCGTCGCCGTCCAGCTCGGCCGGGCGTACGGCGCACACGTCACCGCGCTCGCCGGGACGAGGAACCTCGGCTTCGTCCGGGACCTCGGCGCCGACGAGGTCTTCGACTACACCACCACCGGCCCGGCCGACCTCGGCCCCTTCGACGTCGTCCTCGACACCGCGAACGGCACCGAACTCGCCGCCTACCGCCGCCTCCTGGCACCGGGAGGACGCATGGTCTCGATCACCTTCGACACCGGGCACATCCTCTCGTCACTGTCGTACGTCCTCGCCTCCACCGTGTACGGCCCGCGACGCGTACGGTTCTTCAGCGGCAACCCCACCCACCGGCTCCTCGCCGACCTGACCCGGCTGGTGGAGAGCGGGGCGCTCCGGCCGGTCGTCGACACGGTCCACCCCCTCTCCGGCGTCGCCGAGGCCCACCGGGCACTGGAGGCCGGCGGCGTACGCGGCAAGCACGTCATCCGCATCGTGTGAACGGCGGGACCTCGACGACCCGGCGTCAGGCCCGGCGCAACGCGACGTACTGGAGCTCGGCGAAGACACCGACCAGCACAGCCTGGGCGAGGACGAAGGCGACGCCCAGCGGGTTGGGGGCCACCCAGCCGGTGAACAGCAACAGGACACTGTCCACGGTCCACAACGCGTTGACGACGATCAGCGCCCAGACACCTCCCCGAGGCGGGACCGGACGGGTGACCAGGTAGGCGATGAACGCGGCGATCGGCAGCAGCACGATCCCCACCCAGCGCACCAGCGACTCGGGCAGGGCGAACAGATCGGCGAGCGGGCTCGCGGCGGCGGCCAGAAGAAGGCCGAACCCTCCGGTGAGAAGGGCGTCCACCCGCAGCACGCGGGTCAGCATGGGGGTACGGCGGGCGGTGGGGGTGGTCGTGGTCATCGAGATCTCCTTCGCTGAGGGTGTCGGGTTCCGACCCGCTCAGCACACCGCCTCACCCACTGCCATCTGCAGACACGGCACTGCCATTCACTGCCAGTTCTCCCGACGAAGATCATCCGCGACGAGTTTGGCCGCCGCGTTCTGCCAGTTGTAGAGCGTACGTTCGGGAACCTCGCGGACGAACCAGTCAAACGCCTGCCGCTCGACAGCGGTGAGCCCATCACGACCGGCCCCACGCCGATAGGGGCGCAACCCCCGGACATACGGGAAGAACAACACGTTGTAAAACCGCCACTCCTCACTGGTACCGAACTCGCCGTCACGAGGCTTGAGCCGCTGAATACTCTCCAGCAGCAGACGCTTCAGCTCGGCCGCCCGCTCCAGAGGAATGTCACCGGTGATCCGCGCCTCGATCACCGGCAGATTCGCGAGCGGACTGCTGGCGAGCTTGCCCAGATCGCCGTAACCGGCCAGGGCACGCCGCGTCAGCCGGACGAACTCGGCCTCCTCCAGCGGCGGCGGACCCTGTTCACGACGCGGCAGCGCCTCGGACGTCTCGCGCAACTCGGCCCGCTCACGGCGAATCCCCGGGTCACCCGGAAAGGCGATCCGATCCAGCACCCGATGCACCGGACCGGCCAGCGTCTGCACCGCGACGGCCACCGCGATCACACCGAACAGCAGCGCCGAGAGAGCGGGCGTGGGCGCGCCGAGCATGACGGCCAGGGCGACCTGACCACCGGACGCCACGGCCACGACCACCGCCCCCAGCAGAGACCGCAGCATGTCACGCCAGAGCGCCTCACCCGCCTGGAACGCGCTGGACATCGCGATGGCCACCCCCAGCAGGACCATGTCCACGTCGACGGCGAGAACGGAGAGCAGGCCGGGCGGGCCGAACAGCGGAAACATGAGCAGCGCCGCCCCCAGCCCGAAGAACAGCGTGGCGACCGCCACCAGCCACCCGGCCCGCGGCGGCCTGGCCCGCACGAGCAGCACCAGCACCCCGGCCAGCGGCACCAGCAGCAACACCCCGGTCACCACCCGCGCCACGGGACTCACCCCCGCCCCCAGGCCGGACACCAGCAACCACCCGAACGCCACGAACGTGACCGGCACGAGCCCCCTGGACCAGACCCGGTCCAGCCGCTCACCACCGGGGACGAGGGTCAGCACGGCACCCGTCCACAGCAGCGCCGGAAGACAGACCAGCGCGGCCTCGACCGCACCCAGCACCTCCGCCGCGGGATCGGGTACGGCGGTGAGCACCTGGGCGATCGCCAGCGCGGCACCGTAGGCCAGCAGTCCCAGACCGGCCCGCCTCGGCCCGCGCTCCCGGGGATCCCGGGCGATCACGTAACACCCGAGCCACCAGGTGAGCCCGAACACGGCCGCGACGGCGAAAAGCACCCCGTCTCCCTTCCCGTTTCCTGGCCGCGAGCGTACCGACCGCGTGCTCCGGGCCGATCGTCGCGGGGGGGTCGGTCTCGATCTATGAGTGAACCCGGACGAGCGCCTTTACGTTGTAGATTAACAACTCCTCGAAACCCCGAGCCGGGACCCGATGCCGTCCAGCAGGTAGCCCAGCCCGGTGGCGAACACCGGATCCCAGTCGTTGCCGATCGGGGCCCCGTGCGCGGCGAGGGTCGGATACAGCTCGCGGCGGGTCCGTACCCGCAGCTCGGCGGCCCGCTTCCACCCGGCCTCGCCGTACGCGGCACCGGCGACCTGCATCGTCGCGGAACCGATGACGTAGTTGGCCAGGGCGTACGCGGCGGCGGTCAGGTCCGGCCCGGTGAAACCCGCCCCCGCCAGCACGGCGTGCAGGTGTTCGGTACGGGCCAGGGCGTTGGGGCCCAGCAGGGGCCGGTCCAGCACCGCCACCGACCACGGGTGGCGCAGCATGGTGGCCCGCCACCCGGTGATCAGAGCGGTGACGTCGTCGCGCCACGCGCCCGGCGGTCCTGGTGGTCCTGGTGACCCTGACGGGACGGGCACCTCGCCGAACACGGCGTCGAGCGCGAGGTCCAGCACGTCGTCCTTGGTCTCGACGTGCAGGTAGAGCGTGGTGGCGGCGACCCCCAGCCGGTCGGCGAGGCGGCGCATGGTCAGCCGGTCGGCCCCCTCCTCGTCCAGCAGTTCCACGGCCGCCCCCACGATCCGCCCGAGGGTGACGACCGGCTCGGCCCTGCTCGCGCGCGGCGGGCGCAGCCACACCCCCGGCGCCGCCTCACCGCTCTGGCGCCGCGTTCTCCTGCCCGGCGTAGCGTTCACGACTCTCCGATCCCCGCCTCTCCCACTCCGGAGATCTTAATGGCTTGAGAAGCGGGCCGATCAATGTTCATAGTGTATGACCAATGTTCTAACTGCGGTTTCTCTCGCCCAGTACGCCGAGGACCGCCACCTTCGAGGAGACGTCACCGTGGGACATGTCGAGGCCGACGAGCTGACCTACGTACTGCCGGACGGGCGGCTGCTGCTCAACGAGGTGTCCTTCCGCGTCGGCGACGGCGTCACGGCGGCGCTGGTCGGCCCCAACGGCGCGGGCAAGACCACCCTGATCCGGCTGATCGCCGGTGACCTCAGCCCCTCCTCCGGGCGGATCACCGCGTCCGGCGGGCTCGGCGTGATGCGCCAGTTCATCGGGGGTCTCCGTGGCGGCCAGACGGTACGCGAGCTGCTGCTGTCGGTGGCCCCCGACCGCGTACGCGCCGCGACCGCCGAGCTGGAGCGGGCCGAGCGCGCGATGGGCGAGCGCGACCAGGAGGAGACCCAGCTCGCCTACGCCCGCGCCCTCGGCGACTACGCCGACGCCGGTGGCTACGACATCGAGGTCACCTGGAGCGCCTGCACCACCTCGGCCATGGGCGCCGGTTACGAGCAGGTGGCGGACCGCGACGTCGGCACGCTGTCGGGCGGGGAGCAGAAAAGGCTCGCGCTGGAGGCGCTGCTGCGCGGCCCCGACCAGGTCCTGCTGCTCGACGAGCCCGACAACTACCTGGACGTCTCCGGCAAGCAGTGGCTGGAGGAACAGCTGGGGGCGGCCAGGAAGACCGTCCTGCTCGTCTCCCACGACCGCAGGCTGATCGCCAACACGGCCACCCGCGTCATCACCGTGGAGTCACGCGGGGTGTGGACCCACGGCGGGGGCTTCGCCACCTACGCCCAGGCCCGCCTCGACCGCAACGAGCGCCTGCACGAGCGCCGCCGCCGCTGGGACGAGGAGCACACCCGCCTCAGGAAGCTGGTCCACACCCTGCGCCAGAAGGCGACCAACAACGACTCCGTCGCCTCCGCCTACCGGGCCGCCCAGACCCGGCTGGGCCGGTTCGAGGAGGCGGGCCCGCCCGAGAGCGCGCCCAAGGAGCAGAACGTCCGGATGCGCCTGAGCGGCGGCCGTACCGGCAAGCGCGCGCTCACCTGCACCCGCCTGGAGCTGACCGGCCTGACGGAACCGTTCGACGTCGAGATCCACTACGGGGAACGGGTGGCGATCCTCGGCCCGAACGGTTCCGGCAAGTCCCACTTCCTGCGGCTGCTGGCCGAGACGGGGAGTGGCACGCCACCCTCGGTATGCCACCGGGGCACCGTGGAACTCGGGGCCAGGGTCGTGCCCGGCCACTTCGTCCAGACGCACGCCCGGCCCGACCTGGCCGGGCGGACTCCCGCCGACATCGTCACGGCCGCCGGGTCGCTTACGCTCAACGACGCGATGGCCTCCCTCGCCCGCTACGAGCTCGCCCCCGCCGGTCGGCAGCCCTTCGAGACCCTCTCCGGCGGGCAGCAGGCACGCCTGCAGATCCTGCTGCTCGAACTGTCGGGGGCCACCCTGCTGCTGCTCGACGAGCCGACCGACAACCTCGACCTGGCCAGCGCGCAGGCGCTCCAGGACGGCCTCGCCTCCTTCTCCGGCACGGTGCTCGCCGTCACCCACGACCGGTGGTTCGCCGACGACTTCGACCGGTTTCTGATCTTCGGTGTCGACGGGGAGGTCCAGGAGGCCGCTGAACCTCTCTGGCAGCCGGACCGGGCCCGCCGCGCACGGTGACGGGCCCGGAAACGGCGACGGGCACCGCGACGGCCCCCGGCACCGGTGACGAGCCCGGAATCGCGACGGGCCCGGAGACGGCTCTGCAAGCCCAGAACTGCAGGCCCGGAGACGGCTACAGACCCGGAGGCGGCGACGGGCGGTGTTCGCGTGGACGTGTCATCGGCCTCGGACGCCGTCCGGTCCCGGGCCGTGACGGCGTCACTCCGCGAGCAGCGGCCGCACCTCGACCGCGCCGTTCATGATCGGAAGCAGTTTGCCGATGGCGATCGCCTGGTCGAGGTCCGCGGCCTCGACCACGAAGAACCCGGCGACCACCTCCTTGCTCTCCAGGAACGGGCCGTCGGTGACCAGGCCGTCCTTGTGGATCGTCCGCGTGGTCGCGCTGGGCCGCAGCGCCGACTCGTAGACGACCCTCGCCCCCATCGCGGTGATCTTCTCCCCGGCGCTCATGTTGGCCTCCATGACGTCGGGCGGGATGTCGGCCACACCTCCGGGGGTCTCCCGCTCGTAGATCAGAATCGCGTACTGCGGCATGACGCACACACTCCCTGTCTGTTCGCGTCGCCCGGTCACCAGTTACCGGTCTCCGGGCCCATCGCCCCGTACTCAACCTTGCCAGCTCGCGCGTACGTGCTGATGAGGACACCGGTGTCCGACGTCGTGGTGTCGACCAGCCTGAGCCCGGCCGGGATGGTTCCCCCCGCGAAGAGCCGCTTGCCGGAGCCGATGAGCACCGGGAAGACCAGCAGGTGGAACTCGTCGACGAGGTCGTGCTCGATGAGCGTCTGGATCAGCTCGCCGCTGCCGTGGACCTGGATCTCGCCGCCCTCCCCCCGCTTGAGCTCGCCGACCGCCTCGGCGACGTCGCCGGTGAGCAGCGTCGAGTTCTTCCAGGAGACGGTCTCCAGCGTCCGCGACGCGACGTACTTGCGGACGTTGTTCATCGTGTCCCCGATCGGGTCGCCGTCCTCGGCCAGCGGCCAGGTGGCGGCGAAGATGTCGTAGGTCCTGCGCCCGATCAGGAGGGCGTCGGCCCTGCCTGCCACCCTGGTCATCAGCTGGATGATCCCCTGGTCCATGTGCGGCACGGCCCAGCCGCCGTGCTCGAACCCGCCGTCGCGGTCCTCGTCGGCGCCGCCCGGTGCCTGCGTGACGCCGTCCAGGGACATGAACATGGTCACCATCAGTTTCCGCATGTCGTTTCCTTCGCTCGTACCTACTCGTCGGGCGCCGGTGGTGACGCCCTCGCCCCTACGGCGAACGGGACCGCTCGTAATCGACAGCGCTCGAGAAAAATTCTTCGAGGAGGCCGGGCGCCCCGGGCGGCGTCCGATTCGTACAAGACGACCGGGCCGAATGCCCGCCAGCATGGGGCACCATGAGTGACAGCATCCTCGACACCGCTCGGGCCTTCATCCTCCGCGAAGGGCGCCTGCTCGAACGCCGCCTGTTCGCCACCCTTTTCCAGGGGGAGCCCGCCACCGGGGTGGTCGACGCCCTGCGCGGTTACCGGAACGCGGACGGCGGCTTCGGCCACGGCCTCGAACCCGACAAGCGCTGCCCCGACAGCCTGCCCATCGACGTGGAGGTCGCGTTCCAGACCCTGCTGGCGGCCGGTGTTCCCGAGACCGGCCCGATGGTGCCACGGGCATGTGACTGGCTGGCGACGGTCGCCGCGCCCGACGGGGCGGTGCCCCTGTCCCTGCCGGTCACGGAGGGCTACCCGAGGGCCGTGCACTGGGCGGACTGGACCTACGTGCCGGGCCTGAACCCCACCGCCGGGCTGGCCGGGCTGCTGCACCGGATGGGTGTGGAGCATCCGTGGCTCACCCGGGCCACCGACCGGTGCTGGTCGGCGCTGGAGGAGGGCTTCCCCGACGACGCGCACGCCATGTCCGAGGCGCTCGTGTTCCTCGAACACGTCCCGGACCGCGACCGGGCCGAACGCCTCGCCGGGCGGGTGGGCGAGTGGCTCCCCCAGCTGAAGTGGTACCGGAGCGACCCCGCGGACCCGGAGTACGGGGTCACCCCGTTGCACCTCGCCCCGCACCCCGGCAGCCGCTGGCGCCGCCTGTTCGCCGACGACGTGATCGAGGGCCACCTCGACCGGCTCGCGGCCGACCAGCAGCCGGACGGGGGATGGGCCCTCACCTGGGAGCCGCCCGGCGTGTCCGCCACCCTGGAGTACCGGGGGGTGGAGACCCTACGGGCCCTCCAGGTGCTCGGCGCCTACGGGAGGATGCCGTCAAACTGACGGATCACGGCCGTCCGGCGCGGTGTTCACGGTGGTGTTCACACCGGGTGACCCGCGCGTCCACCGGCCGTCCGTCACCGTACGGCCGGTCCGGTGATCGTCACCTCCGGCGCGAGGGTGGGGACCGCGGCGAGCAGCTCCCTGGTGTACGGCTCGGCGGGGGCGGCGAACACGTCCGCGACGGCTCCCGTCTCGACGATCCGCCCGTCCTTCATCACCGCGATCCGGTCGCTGACGTGGTGGATGACCCCCAAATCGTGCGAGATGAACAGCATCGCCACCGCCAGGTCACGTCGCAGACCGGCGAGCAGGTCGAGGATCTGCGCCTGGATCGAGACGTCGAGCGCCGACACCGGCTCGTCGCAGACGATCACCTCGGGGGACGGGGCCAGGGCGCGGGCGATGGCGACCCGCTGCCGCTGGCCGCCGGACAGCTCGCGCGGATACCGCCCCAGCGTCGTCAGCGGCAGCCCGACCTGGTCGAGCAGCTCGGCGACCCGGGCGCGGCGCCTCTCGCGCCGGGCACCGGTCAGGGCCACCGCCTCACCGACGACGCGCCCGACCGTGTGGCGGGGGTCGAACGAGCCGAGCGGATCCTGGTAGACGGCCTGGATCCGGCGCCTCCTCGTCCTGCGGTCGCGCTCGGGCACGCCGCTCCACCGCTCGCCGCCGAGCCGTACGACGCCCTCGTCGGGCTCCAGCAGGCCGAGCGCGATGCGGGCGGCCGTCGTCTTGCCCGATCCGGACTCGCCGACCACCCCCAGCGTCTCCCCCGCCCTGAGCTGGAACGACACGTCCCTGACCGCGTCGTGCCAGCCCCCGCCCGGGGTGCGGAACCGCTTGGAGACACCCTCGGCCGCCAGTACCACGGCCCTCTCCTCGCGGGGTTCCGGCCGCGCCGGGGCGCCCCTGACGGGCTCGGGGGCGCGTGACGCGGGGTACCAGCACAGCGCCCGGTGTCCCGGCCCGACCTCGACCGGGTCCGGGAGCTTGTCGCGGCACTGCTGGTCGGCGTGCGCGCAGCGAGCGGCGTACGGGCATCCGTCCGGCCCCGGCGCGGGCCGCCCGGCCGCCACGGCGGACAGCGGCGTGCCCTTCGCGTGGGCGGCGGGCACGGCGGCGATGAGCGCCCGGGTGTACGGATGCCGGGGGGCGCCGAGAACCCGGGCGGCCGGGCCCTCCTCGACGATCAGCCCGTCGTACATGACGGCGATCCGGTCGGCGAGGGTGGCCACGACGGCCAGGTCGTGGCTGATCAGCAGGAGGGCGGTGCCGTTCTCCCGCAGCCCGCGCAGCAGCGCGAGGATCTGCGCCTGCACGGTGACGTCCAGCGCGGTGGTGGGTTCGTCGGCCACGAGCAGGCGCGGCCCGGCGGCGATCACGGACGCGATGAGCGCCCGCTGCCGGAGACCGCCGGAGAGCTCGTGCGGGTACTGGCGCGCGCGCCGGTCCGCGTCGGGGACGCCGGCGTCGGCCAGCAGCGAGAGCACCCGCTCGCCGACGTCCGCCCGGTCCACGACCCGGTGGACGCGCAGCGTCTCGGCGACCTCGGCGCCGACGGTCCTGAGCGGGTCCAGCGACACCAGCGCGTCCTGGAGCACCAGGCCGATCCGGCGGCCCCGGACCGCGCGCCAGCCCCGCTCGGTCAGGGCCGTCAGGTCCTCACCCTCGAACGTGAGCTCTCGGGCGCTGACCGACGCCCGCTCACCGGCCAGGCCGACGAGGGTACGCGCGGTGACGCTCTTGCCGGAGCCCGACTCCCCGACGATGGCCAGGCACTCGCCGGGCGCGACGGTGAACGACACGTCCCGTACCGCGTGGATCCGCTCGCCGTCGAGGTGGAAGACGACGTCGAGCCTCTCGACCACGATCACGGCGTCCTCCTCGTGGAACGGTTCGGGGGACGGCTCTGGAAGACGGTCACGGTGTTCTCCTGATGGAACGGTTCGGTGTCCTGCCGGTGGGGCGGCGTCGGAGGGCGGTCACGGTGTCCTCCTCGTGGAACGGCGCTGGAAGGCGGTCACGGTGTTCTCCTGGTGAAGCGGCGCTGGGCGGAACGGCCGATCACGTTCACCGCGACCACCGTCGCCGTGATGGCCGCCCCCGGGAACACCCCGATCCACCACGCCGTCTGCAGGAAGTCACGGCCCTCCGAGAGCATCGCCCCCCACTCCGGCGCGGGCGGCTGGGTACCGAAACCGAGGAAGCTCAGCCCGGATCCGGCGATGAGCGCGGTGCCGAAGCCGACGGTGGCGAGCACCAGCAACGGCCCCAGGGCATTGGGCAGGATGTGCCGCACGATCAGAGTCGATCGCCGCAGCCCGAGCCCGCGGGCCGCCTCGACGTACCCCGACCGGCGCACCACCAGGGCCTCGGCGCGGACGATCCGCGCGTATCCGGGGGCGAAGGCGATGGCGATGGCGAGCACCACGTTGGCGGTCCCGCCGCCCAGGACGGTGATCACGAGCAGCGCGACCAGGAGCTGGGGCAGCGAGAGCAGGATGTCGGCCGCCCGCATGACGGCCTGGTCGGCCACCCGCCCGCCCAGCGCGGCGGCGAGGCCGAACACCGCTCCCCCGGCGACGGCCAGGCAGGTCGCGCCCAGACCGAGGAGCAGGGACGGCCGCGCACCGTGGACGACCCGGGTGAACAGGTCGCGGCCGAGCTGGTCGGTGCCGAACCAGTACTCGCCGCCGGGCGGCAGCAGGGCGTGGACGGGATCGATCGCGATCGGCGAGGACGCGGTCAGCGCCTCCGGTGCGACGGCGGCCACCAGGATCGGGACGAGCACGGCCCAGGCGGCCACCGTCGACCGGCGCCGGACGGCGACCCGCGAGCGGGCGGGGGTACGAGCGGGGAGGCCGGGGAGCACGGGGGTCACGGACACGCGATCACCCGGCCCGCAGCCGCGGATCGATGACCGCGTACAGGAGGTCGACGACGGTGGAGATGAGGACGAACACGAAGGCCGACAGCAGCACCACGCCCATCACCACCGGCATGTCCTTGTTGCCCACCGCCTGCAGGGTGAGCGCGCCGATGCCCGACCGGCCGAAGACCGTCTCCACCAGGACCGCGCCGCCGAGCAGCGTCCCGACGAGCCATCCCGTGAGGGTGGCGAGCGGTACCGCCGCGTGCCGGAGCGCGTGACGCAACCGGACCGCCGTCTGGCTCAGGCCCCGCGCCCGGGCGGTGATCGCGAACGGCTGCGCCAGCGCGGCCTCGAGCCCCTCGCGCAGCACCTGCGCGAGGACACCGGCGATCGGCAGGGCCAGCGTGAGCGCGGGCAGCACCAGCGCCGCCAGGTCCCGCGCGCCGACCACGGGGAAGATCTGGAGCTGGAAGGAGAACGCGGTCAGCAGCAGGATGCCCAGCCAGTACGAGGGCAGCGAGACGGCCACCAGCTCCCAGGCCGTCACCGCGGCCCGCACGCCGCGCCGCCGCCCGGCCGTCGTCACCGCCGACACGAGCGCGATGAGGACGGCGAGGGCGGTCGCGGCCACGGCGAGCTGCACGGTGGCGCCGAGCTGGTCGCCGATCAGCTGCCAGACCGGCCGCTGGAGCTGGTACGAGGAGCCCAGGTCGCCGGTGACGACCCGGCCCAGGTAGCCGAGATACTGGAGGAGCACCGGCCGGTCGAACCCGAACTCGGTCCTGATGCGCTCCCTGACCTCCTCCGACGCCGTGGTGGCCGGTCCCAGCAGGGTCGCGACGGGGTCTCCCGGGATGAGCTGGAGGGCGACGAAGGCGAGGGTCGCGGCGCCGTAGAGCACCGCGAGCCCGGCCGCCAGCCGCCTGGCGAGAGTTCTCACCGCGCGGCGCCACCTGCCCTTCCCCGCTTCCTCCCCGGGAGCGCCCGGCACCCTGGCCTGGGTCGTCGCTTCTCTGGCCGGAGTCGCCTGTCCGGCGGGAGCCGTCGTCTGTCCGGCGGGAGGCGTCGCTTGTTCGGTGGGAGGCACCGCTTCTCCGGCCGGAGACGTCGCTGCTTTGGCGGGATTCGTCACTGCGCCGTCTTGGCGAGCCACACGTCGTAGAACAGCGGCCAGGCGTTGGCGTCGAGCGTGAGCCCGCGCACCTGCCTGCCCAGGCCGAGTACCTGCGACTGGGTGTAGACGGGGATGACCAGCGCGAGGTCGACGGCGCGCTGCTGGGTCCTGCCGTACACCTCCTTCCTGACGGTCTCGTCGAGGGTGGCCCGGCCCTGGTCGGTCCACGCGGTCAGGTCGGGGTCGTCGAGGAACGTGGCGTTCTGGCCGCCCTTCTGGGGCTTGCTGGCGCCGTTGAAGAGGAGCCACAGCACGTCCGGCTCGAAGCGCGACCAGCTGTAGTCGGCCATGTCGGCCTTGCCGCCGTAGACCCGTTCGAGGTAGGTGCCGATGTCGGCCTGGGGGCGGACGACCTCGACGCCGATCTTCTTGAGGTCGGCCTGGAAGGCCTGGCCGAGGATGTCGCGCTGGTCGCGCACGTACTGGGCGGGCAGCAGCGGCCAGTCGACGATGAGACGCCTGCCGTCCTTGGTGCGGTAGCCGTCCGTGTCGCGGCCGGTCCATCCGGCCTCGTCGAGCAGTTTTCCGGCCAGCGCCTGGTCGTAGGGCCAGCTGTTCTCCAGCGCCGCGTTGTAGCCGGGAGTGGTCGGCGCCAGCGGGCTCCACGCTCTCTTGAACTGGCCGAAGTAGAGCGCCTTGACGTTCGTGTCGACGTCGATTCCCCGCTGGAGGGCTTTGCGGACCTTCTCGTCGTCGAGGGGAGGCTTGGAGGTGTTCAGGTAGATGCTGTAGTTCCCGCCGGGGTAGTCGGTCTTGAGGAGCGCGAGGTTGGCGTTGGCCTCGACGGCCTTCGCGTTGGCCGGGGGGATCGCCGCGGCGACGTCGATCTGGCGGCTGTTCAGCGAGCCGACCCGGACCGAGGCTTCCGGCAGGAAACGGACGGTCAGCTTGTCGAGGTAGGCGGGCCCGGTGTGGCCGCCGGTCTTCGGCGCCCACGCGTAACCGGCGTTCCTGGTCAGGACCGCCTCCTGGCCCTTGGTGTAGCCGGTGAACACGAACGGTCCCGTACCGACGCCGACCGGTCCACCAGAGCCGAGCGTGGCCGCGTTGGCCGCGATCGTCTTCGGCGAGTAGAAGCCGAGGTAGGCCGTGCTCGCGGCCTGCAGGAACGGGGCGAAGGGCGCGGAGAACTCCACCTTCACCGTGTGCGGGTCGACGACCGTGGTCCCGGTGTACGGGCCCAGGAGGTTGGAGGCGAGCTGCGACTTGGTCGCGGGGTCGGCGATGCGGTCGAAGTTGACCTTCACCGCCTCGGCGTCGAAGGGTGTGCCGTCGTGGAACTTCACGTCCTTTCGCAGCCGGAAGGTGTAGCTCTTCAGGTCGGGCGCCACCTCCCACGACTCGGCGAGCCACGGGTGGAATTTGCCCGAGGCGTCCTCGGCGACCAGCGAGTCGAAGACGTTGCGCAGGATCGCTCCCGTGATGTCCTGGGAGCTGACGTGGATGTCGAAGGAGACGGGCTCGGTGTCGGCCGCGAAGGTCAGCGACCCTCCCTTGACGGGAGCCTCCGACACCGAGCCGCTCGCGCCGCTCCTGTCGTCCGTACCGCCGGAGGAGGTGGCGGGGGAGCCGCAGGCGGCGAGCAGGAGCATGGCCCCCGCCACCGCCCCGAGTTTGGTACGCGACAGCCCGAATATTGTGAACACGTGCATTTCACCGCTCCGGCGGGTTGGTAATAGAACGAGGGAGATCTACTTTCGTCTTTCGCCGAAAGGTTAAGCCGGGGATTCGCGGTGGAAACACCCCAGTCAACCCCTAGCGGGAAACTCCTTCGGCCAGCGGATATCGGGGAACGGACACGCGCAGCTCGATCCGCCACCCCTCTGGCGTACGCTGCAGGACGTCGAGATAGTCGCCGTTGTGCACGCTCCCGTCGGGGAGCACCGCGAGATAGCGGCTCCGCGCGCGGACGACGCCGTCGCCGTCCACGAAGACGTGCGTGTCGAGAGTCTGGTGGTCAGGCCCGTGTGGGCGCAGGCTCAGCGCGAACTCGCCGATGGCGGGCAGCCCGCGCACGACGCGTCCCGCTCCCCTTCTCAGCTCGATCACCGCGTCGCCGGTGAACACCCTGCCGAGATCGGCGATCTCCGCGTTGTCGAAGACGTGGGAGAACAGCGCGAGCGTCCCGCGAATACGGGAAACGTCCTCCAATGACAATTCATCCATTTCTCGCCGCCCGCTCAGGAAATCTGCTGGAGGATACCGAGACGGTCGGGAAGAACGTTGTACCGCGCGATCTTCCCGTCCCTGAACGTTATCCGGCTGACGCTGTTTCCGATGAAATGCCGTCCGCTCGCGGGGGCGCCGAACAGCGGGGCGCGGTGGACGCCCTCGATCCGCCAGAAGACCACCACCCGGTCGCCTTCCGCGATCAGGTCGGTCACGGTCGCCTTGACGTCCTCGACGGTCTCCCAGACCCCCTGGATGTGGGCGCGGAAGTCCTCCCTCCCGCCGGGCCCGGCGCCGGGCGGGACCGTCTCGTCGACGGCGTCCTCGGCGATGATCTCCTCCAGCAGCTCCGGGCGCCGCAGGGTGATCAGCTCCTCGTAGAGGCGCCGGGCGACCTCCTTGTTCGTGTCCGTGCTCGTACTCGTCTCCGTGCTCGTACGGGGGTTCGTGCCGGTGTTCGTCTCCGTGCTCATCGCGGGACTCCTTATCTGGGTGCGTCGCCCGGGAAGGCGGGCGGGAGGAGGATGCCGTTGTTGGCGCTGAGGCCGCCGTCGACGGGGATGGTGACGCCGGTGACGTACGACGCCGCGGGCGAGGTCAGGAACCAGATGACCTCGGCCTGCTCGCGCGGATCGGCCCAGCGTCGCTGCGGGATGCGGCCGGTCACGGCCGGTCCGAGGGTGGGGTGCGACAGCACGCCCGCGGTCATCGCGGTCGCCGTCCCCCCGGGCGCGATGGCGTTGACCCTGATGTTCTCGATGGCGTAGTCGATCGCCGCGCCGCGCACCAGGTTGATCACCGCCGCCTTGGCCGCGTTGTACGCCCAGGTGACCGGGTCGCCTCCGAGTCCCGAGACCGACGAGGTCGCCACGATCGAGCCGCCGCCCGCCGCGCGCAGGGCCGGAAGCGAGGCCCGGATGCCCAGCGCCGTACCGCGCACGTTGACGGCGAGGATCCGGTCGAAACGGTCGATGGCGCCTGGCGACTCCAGGGGCCCAGCGCCGCTGATCCCGGCGTTGAGCACGACCGCGTCCAGCCGCCCGAACTCCCGGACGGCGAGGTCGACCATGGCGGCGTTGGTCTCCTCCGTGGACACGTCCCCGACGAGCGGGACGACGCCGTGGATGGCGGAGAGCTTCTCCAGTCCCTCCCTCGCCACGTCGACGGCGACGACCCTCGCTCCCCTGTCGGCGAACAGCTCCGCGGTCGCTCTCCCGATGCCGGACGCGGCTCCGGTGACGACCACGACCTGGACACTCATACGTTCCTCTTCTCTGTGGACTTCGCGGGGTTCGCAGACCCGGCGGGCACCGCGGGGTTCACGGGCTCGGTGGGCTCTGTGTGCTCTGTGGAGTTCGCGGAGCCCGTGGACGCTGTGGAGTTCGCGGGCTCGGTGAACTCTGTGAGCTCTGTGGAGTTCGTGGAGTTTGTGGACGCCGTGGATCTCCCGGTGGGCCTCCCGGCGGATCTCCCGGCGAAACTCTCGGAGGGGACGAGCGCGTCGATCCACTCGCGGACCGCCGCCACCGTCGTCTCCGAGTGCTCTTCGAGCACGGTGAAATGGTCGCCGGGCACGTCGACGGTCTCGTGCGGCAGCGGCCAGAACGCCCGCCAGTCGAACCGTCCCGTGGGGTCGACGACGGTACCGCGCAGCGGCTCCCGCGCCCGGACGACCAGGGTCCTGGCGTCGATCGGCTTGGGCTGCCAGTCGGCCAGGATCCGACCGTACGCGCCCATGGTGGTGAGGCTCGCGTCGCTCCAGACCATCCGGTAGCGCTCGATGCGCTCCACCATCCCGGTGAGCATCGCGGCCAGCCACCAGTCGCGCATGCCCTCCAGCGTCGGGCTCTCGATCGGGTAGGAGTCGATCAGGACGAGCCCGGCCGCCGGGACGCCCCGGTTCTCCAGCTCGGCCGCCACCGAATGCGCGACGCACCCGCCCATGGACCGGCCGAGGATCACGAAGGGGCCGCCGCCACCGACCAGCTTCTCCACGGCGTCGGCGTGCATCCGGACGAACGTCTCCTCGCTGTCGGGGAGGAGGTCGTCCGGCGCGTACCCGGGTGAGGGCACCACATGGACGTCCCGCTCGCCGCGCATGGCGTGGCCGAAGCGGGCGTACTCGTGCGGGCCGGAGATAGCGCTGACGGCGGGAAAGCAGACCAGCGTGACCGGCGCGTCACCGGAGGCCAGCCGGAGCGGCGCGACGGCGTGCTCGGCGGCCTCCGCCGTGCCGAAGCTCGACCGCAGGTGGGAGACTACGCCGATCAGCTCGGCGGCGGCGGCGAACTCGCCTCGTCCGCACAGCTGGCGGTAGAGGTCGGACAGCGGCCCCTGCCGCGCCGCCCTCCCCTCGCCTCTCACGAAACCAGCGGAACCAGTGGGACCAGCAGGATCGGTGGAATCAGCGGAACCAGCTGGATCGGCGGAGGCCGGGTCGGCGGGCCCGGGGGCTCTCGCGAGCTCGGGCAGCAGGTAGCCGGTGAGGGCGTCGGGCGTGGGGTGGTCGAAGGTGACCGTCGCGGGCAGCCGCAGGCCGGTCAGCGCGTCGAGCCGGTTGCGCAGTTCGACGGCGGTGAGCGAGTCCAGGCCGAGGTCGTTGAACGGGCGGTCCGGTGCGACGGCCCCGGACGGCGTACCCAGGACCGCCGCCACCTCCGCCGTGACCACGTCGAGCACGACCCGCGCCCGCTGCTCCTCGGGCAGCCTGGCCAGGCGGTGGGCCAGTGCCGGGCCGGTCGCCGCGGAGATCCTGGCCGCTCGCCGCTGTGGCCGGACCAGGCCGCGCAACAGCGCGGGTACCTTCGCTCCGGCCGCCCGCAGCGCGGCGAGGTCCAGCGGAGCGGGAACGACGAGCGCATGGCCGGGGGAGACGGGGTCAAGGGAGGCGGGGACAGGGTCGAGGGCGGGAGAGGCGGAGCCGGAAAAAGCGGGAACGGAGTCAAGGGAGGCGAGGGCAGGGGCAGGAGAGGCGGAGCCGGAAGAGGCTGGGACAAGGTCGGAGGAGGCGGGGGCGAGGTCGGA
>NZ_JBSZKT010000038.1:0-79853 GCF_055690525.1 Streptosporangium sp. H13245 | reverse complement strand
GCTGGGGAAGGCGGTCGCGACGCTGGCCACCTTGACCCCGGAGCCCTTCAGGGCCGCCGCGGCCCCGGCGACCATGTCGGGATAGACGCACCGGCCGGACGCGGTCGGTGTCTCACCGCGATGGCGCGGTGACTCCGAGATAACCGGCCGATGGTCTTGCCCGTGTCAGATGCCGAGACACCTGTTAGGTCCAGGTCACGCCCCGCAGCATGGCTTGCTCCTTTCCCACACGGCCCGCTCGCGAGCGAGCGGTTTCCAGGTCGTGAGTCAGCCGGTGGGCTGACTCACTCTGCCAAAGGTAGCGGTTACCATCGCGCGTCGCACACTCCGCAACTATTGTGTTACACATCGTTAGTCGGAGAGGGGGACGACATGGCGGCTCCCAGTCACACGTCGGTCAAACCGCGCGACGGCATAACACCCTTGGTCGATCGGTGGCCCCTGCTGGGGCAGCGTCGCCCGCTGGTCGGCTACCTCTGCGGGATCGTAGCGCTGGATCTCGTCGCGATCGTGTTTTTCTCGATTTCCGGTGTTTTTCGTTGGTCCGATGTGCTGACCTTCACCGCGCTGATGATGTGCGGAGCCGTGTGCATCGAGGCGACCCGGAGACTCGGCATGCCCGCGGGCGTCTACCGCGACCTGCTCTCCGCCTGGTGGTTGCCCGCCGCGCTGCTCCTCCCGCCGCTCTACGCGCTTCTGGCGCCCATCCCGCTCCAGTTCCTGCTGCAGAAGCGGGTGCGCGCGACGGTGGTCTACCGGCGGGTCGTCAGCTCGGCGGCGATCGGCCTGGCCGGATGCGCGGCCTCCCTGCTCTTCCACGCCGCGGTCGGCGATCTGGGCGCGCTGACCAGGGGGGAAGGGGGGCCGATCCTGGTGGCCATCGGCTGCGCGGTCCTGTTCACAGTGATCAACACCGCGCTGATCGCCGTCGCCGCGCACACCGCCGACCCCGAGAGCCGCTGGCGGGAGGTCCTGTGGAACCGGGAGAACCTGCTCCTCGACGTCGTCGAGCTCTGCCTCGGCGTCCTCGTCTCCATCACCTGCGGGCTCAGCCTGGCCCTGCTGGTCCTGGCGCTGCCCCCGGTGGTGCTGCTGCAGCGCAGCCTGCTGCACGCCCAGCTCCAGGCGGCGGCCCGCACCGACCTCAAGACCGGCCTGCTGAACGCCGCGGCCTGGCAGCGGGAGGCCGACACCGAGATCGTCAGGGCGCGTCGCACCGGGGAGACGCTCGCTTTACTGATCGTCGACATCGACCACTTCAAGAGGGTCAACGACACCTACGGCCACCTGATCGGCGATCAGGTCCTCGTCGGGGTGGCCGACACCATCCGCAGCCAGTTGCGTGACTACGACGTGGTGGGCCGGTTCGGCGGCGAGGAGTTCGTCGTCCTGCTGCCCAGGGCCGACGTGACCGAGGCGCGCAGGGTCGCGGAGCGGCTGCGCTCCCGGGTGGGGCGGATGGCGGTCCCCGCCGACGACAACATGATCACAGTGACCATCTCGGTCGGTGTCGCGATCATGAGTGTGCACGGGGACGACCTGATCGAGCTGCTCGCCGCGGCCGACCTCGCTCTTTACCGGGCCAAGGAGCTCGGCCGCGACCAGATCTGCCTGCCGGCCACCGTCGTGCCCCCGGCCCGCAGGCCCGGATCCGAGACCGCCCCCGGCTGAACTCCCGAGCCCTGTCCAGGGGCGCCCCTAGCTGAACTCCCCAGGCCCTAAACTAAAGGCATGCCGGAGTACATCTACACACTGCAGCGCGTGCGCAAGGCGCACGGCGACAAGGTCGTCCTCGACGACGTGACGCTGTCGTTCCTGCCGGGCGCCAAGATCGGTGTCTTGGGCCCCAACGGCACCGGAAAGTCGACGCTGCTGAAGATGATGGCGGGCCTGGAGCAGCCGTCCAACGGCGACGCCCGGCTCATGCCCGGCTTCACCGTCGGCATGCTTCAGCAGGAGCCCCCCCTCAACGAATCCAAGACCGTCCTCGGCAACGTCGAAGAGGGTGTCGCCGAGACCAAGGCGATGCTCGACCGCTTCAACGAGATCGCCGAGCTGATGGCCACCGACTACAGCGACGAGCTGCTCAACGAGATGGGCAAGCTCCAGGACGCCCTCGACCACCGCAACGGCTGGGATCTCGACAGCCAGCTGGAGCAGGCGATGGACGCCCTCCGCTGCCCCCCGCCGGACTCCGAGGTCACCCAGCTCTCCGGTGGAGAGCGCCGCCGGGTCGCCCTCTGCAAGCTGCTCCTGGAGCAGCCCGACCTGCTGCTGCTCGACGAGCCCACCAACCACCTCGACGCCGAGAGTGTCCAGTGGCTTGAGTCGCACCTGGAGAAATACCCGGGCACCGTCCTGGCCGTCACCCACGACCGCTACTTCCTGGACAACGTGGCCAACTGGATCCTGGAGCTCGACCGGGGCCGTTGCCACGCCTACGAGGGCAACTACTCCACCTACCTGGAGGCCAAGGCGGCGCGGCTCAAGCTTGAGGGCCAGAAGGACGCCAAGCGCAAGAAGCGCCTGGAGGAGGAGCTGGTGTGGGTCCGCTCCAACGCCAGGGCCCGCCAGACCAAGAGCCGGGCGCGTCTGGAGCGCTACGAGGAGATGGCCGCCGAGGCCGACAAGCACCGCAAGCTCGACTTCGAGGAGATCCAGATCCCGCCGGGCCCGCGTCTGGGCACCACGGTCATCCGGGCCGAGAAGCTCACCAAGGGCTTCGACGACCGCGTCCTGATGGACGGCCTCTCCTTCGACCTGCCGCGCAACGGCATCGTCGGCATCATCGGCCCGAACGGCGTCGGAAAGACCACCCTGTTCCGCATGGTCACCGGCAGCGAGACGCCCGACAGCGGTGAGATCGTCCTCGGTGACACCATCAAGCTCTCCTACGCCGACCAGAGCCGGGGAGGGATCGACCCGCAGAAGAACGTCTGGGAGGTCGTCTCCGACGGGCTCGACTACATCAAGGTCGGCCAGGTCGAGATGCCGTCCCGCGCCTACATCGCCGCGTTCGGGTTCAAGGGCCCGGACCAGCAGAAGAAGGCGGGCATCCTGTCCGGCGGAGAGCGTAACCGGCTCAACCTGGCGCTCACCCTCAAGCAGGGCGGCAACGTGCTGCTGCTCGACGAGCCCACCAACGACCTCGACACCGAGACGCTCTCCAGCCTGGAGAACGCGCTGCTGGAGTTCCCCGGCTGCGCGGTCATCACCTCGCACGACAGGTGGTTCCTCGACCGCATCGCCACCCACATCCTCGCGTGGGAAGAGGGCTCCAACTGGTTCTGGTTCGAGGGCAACTACGCCGACTACGAGAAGAACAAGATCGAGCGCCTGGGTGCCGACGCGGCCCGGCCGCACCGCGTCACCTACCGCAAGCTCACCCGCGACTGACCCCGGTCAGGGACGCCGCACCCATCTGTGACGGGTGCGGCGCCGGTCGTGGCCGACGAGCCCCCGATGCCCCGCCGTACGACGGGCGCCGGGGGCTCGCTACGGTTCTGGGTGTGTTTGGACAGAGCATCGTGGACGGCGTCGGCCGTGGTCACCGGCATGTGTTCCCCCGGGCCGTCAGGTTCGCCGACATCGACTCGCTGGGGCACGTCAACAACGTGCGGTTTCTCGACTACCTGGAGGACGCGCGGCAGGCGCTGTTCCATGTCGACCCCCACCGCGAGGGCAGGGAGCCGTTCAAGGGGCTCGTGATCGCCAGGCACGAGATCGACTACCTGCGTCCCCTCACCTTCCGCCCCGACCCGGTCCGGGTGGAGTCATGGGTGACGGAGATCCGGCCGGTGCGCTTCACCCTGGTGTACGAGATCCGCGACGACGAGGAGATCTTCGTCAGGGCCCGTTCGGTGCTCGTCGCCTACAACGTGGCGAATGCCTCCCCTCGACGGCTGAACCAGGCCGAGCTCGCCTACCTGGGCAGGTTCGCCACGGACTGAGGTCACATGGCATTCGCCGCCCGCCACCGGCGGGCGGCGAATGCCGGGAGTCCTCAGGCCTCGGGGGTGTACAGCCAGGCCGCGGTGTCCGGCAGGAGCAGGTGACCGTCCACCGGGGCGCTGCCGATCAGGACACGGTCGTGCGGCGGCAGCGGAACCGGCTCGGAACCGCAGTTGATGACGCAGGTCAGGGAGCCACGGCTGAAGACGAGGGCGTCCTCGGGGGAGTCCAGCCAGGTGATCTCGTCCGGCAGCGTGCCGCGGAGCTCGCGGCGGACGCGCAGGGCGTCCTGGTAGAAGCTCAGTGTCGAGCCCGGGTCGTTCGACTGACGTTCGGCGGAGAGCACGACCCACTCGACCGGCTGGGGCAGCCAGGGCCGCGTCCCCTCTGGCGAGAAGCCGTAGGGCTCGGCCACCCCGGACCAGGGGAGGGGGACCCGGCAGCCGTCGCGGCCGGGCAGCTCCCCCTTGGAACGGGCGAAGATGGGATCCTGACGGGCCTCCGGGGGAAGATCCTTCACCTCGGGGAGGCCGAGTTCCTCCCCCTGGTAGAGATATGCCGAACCCGGGAGGGCGAGCATGGCGAGCAGGGCCGCGCGGGCCCGGGCGAGACCCGTCGTGGAGTTGGTCAGGCCGCCGCCGTACCTGGTCACGTGGCGGATCACGTCGTGGTTGGAAAGCACCCAGGTGGGAGCGGTCACGGCGGCCAGCGTGTCATCGATGATCTTCTTGAACGCGGGCCCGGACCAGGGCGCCTCCAGCCAGGCGAAGTTGAAGCTCTGGTGCAGCTCGTCGGGGCGGACGTACAGCGCGAGGTCCTCGGCGGAGTCGGTCCAGACCTCGCCGATCGCCATCCGCTCGCCCTCGTAGGAGTCGAGCACCTTGCGCCAGTCGCGGTAGACCTCGTGCACCTCCGGCTGCCCCCAGATCGGCGACTCGGCCTTGAAGGCCTGGCCCTCCGGCGGGGTGTCCGGCAGCCCCTCGGCCTTGTACAGGCCCATCGCCACGTCGATCCTGAAGCCGTCCACCCCGCGGTCCAGCCAGAACCGCAGCACGTCGAGGAACTCGGAGTGCACCTCGGGGTTGCGCCAGTTGAAGTCGGGCTGCTCCGGGGCGAAGAGGTGGAGATACCACTTCCCGTCGGGCGTCTTGCTCCAGGCCGGGCCGCTGAAGGTCGACTGCCAGTTGTTGGGCGGCAGCTCCCCGCCGTCGCGGAAGACATAGCGGTCGCGTCCCTCGCCCCGCAGCGCGGCCTGGAACCACTCGTGGGCGGAGGAGCTGTGGTTCGGGACGATGTCGACGATCACCCGCAGCCCGAGCCGGTGCGCCTCGGAGACGAGTTCGTCGAAGTCGGCGAGCGTGCCGAAGAGCGGGTCGACGTCGCGGTAGTCGGCCACGTCGTAGCCGCCGTCGGCCATGGGGGAGCGGTAGAAGGGGGTCAGCCAGATCGCGTCCACACCGAGTTCGGCGAGGTACGGCAGGCGCTGCCTGATGCCCGGCAGGTCGCCGACGCCGTCTCCGGAGGCGTCGGCGAAGCTGCGAACGTAGATCTCGTAGACGACGGCGTCACGCCACCAGGGGGTTTCCATGTGCATGGGTTGCCCCCGCTCGGCGGTGTTTATGCGTCGAGGCCCCCGACCATACGGTGATTTACCCGTCGGGGGCGCCGGCCGCGCGGTGGGCTAGGCGTCGGGGGCGTTGACCATGCTGTGCGCCGCGTACACGAGATAGTCCCAGAGACGTTTCTCCAGGTCGTCGGGGAGCTGCAGGGAGACCACCGCGTCGTGCATGTGGCGCAGCCAGGCGTCGCGTTCGGCCGAGCGGATGACGAACGGGTTGTGCCGCATCCGCAGCCGGGGGTGGCCCCGCTGCGCGCCGTAGGTGCCGGGGCCGCCCCAGTACTGGATGAGGAACAGGCGGAGCCGCTCCTCGGCGCCTTCGAGGTCTTCCTCGGGGTACAGCGGCAGGAGGATCGGGTCGGTCACCACTCCCTGGTAGAAGCGGTGCACCAGACGCCTGAAGGCCTCCTCGCCGCCAACGGCGTCGTAGAAGGACTGGGGTTCCTCGGGGGTAGCGGACACGTGCTCCAGCCTAATTGACGTCAGGCGGCGATCGTGATGCCGGCCCGGTCGAGGGCGGACTTGATCCGCAGGCGAAGCTCGCGGGCGACCTCGGCCTGCCGGGAGGGGATGGTCTTGGCGCTGACCCGGAAGATGACGGCGGTGTCGGAGATCTGCTCGATGCCCCACACCTGCGGCTCCTCGACGATGATGGAGTCGCGGAAGACGGGCTCGTTCCACATCTCGTCGGCGACCTCCTTGAGGAGGTCGCGGACCACGGGGATCTCCGAGGCGTACGCCACCGGCACGTCGACCGTGGCGCGCGACCAGCCCTGGGACTCGTTGCCGACGCGGGTGATCGTGCCGTTGCGGATGTACCAGACCCGGCCGTCGCTGTCGCGCAGGCGGGTGATGCGCAGGGTCACCGCCTCCACGGTGCCGATCGCGGCGCCCGCGTCGATCATGTCACCCACGCCGTACTGGTCCTCCAGGAGCATGAACATCCCGGCGATGAAGTCCTTGACGAGCTCCTGGGCGCCGAAGCCGATCGCCACGCCCAGGATGCCGACGCTGGTCAGCAGGGGGGCGATGGGGACGGAGAGGCGTTCGAGGACGGTCAGCACGGCGGTGCCCAGGATGATGATCGAGGCGATGTGCCTGAGCACCGAGCCGATGGTCTCGGCCCGCTGCCTGCGCCGTTCGGCCACGATCGCGTCGAGGCCCTCGGGGGTGACCGTCTCCCTGCCGCGCAGCCGCCCCGCCAGGGACGCGCGCTCGGTGGACGCCCGGCGCACCACCCGGCCGATCAGCCGGTGCGCCACGTTGCGCAGGAGCAGCGCGATGACCACGACCAGCGTGATGGCGATCAGGCCCGCGATCGCGGGGGCCACCCAGTCGACGGCCGCGGGCACGAGCATCTTCACGAAGTCGCAGATTACCCCACCGCCGTTCCCACACCCCTGTGTTAAGCCCGTGCTCATGTCGAGAAGGTTCTCGACGACGACTCCCGGACCGGAGGTCGGCGTGACGCTGGGCGTGGGGACGGGCGTGGGGGAAAGCAGGAACACGGAGTGGATCCCTCCCGGATCGGATCGACAGGCTGACTGGGTGAGTCATGCGACCTACCCATATTGCCGATCGAACCGGCCTCCGTCACATTACGCCGGGGAAGACGGGGACATCCTGGTCCAGGGCCGCGGAGGCGGACCAGGATGCCCCGGTGACGGGTGACCCGGACGGGGCACGCACCCGGAAGCGTGTCCCGTCCGGTCCCGAGAGGGATCCCTCCGGTCACCGCCCGGACGAGAGACCGGACGGCAGCCTGTGCTTTACAGCAGTTCGTGGGCCTCGGCTCGCGAGAGCCTCAGCGTTTCAGCCGGTCAGCGTTTCAGCTGGTCCGCGTTGCGGCCGGTCCGTGTTTTGGCCGGTGAGCACCGATGGGACCCGCGGGTGCTGGCCAGGCGGCGGCTTCGGCTCGCGTGAGCCTCCGCGTCGCGGCCGGTCCGCGTTTCCGCGGGTGAGAACCGGCGGGACCCGCGGGTGCGGGCCGGGCGACGACGATTCGGAGTCGGCGGGGTGCCCAGCGTCCGAGGACGCTCCGCACCGGTCACCCCGCCGACTCCGCCGAGCCGCGGCAGGCGCGGCACATCGGGCGGGTGAAGGCCCGTTGCGCCGCTCACCTCACTCTCCTACCGCGGCGAGTACGCGTGCGACCTTGGTCGCGGCACCGGCGGGATCCTCCACCGTGTGCATTCGTTCGCCCCAGGACCACCAGTAGTACCAGTCCCGGTGGCTGGGGGCGGCCTGTGCCCGGCAGGTGACGTTCTCCGCCAGGCTGGTCGCCTTCGGATTGATCACGCGCACGAACGCACGGCCCGAGTGGGTCCGCACCACGCGGGCGTGCAGCCCGCGGCAGTCAAGCTCCGTCACCAGCCGCTCAAGGTGCCGGAAATCGTCCTCACCCACCTCGTCCCTCCTCGTGGTCTCGGCTTGCCGGCACCGAATCGTGCTCGTTCGATCACGCTTCCGGTGCTGCTCGCCAAAGATGACTCACGGTGGCCCCACGGGTCAATTCGGGGAAAACCCAGTTCAGGGTGGGCGATGTGCCAAGTAGGTTGAAAGAAACAGTCCTTCGGAGGACGATTCTTAGCCAGTGGCTTTATTAGCGTGTTCCGGATGAGTCAAACGTGGTCCATCATTCTCGGTAGGCGCAGTGCGACGGAAAGATCACACTGAGTCAAGGAGAGAGAGGACCGGTCGGGACCAGTGTGCCAGCCAGCCCAGCTGGCCACGAGAGAGGGGCCGGTATGTCCGGCAGGCAGCACAGGGAAACAGAGTTAGCACGGCAGGTCCGGGCCCGTGGCCTGGCCGCCGGGAAGTCCTCGGCGCAGATAGCCGGGGAAATCTACGAAAAGTGTAGTTCGCAATTCGGGACCACTCGGATTAAAGGTCACCGCCTCGCGCATGGTGTCGCTCTCGCGGACGTCATCGAACAGATACGGGCGCTGTTCGAACGCGACGGCAAGGCGGCCCCCGGCATCGGTGAGACGCTCCTGTCCGCGTACGAGAGCGGGCTGAAGCGGCCCGGTCCCGAGTACCTGCACTACCTGTGTTCCGCCTACCGCGTCGAGCCCGCCTCCCTCGGGTACGACGGCCCGTGCATCTGCGGTCACGGCCACAGGATGCCCGGTGTCGTCCGAGGCGATCTCCAGGATGGAAGACCCGACACTTCCCCTGGTCCGCGTGAGCTGCTGATCCAGCCGATCGGCGTCGACCGTCTCGCGGACGGGGGTGAGGAGGACGAGAACGTGCTACGGAGGACACTCTTACAACTCCTGGCCGGCGGTGGCATCGCGCTGGACGGGCAACTGCTCGGATCGGTGGAGAGCATGCGCAGGAGGATGGACGACACGCTGGTTTCCGCCACCGTCTCGGCCGCGATGCTTGACCAGTGGGAGGAATCCACCATCGGCTTCGGCCGCCAGTACATGAACACCCCGCCGCTCAGGCTGTTATGCGACGTGATGCTCGAATTCGGCGCGGTGCGTCAGGCCATGGAGCGGCGCCAGCCGGTCGACCTGCAGGAACGACTGTGCCGCATGGCGGCGCAGCTCGCCGGTCTGACCGGCATGATCATGGTCAACCTCGGTGACCACAGGCTCGCGCGGTCCTTCTTCAGGACCGGCAGGACCGCGGCGGACGAGACCGGCGACCGGGCGCTGAGGGCGTGGGTCACGGCGAGGGAGGCCCTGGTCCCGCTGTACTACGGCGATCCGCGCGAGGCTCTCAACCTCGCCAAGAAGAGCCGTGTCCTGGCCGGGCAGACGCCCTGCGCGGCCCAGGCCATGGCTCCGGTGGTCGAGGCCCGCGCGCTGGCGATGATGTCGGGTTCGGGAAAGAAGGACGTGGTCGACCAGGCGAAGCGGGCGCTGTCGAGGGCGAGGGCCGCCTTCTCCCAGATGGCCGCCGCGGACCAGGAGGACTCGACCTTCGGCTACACCGAGCGCCAGCTCTACTTCCACCAGGGAGACGCGCTGGTCAAGCTCGGGCAGGCGATGGAGGCCGACCTCATCCTGGAGCAGGCGCTCACCAAGTACGGTCCGACCGACTGGCTCGACCCGACCTTCATCAGGTTCGACCGGGCCCAGTGCAAGATCCTTGAGGGTGACGTGGACGAGGCGCTGGATATCGCCCAGCGTACGATCTCGGGCCTCGACGAGGGCTGCCGGCCCGACATCCTCATGCAGCGCGCCCACGAGGTGGGCAAGCAGGTCGAGGTGAAGGCCCCCGGCCACCCCAAACTCAAGACCTACATGGAATCGCTGCGCAACCGCGGCGCGTCGACGGAGGATCCGGTGGCCGACGGGAGTGGCAGTTGAAGCCGAGGCTTCGGCGTTATCGCTGGTCCGACCTTGAATCCGTCTGGGCGCTCCACCAGATCTGCCTCGCCCAGGTCGGTCTCGCGCCGGGAGACGGCGTCTACTACGAGGACGACTTTCCGAGGATCCACGAGATCTATCTCGCCGACCGGGGTGAGTTCCTCGTGGGTGAGCTGCCCGCCGGGCGGGTCGTCACGATGGGCGGTCTGCGCCGGGTCGACGACCAGACCGCCGAGATGTGCCGCATGCGGGTCCATCCGGAGTTCCAGCGTCGCGGATTCGGTGCCCAGATGGTGCTCGCACTGGAGGCGCGGGCCATCGAACTCGGTTATGTACGCCTTCGGGGGGACACCACCCTGAATCAGCTCGCGGCGATGGAGCTCTATCGCAAGTTCGGCTGGCGTGAGATCCGCCGGGAAGAACGAGGGGGATCTGTGGTGATTTACGGAGAAAAAGACCTAATAGTCGCTATGTCCTCTTTAACTAAGTGATATCTATTTCACATTATTTTACTGCTCGGTGTTGCCTATTTCGGAGATATCCGAATAATCGTTCTTCGTACCTACCGCTATTCCCTGGTGAGTGCGATGAAAAAGATCATTGTCCACAAAGCCGGTGTGTCGAGACTCGGTGGCGTCGCCAGTGCGATCCACAAGGGGTGAGTTTCTTCGCCGCAGGAAGAATCCTCCCCTGACGGCCGCGGCCCTCGATCTCGCCGATCGAGGGCCGCGTGCGTTTTCCGTCTCCGCCTATTCGTCGCGTCATCCCAGTCGCGTGACGCGGGAGACGATCTCCGGCAGGTCCGGGGGCTCCAGGAAGCCGGGGAGACCGGCCATCTCCGCCGGTGAGAACCAGCCGGAGCCGAGGTGGGTGATGTCCTCCTCGGCGGTGAACGACCCGGCACCCACCTCGGGGGTGCCCCCGAACCTGGCCAGATAGAACCGCTCGGTCTTGGCGTAGTGGACGCCGAGCCAGTGGAAGTCCCGGCGTACCGGCACCCACCGGTCCAGCACCGCCGCGCCCGGCAGGCCCGTCTCCTCGGTGAGTTCGCGCCGCGCGGCGTCGAGGGGGCTCTCGCCCGGGTCGATCCCGCCGCCCGGCGGTTCCCACAGGGTCCGGCCGCCGACGGGGTCGCGCCAGTGCATGAGAAGCACCCGGCCGGACCCGTCCACGCAGATCACCCGGGCCGCGGGCCGGTCTTTCGGCTGAGGGGTGTCCATAGTGCAGGGACGGTAGCACCCCGGGCGATTCCGGGATTCGGTGGCTTCGGCGGCCTTCGTGCCTCCTGGTCCGCCACGTGCCGGAGGGCCGGGTGTGCCGGCGGGATTCGCTGTACTCTGCCCAGGTCAGGTGGAAGCACCGGACGATCCGACCTCTCAAGCTCAAGGGTGAAGGCATGAGTTCCAGGGCCGAGTTTGTGTTGACGCTGTCCTGCCCGGACCGCCCCGGGGTGGTGGCTGCGGTCTCCGGTCTCCTGGCCGGACGGGGATGCAACATCATCGAGAGTCAGCAGTTCGGTGACGCCGTGGCCGAGCGGTTCTTCATGCGGGTGCAGTTCGCCTCCCCGCTGTCCGACGGCGAGCTGCGCGAGGACATCGCCGCGCTCGCCCCCGAGCTCGGCATGGACTTCAAGCTGCGCGAGGTCTCCGTCAAGCCGCGCGTGCTGGTGATGGTCAGCAGGTTCGGCCACTGCCTGAACGACCTGCTCTACCGGATGCGCTCGGGCCTGCTCGACATCGAGATCGTCGCGGTCGTCTCCAACCACCCGGACCTGCGGCCGCTGACCCAGTCGTACGGCATCGACTACCACCACCTGCCGATCACCCCCGAGACCAAGCCCAGGCAGGAGGCGGAGATCCTGACCCTGGTCGACCACTACCGGGCCGACCTGGTGGTGCTCGCCCGCTACATGCAGGTGCTGTCGGAGGACCTCTGCGTCAAGCTCGCGGGCAACGTGATCAACATCCACCACTCGTTCCTGCCGTCGTTCAAGGGCGCCAAGCCCTACCACCAGGCGCACTCGCGCGGTGTGAAGCTGATCGGCGCGACCGCGCACTACGTGACCGCCGACCTCGACGAGGGCCCGATCATCGAGCAGGAGGTCGCCCGGGTCAACCACACCCACTCCGCGGACGACCTCGCCGCCATCGGCCGCGACGTCGAGTGCCAGGCCCTGGCGCGTGCCGTCCGCTGGCACACCGAGCAGCGCGTCCTGCTCGACGGTCACAAGACGATCGTCTTCCCCCGCTAGCGCGGCGCCCGGTCGTCGCGGCCGGACACCGGTCGCAGGACCGGCGGCCGGTCCTGCGACATGGGGGCCGGAGGAGGTCTCAGGGGCTCACAACCTTCCCCCGCCGGGTTTCCCGGGGCTGACGCCGGTGACGTCCTCGGGGTGGGAGACGCCGTGGGGGCGTCCCCGCTCGTCGGTGCCGGTCCTCTCGCGGCCCCGCTCTTTCCTCCGGGAGGCGATCCTCTCGGCGGCGCGGTTCTCGCTGACGCCGACGCCGAGGGGGGAACGGGCCTCGGTGTCGGTGGGGGAGACGCCCTCGCGCTCCGCGTCGGACACCACGCGGGGCGGCCCCTTGTCGTCCGGAGGGTGGCCGAAGGCCAGGTTGCCCGACCGTACGACCTCCTCGCTCGCGTGGCCCACGTCGCGGGAGCGGCCCTGCTGCCCCTGCCCGCTCTTGGCGCTCCGGGTCTTCTCTCCGGGTTTGCGTCTGTCGTTCATGTCCGGCACCTCTGGATTCGTTCGGTGGTCAGCAGATTCTCGGTAGTGGGTCGCCGACCAGCAGGTCGACGATGCGGGTGCCGCCGAAGGAGGTCCTGAGCAGGACCAGTCCCGGCGGGTCGTCGTTGATCCACCCGATGATCGCCGCCTCGGAGCCGAGCGGGTGGGAGCGGAGGGCGGCCAGAGCCACCTCGGCGGAATCCCCGGCCACCACCGCGACCATCCGGCCCTCGCAGGCGACGTAGAGCGGGTCGATCCCCAGCAGTTCGCACGCCCCCCGTACGGCGGGACGGACCGGTACCGCGTCCTCGTCGAGGACGACGGCGACCCGCGAGGCCTCCGCTATCTCGTTGACGACCGTCGCCACCCCGCCCCGGGTCGCGTCGCGCAGGCAGCGCACCCCTCCCCCGGGGCCGTCACCGTCGCAGGTGTCCAGCAGCAGGTCGACGAGGGCGTTGAGCGGAGCGGTGTCGGAGCGCAGGTCGGCCTCGATGTCGAGCTCTCCCCGGGCGAGCATGACGGTGATCCCGTGCTCGCCGATCGGCCCGGACACGATGACCGCGTCTCCCGGCCGCGCGGAGGCGGCGCTCAGCCGGACGGGCCGGTCGAGCGTCCCGATGCCGGAGGTGGTGACGTAGCAGCCGTCCGCCTTGCCCCTCTCCACGACCTTGGTGTCACCGGTGACGATCCACACGCCCGCCACCCGCGCCGCCTCGGCCATCGACGCGGCGACGCGCCGCAGGTCGGCGATGGGGAAACCCTCTTCCAGGATGAACCCGGCCGACAGGTAGCGGGGGCGGGCCCCGCACATGGCCAGGTCGTTGACGGTGCCGTTGACCGCGAGGTCGCCGATGTCGCCGCCGGGGAAGAACAGCGGCGTGACCACGAACGCGTCGGTGGTGAAGGCGAGGTTTCCGGCGACCGCGCCGTCCTCCAGAGGCTCCAGCATCGGGTTGCGGAACGACTCCAGGAACACCGCCTCGATCAGGGTGTGCGTGGCCTTGCCGCCCGCGCCGTGCGCCAGGGTGACGCGGTCCTCCCGCACACGCGCCCCGCGCCGCCGCACCCGCTCGATCCGGTCCAGCACCCGCTGCTCCCGGCCACGCGCCTCCTCCCGCAGGTCCGGTACGTGTTCGTGGCCGTGCGCCTTTTCCCACGGGTCCGGTGCCTGGCTGTGGACGCGTGCTTCCTCGTCCGGGTCCGGTACGTGTTCGCGGCCGGGCATCCGGTGTTCCCCGGTGTGTGACGGCGGAGGGTCCATCTCCCGCACGCCGTGCTCCTCCACCCGCCCGTTGACGCCTTCTCCGCCGCTCACCTCCGGGTCGCCTCCTTGACGCGCTCGCGTGAGAACCGGCCGAAGTTGTAGTACGCCGCGCAGGCGCCCTCGGACGACACCATGCACGTGCCGATCGGCGTCTCCGGGGTGCACGCGGTGCCGAACACCTTGCACTCCCACGGTTTGAGCACTCCCTTGAGCACCTCGCCGCACTGGCACGCCTTCGGGTCGGCCACCCGCCCGCCCGGAATCTGGAAGATCCGTTCGGCGTCGAAGGCCGCGTACCGCTCGGTGACCCTGAGCGCCGACTGCGAGATGAAGCCCAGCCCGCGCCATTCGAAGTACGGCCGTAGCTCCATCACCTGGCCGATGACGCGCAGGGCCTTGAGGTTGCCGTCCCACGGGACCACCCGGGAGTACTGGTTCTCCACCTCGGAGCGGCCCTCGGACAGCTGGACGAGGATGCGGTAGACCGTGTGCAGCACGTCCAGCGGCTCGAAACCGGCCACCACCATGGGCCTGCCGTAGTCGCGTGCGACGAACCCGTACGGCCGGCAGCCGATCACCGTGGAGACGTGGCCGGGACCGATGAACCCGTCCAGGCGCAGGTCGGGGGAGTCCAGGATCGCCTTGATGGCGGGGATGATCGTCACGTGGTTGCAGAAGATCGAGAAGTTCTCGATCCCCTCGGCCTCGGCGCGCAGGACCGTCATCGCCGTCGAGGGCGCGGTGGTCTCGAACCCGATGGCCATGAAGACCACGCGTTTCCCGGGGTTCTGCCGGGCGATCTTCAGGGCGTCCAGCGGGGAGTACACCATCCGGATGTCGGCCCCCCGCGCCTTGGCGTCGAGGAACGAGCCGTTCCCGCCGGGCACCCGCATCATGTCGCCGAACGACGTCATGATCACGTCCGGCTGCCCGGCGATGTGGATGGCGTCGTCCACCCTTCCCATGGGGATGACGCAGACCGGGCAGCCGGGACCGTGCACCAGGGTGACGGCCTCGGGCAGGTAGTCCTCCAGGCCGTGCTTGTAGATCGTGTGGGTGTGCCCGCCGCACACCTCCATGAACTTGTAGTCGCGGCCGGGCTCGCACAGCGCGGCGATCCGCGCGGCGAGCGTCCGGGCCTTCCCGGCGTCGCGGTACTCGTCGACGAAACGCATCCGCCCTCACTCCTCTTCGATCGTGGACTCGCGGAGGGCCGCGATCTCGTCGTCGTACGCCTGGCCGATGCTTTCGAGGAAGTCGAGCGCGGCCCTGGCCTCCACCTCGTCGATCTTCGACAGCGCGAACCCGACGTGGATGAGGATCCAGTCGCCGGGTACGACGCGCTCGCCCTCAAGCAGGCCGATGTTGATCGCGCGCTTGACGCCGCAGACGTCGACCATGGCCAGATCAGGACGGTCCGACAGGATTTCCACGATCTCGCCGGGAATTCCCAGGCACATGAGAGGCCTCCGCCAGCTGGATGGATTCGAGGACGAGGCCGTCGCCGCCCTCGGTGTCGATGTCGGTGTCGCCGCACCCCGCGCACAGGGCGTAGGGCTCGGCGGAGGCGGACGTGCTCCCGCAGGAGCGGCAGGTCATCCTCACGGGGACGATGACCAGGTCCACGTAGGCGCCCTCGGCCACGGACCCGTCGGAGATCGAGGAGAACGCCTGGTTGATCGTCGGCTCCGTGACGCGGAGCAGGGCGCCCGCCTGGACCCGCGCCCGCCGCACCCGCCTGCCGTCCGCCCGTTTCTCCACCGCCGCGAGGATCGCCTCGGCGATCCCGAACTCGTGCATAACCGCTCCCTTTCATTGTTTTCCGAGGCTTCTGGTGTCCTGTGCTCTACGGGTCCGCTACATGTTCCGCATCCGCAGGTAGCGCCTGATGTCGGGGAGCGACCGGTAGACCAGTACGGCCACCCCCGCCAGTACCGCCCCGCCCAGAAGGCGTTTCAGCATGTCCGTTCCTCCTCGTGGCCCGCGGTGGCGAGTGCCATCGCGATCTGTTGTCCCGCGAGCTCGGCGACCAGGTCCGCGGCCCTGCCCACGGCGTCCGCGACCGGCGCGCTGAGCTCCATGCCCGGCGAGGTGTCGGCGGGCTGGCAGCCGACGAGCAGCACGCGACCGGCCGTCCCTCCGAGCACGCCCACCAGCGAGAGCACGGTCTCCGGCGTCATCGCGTGCGCGTTGGCGAAGGATCCCGGTACGTCGCCCGCCGACGGTTCGAGGACGTACAGGGTGCCGGGCGGGCCGTCGCGGGAGACCGCGTCAACCATGATCGCGGTGTCGTACCCGCCGCCGGTCAGCTCGTACGCCAGATGGATGCCCCGGATGCCGAAGTCCCTGACCTCGACCCCGGCGGGCAGGTCGGCGCCGGTCAGCCGCCTGGCCACCGCGACCCCGAAGCCGTCGTCGCCGAGGAAGACGTTTCCCACACCGGCCACCAGGATCCTCACGCGCCGACCTCCCCTGGATCGTCCGCTGACGGGCTGCCCGCTGATGGACGGTCCGCTGACGGACTGCCCGCTGACGGGCTGTCCGCGAGTGGCTCGACCTCGTCGGGGGCGAAGTAGAGGAAGCGGCCCTGCGATCGGCGCAGGTCGGCGCCCGGGTCCTCGTCGAGGGTGACGGCCAGGTGGTGGGCGCCGTCGAGGTCGAGGAGCACGGCCTCGACGAGGGCGGTCCTGCCGACCAGGAACATGTCGTGGGCGTCGGCGCGGCGCCGTCCGGGAACCAGCCTCACCCTGCTGCCCCGGGAGACGGTCACCCCGGAGACCGTCACGCTGTCGGTCTCCGGGGAGACCGTGGCGTCACCCGCCGGGTCCCACCAGCGGGTGGGCGTCTCCTCTCGGGCCGGGGAGTCTCCCGCCCCCGGGGACGCGGACGCCTCCGGGGACGCGGATGCCTCCGGGGACGCGGATGCCCCTGGGGACGCGGACGCTCCCGGGGGCGCGGGGGGCCGCCGGTCGGTGGCCGCCTCCACCGAGCGGATCGCGCCGTGAAGCCGTTCCAGCAGCTCGGGTGGCATGCTGCCGACCATGTCGATGAGCTCGGCCACCCGGGGGTCGGTCTCCCTGGCCTCCTCGGCCTCCTCGTCGGTGAGGGTGAGCGTGCGCAGGTGGAGCATCTCGTCGATCTCCGTGGAGTCGAACAGGGGTCCCGGGCTCTCCGGCGCGATGTCCGGGTGGTCGTAGAGGATGATCGGCGAGGACAGCACCACGTCCCGGTGGCCCGGCTCGCCCACGAGGACCGGCCAGGTGTGCTCGTTGCGGCAGGTCTCCACGGCGGGCCGCGCCCACTCCGGCGGGTCGAGCAGGGAGACGAAGGCCCCGGCGGTCACCGCGATGAGCAGGTGCGCCGAGACCAGCGAGTGCCGCAGCGCCTGCTCGCGCGGTGCGCCCAGCGGTTTCCACGGGTCGGTGTTCTCCACCCGGGCGCGTAGCTTGACCAGGTCGTACGGTCCGGGCACCAGTTCGGCGGAGACCCTGAGCGCGGCGTGCAGCGGCAGGTGCTCGGAGACGAGACGCCCGATCACCTCCCCGGACGGCGCCACGATCGGCTCGACCACGCGATCTCCGGGGATCCGTACCTCGATCACCCGCTCGGGGGCGTCGAGCAGGCCCGCGACGGGGACCGTCACCTCCGTCTCCCGCTCGGTCGCCTCGTCGAAGGTGAGGTAGGTCCGGTGGCCGTTCCGCAGCTGGTGGACCGGCCAGTAGCCGTCGTCCTCGGCGCGCTCGACGCCGCGCGTCCTGACGTGCAGGAAACGCAGGTTCAGGTGCGCCACGGCGTACGCGGCCCCTTCGAGGAGGCACTCGGTCACGCTGGCCGGGTGCTCGGCGGTCGCGGTGAACCCCGGCGGGACGAGCACCCCGAACTGCCAGCGCACCTGGTTCTTGGCCGCCGAGGCGCGGTAGGGGTAGAGGAGGTAGCCCTCGTACAGCACCGCGTCCGCCACCCGCCGCGCGATGTCCATCGGAACGCTCATCGCCGCGTCTCCTTGAGCAGTAGTTCCAGGGTCTCGTCCCAGGTCGCCAGGGCGTGCCCGGACTTGAACCTGCTGAGTTCCCGCAGCGTGTCGCGGCGCAGCCGCAGCCACCCCGAGTCCGGGAAGTAGCGGTCCATCAACTCCCGCCACACCGCCACCGGCAACCGGCAGCGGGCCTCGCGGTGCCACGGCACCTGGCTCACCGAGAAGCCGTCCCGCGCCCTGGCGAACACCGTGCCGCTGAAGAGCATGATCATTGGGATCTCGCCGTCGTCCAGGGCGGCGAAGTACCGGCCCGCCGACACCTCCAGGTCGTAGCCGCACGGCACCGGTACGTCGATCTCGGTGCTCCCGGTGAACGCCGGGACCATGACGGAGACGTCGGCGAACCGCAGGGGTTTCAGCGTGTCGCCCCATCGCGCCGGGTCCCCGAACAGGTCGCCGAGCAGCTCCGCCTCGTCGCCTCCGTAGCGCCGGAGGTGGGGCTCCACCCGGATCTGGCAGCGCAGCGCGATGGTGTGCACCCCGCCGGGGGAGGGGTCGGTGACGCGCAGCCGGAAGGCCAGCGTCGGGAAGGCCGCGTACGCCTCCGCCCGCACGTCCACGCAGTCGAACGCGACCTCATCCACGGCCCTCACCACTTCGGACGGGCGGTACGGTGTGGCCGCGCCCGCGCAGGGCGGCGAAGAAGCCCTCCATGGCCTCCCGCGCCTCCGGGCCGCCGCCGAAGCCCTTCCAGTGCAGCCGCACCAGGCCGACCAGCTCGTAGCAGGCGTCGATCGGCACCAGGTGGCAGGCGAAATCGCCGTCGGGACGGCGGTCCAGCAGGAGTGCCTCCACGTCGGGCTGGACGTCGGCCATCTCCGGGTTGGCCGCCAGGACGCGCCGCCACGTCTCCAGCGGCAGCGTCGACTCGGTGGCCCCGGCCGGGCTCGGGTAGAACGCCACGGTCCGGTCCATCGCGGAGTTGTGGAAGAAGAAGGCCGTGCGGACCGGGATCTGCATCTCGTCCCAGTCGGCCGCGTCCAGCAGGAACCTCGGGTCGTGAAGGTAGCGTCGCGGGACGGCCCGGTAGCGTGCCCGGCCCCCCGTGTCGCGGGTGAACAGCAGGTAGCAGGCCCGGCAGGCGCACAGCAGTCCCCGGTTCTCGACGTTCACGACGTGGCCGTGGTCCTCGCCCGCGGGTACCGCGCACAGCTCGCACAGCGTCACCGGCGTCGTCGGCGACCCGGCGGGCGGGTCCGTCCGGGGCGGCTCGCGGAACCTGCGCAGCCCGGCGGGCGTCACGGCACCGGCTCCGGCTTCACCGTCGGCGGCGACCCCGGTTCCGGGGTCTGTTCCAGGGTTTGTTCCGGTACCGGGCACGGGCCGGGCGCGCGGCGCTGGATCTGCAGCAGCCCCTGTTGCCCGCCGGTCACCCCCTCGACCTCCACCCCCGTCACCTCGGGTGCCGCCCGCTCGATGGCCCGTTCGATGGCGTCGGTCACGGTGAGCCGCGAGGACGGGCAGCCGTGGCAGGTGCCCTCCAGGCGGAGCCGCACGACCCCGTCCTCGCCCACGCCGAGCAGCTCCACGCCGCCCTCGTGCGACCCCAGGTGGGGGCGTACGGTGTCCAGCGCGTCGCGGACGCGTTCGGCCGTGCTCAGCGGGTGCAGGTCGTGCAGCACCAGCAGCCCGGACACGAGCGGGTCGCCGACCATGCGGCCCAGCACCTCGGCCGCCCCGGCCTCGGTGACGATCTCGACGACCCGTTCCAGACCGGCGCCGTACAGCTCGACGAGGGCCCGTACGAGGTCCTCGGCCTTGGCGCGCGTCACGGCGTCGCTCAGCGTGCCGAGGTCGGCGATCAGCGCCTCGACGCGATCGCCCGTCGCCCGGACGTCATGGGCTTGCGGCATCTGCCCGAGCCCCCTTTCCGGTGCCGGGAAACGGTCGGCTCACGTGGTGTCGAAGGCGTGGGGGGTGTGCACCCTGCGAAGCTCCTCGCCACCACCGAGGTACATGTGCACCCCGCACGGCAGGCACGGATCGAAGCTCCGCACGGTACGCATGATGTCGATGCCCTTGAAGTTCTCTGGCGGGTTCTCCTCGAAGATCGGGGTGTTCTGCACCGCGTCCTCGTACGGTCCCGGCGTGCCGTGCACGTCGCGGACGCTCGCGTTCCAGGGCGTCGGCGGGTACGGGTGGTAGTTGGCGATCTTCCCGTTCCTGATCACCATGTGGTGGGAGAGCACGCCCCGCACGGCCTCGGTGAAGCCGCAGCTGATCGCCTCGTCGGGGACCGTGAACGGCTCCCAGGTCTGGGTCCGGCCCGCCCGCACCTCGGCCAGGCCCCGCTCGACGAAGTAGAGCGCGCACGCCGCCGCGTAGGCCTGGAAGTAGGTGCGGGCCCGGTTGCGCTCCAGGGCGTTGGACAGCGGCTGCCCCTTGAACTCGGGGATCTTCCACTCGAACGTCTTCTCCGGCCTCAGCGCCGTCTTCGGCAGGTTGATCTGCACGCTGTGGCCGGTGGACCGCACGTAGCCGATGTCGACCTTGCCGGACAGCGCCGTCGACCAGAGCCTGGCGATGGGCCCGCCGCCGGTGTCGAGCGCGAGCGCGTCCTCCCCGTCGAACCAGCGGGGCGACATGACCCAGCTGTACTTGTCGCTGAAGTCGCGTTTCTGCGGGTGCGGGATGGTGTGCTGGTTCCACGGATGCCGGATGTCGACCGGGTTGCCCAGCGGGTCGTGGGTGACGAACGGCTCCTGGCCCTGCCAGTCGTCGTAGTAGGAGCTGCCCAGCAGGATCCGGATGCCGAGGTTGATGTCGACCAGGTCGCTGGTGACCAGTCTGCCGTCGACGATCACCCCCGGCGTGACGTACATCTCGCGGCCCCACTGGCTCATGTTCCGGTAGGTGAAGTCGCAGTGCTCGGGGTTCTGGAAGCTTCCCCAGCAGCCGAGCAGCACCCGCCTGCGGCCGACCTCCTCGTAGCCGGGCAGCGCCTGGTAGAAGAAGTCGAACAGGTCGTCGTGCATGGGCACGACCCGCTTCATGAACTCGACGTAGCGCATCAGCCGGGTCAGGTAGTCGGTGAACAGCTGCACCGTCGCGACCGTGCCCACCCCGCCCGGGTAGAGCGTCGAGGGGTGGACGTGCCTGCCCTCCATGAGGCAGAACATCTCGCGGGTGAGACGGCTCACCGCCAGCGCCTCGCGGTAGAACTCGCCCTCCAGCGGGTTCAGCGAGCGCATGATGTCGGCGATGGTCTTGTAGCCGTGGTCGCCCGCGTGCGGCGCCTCGGTGCGCTCGGCCATCGCCAGCACCCCGGGGTTGGTCTCGCGGACCATCTTCTCGCAGTAGTCGACCCCCACCAGGTTCTCCTGGTAGAGGTTGTGGTCGAACATGTACTCGGCGGCCTCGCCGAGGTTGAGGATCCACTCGCCCAGGGCCGGGGGCCGCACCCCGTACGCCATGTTCTGCGCGTAGACCGAGCAGGTGGCGTGGTTGTCGCCGCAGATCCCGCAGATGCGGCTGGTGATGAAGTGGGCGTCGCGCGGGTCCTTGCCCTTCATGAAGATGCTGTAGCCGCGGAAGATCGACGAGGTGCTGTAGCACTCGGCGACCCGCCGGTTCTTGAAGTCGATCTTGCAGTAGATGCCGAGGCTCCCGACGATCCTGGTGATGGGGTCCCAGGCCATCTCCACGAGGTCGGGGTTCTGCTCCGATGTCGTCATGTCAGCTCCAGGGCGCCTTGTAGCCGGTCAGCAGCTCGCGCCCCTTGTGGCGCCACTTCGGTTCCTTGTCGACGGTCCGCAGGGTGATGCCGCGCAGCGCGCGGACGACGGTCCCGTACGCGCCGCTCACCGCCGAGGAGACGTGGGCGCCGGGCGGTTCGTCCATGAAGGGCAGGAACTTGTCGGGGAAGCCCGGCATCGTGCAGGCGATGCAGATTCCCCCGACGTTCGGGCAGCCGCCGATCCCGTTCATCCAGCCGCGCTTGGGGACGTTGCACCGGACGACCGGCCCCCAGCAGCCGATCTTGACCAGGCACTTCGGGGAGCCGTACTCGGTGGCGAACTGGCCCTGCTCGTAGTACCCCGCCCGGTCACACCCCTCGTGGACGGTCTGGGTGAACAGCCACGTCGGGCGCAGCGCCTCGTCCAGCGGGATCATCGGCGCCTGCCCGGCGACCTGGTAGAGCAGGTAGAGGAGCGTCTCGGAGAGGTTGTCCGGCTGCACCGGGCAGCCCGGCACGTTGACGATCGGCAGCCCCGCCTTGGACTTCCAGTCCCAGCCCAGATAGTCGGCGACGCCCATGGCCCCGGTCGGGTTTCCCGCCATGGCGTGGATGCCGCCGTACGCCGAGCAGGTGCCCGCGCACACGATCGCGGTCGCCTTGGGCGCGAGCAGGTCCAGCCACTCGCTGGTCGTCATGGGCTGGCCGGTCTCGGGGTCGTTGCCGAACCCGGACCAGTAGCCCTCCTGCTTGAGCGCCTCGTTCGGGATCGACCCCTCGACGACCAGCACGAACGGGTCCAGCTCGCCACGTTTGGCCTTGAAGAACCACTCGATGAAGACGTCGGCGCCCTGCATCGGCCCGGACTCGAAGTCGATCAGCGGCCAGTGCACGGCCACCTTGGGAAGCCCGGGAAGCGCGCCGAGCACGATGTCCTCGATGCTCGGCTGGGTCGCCGCGGTGAGCGCGACGGAGTCGCCGTCGCAGCTCAGCCCGGCGTTGATCCACAGTATGTGGACGACGGGTTCCTCCCGCTCTGGGGACCCGCTGCTCGCTGTGTCCGTCGGCGCTGCCATGACGCCTCCCACTCCTCATGGATGTCTGTGGACCGTGAAGGGGGGACTGCGCGGATTCCTTACCCGGGGCTGTGCGCCCTCGGTGTCGGTGCGGGCCCGAGCGCGTGCCAGGTGAGTTCCCAGAGGACGTGGTAGAGGGTGGTCTGCGCCTCCTGGATCCGGTGCACCGAGGAGGAGGGGACGACGAACAGGTGGTCCAGGACGCCCAGTTCGGACAGCTCGGACAGCCTGCCGCCCCCGCCCCCGGCCAGCCCGACGGTGAGCATGCCCCGGTGGGCCGCCTCCTCGAACGCCCGGACGACGTTGGCCGACCCGCCGCTCGTGGACAGGCCGACGGCGATGTCCCCCGGACGGCCCAGCGCGGCGAGCTGCCTGGAGAAGACGACCTCGAAGCCGACGTCGTTGGAGAGCGCGGTGACCACGGCGACGTCGCCGGTCAGGCAGAGGGCGGGCAGGGCCGGGCCTCGGCGGGGGTGCAGGAAGGCGCTGGCGAGCTCCTGGGCGTCGGTGCTGCTCCCGCCGTTGCCGAAGCTGAACAGCCGCCCGCCCGTGGCGAACCGTGCGGCCATCTCCCCGGCGCACGCCGCCAGCTCCGCCGCCGACTCCGCACCCATCCGCCCGCGCAGCCGTACGATCTCGCCGGTCTTCTCCACGGCCGACCGTACGGCCTCCGCTTCCACCTCTTCCGTCGTGGAACCGGACCGGCCGGGGTGGTCGGTGGGCTCGTCGTTGTCGTACAGGAAGGGGTACAGGCCGCGTATGCCCTCCGCGGGCGTTCCGTCAAGCGCGCTCATCGCCGTCCCTCCCCCCTTCTCCGCCGTCTTTTTCGCCGCTTCCGTGCGCGATCACGGCGATGGCCTCCCTGGCGTGGACGAGGACGGTGTCGCCCACCGCCGGGTCGACCAGTGCCACGCTCACCTCTTCGAGGACCCCGCCCGCGTCGACGATCGCCAGCTCTCCCTCCAGCAGCCTGACCACGCTCATCGGCAGCGCCTGGTCTGAGCAGGTGACGCAGACACCATCGGTGCGGTCCTCGGGCCCGTTCACCGGCCCGCCCTCCGCGCGGGCGGGCCGAGCCGGTCGAGGAACACGTGGACCAGCTCCCACAGCAGGTGATAGGCGGTGACGTGGATCTCCTTGATCACGGCGGGGTCATCGGACGCGGCGACCAGGACATGGTCGGCCACGGTGTGTTCGGTCAACGTGCGCTTGGTCGAGGTGCGGTCGGCCGTGGCGCGGTCGGTCAAGGTGCGGTCGGTCAGTGTGCGTTCGGTAGAGGCGTGCCCGGTCGAGGTGTGCTGGCCGGTCGCCGCACCGTCCGAGGTGCCGCTTCCGCTCCCGTGGTCCCCGGCGCCGATCAGGGCGATGGTCAGCAGGCCCAGTTTCCCGGCGGCCTCCAGACCTCGCGGGACGCTTGGACACCGGCCGTCGCGGGAGATCCCCAGGGCCGTGTCGGCGGGGTCCGCCCAGTGGCGTACCTGGTGGGCGAAGACCTCGTCGCTCCCGCCGCTGAACCCGCCGACCCCGATCCTTTGGCCGCCCTCGTCGCTCAGCCCGTTCAGCCCGCTCAGCTCGTTCAGCCCACCGGCCGTCGTGGCGTCGGCGCTCAGCGCCACCGCGGGGAGGGCCCTCTTGCCCACGATGACCGGGTGCATGAACTCGACCGCGATGTGCGCGGCGTCCGTGCCCGCGTCACCGAACACGATCAGCTTGCCGCCGAGGTGGAACCTGGCGGCCATGGCCCGAGCGGCACACGCGACGCGTCCCACGTCACCCGCCAGGGCGCGCCCGGCGTGGTCCCGTCGCGCGAAGGCCGCGACGACCGCCGCCTCCGCGACCGGTATGACGGCCGGTGGCGAAAGAGGCGCTGTTTGCGTACTCGGTGTGCCAGGCATGTCGACGCTCCGTATTTTTCACGGTAGTCGCCACATTACGATTTGCCGTTTCAGGCCCGACACCCCCGCCTCGACAACCAACGGCAAAGCTCTGATCATCGACGTAACCTTCCCGTCCAGATCATGCGAGCCCCCGAGGCATTCCCGCCGGGCGCGGGAAGGATGGCGGGATGGGCACGGGACGGGCGCGGGCACTGATCCGGGTCAGGATCAGGGTCGAGGGAATCGTGCAGGGGGTGGGATTCCGCCCCCACGTCCACTCCCTCGCCCGGCGTTTGAGGCTGTCCGGCTGGGTGGGCAACGACGGCCGGGGCGTGTTCATCGAGGCCGAGGGGGACCCCGGCGACGTCGCGCGCTTCCGGGAGGGCCTGCGGGACCAGGCCCCGCCGCTGGCGGCGATCCACCGCGTGACGGCCACCGCGATACCGGTACGCGGGGACCTGGGGTTCCGCATCGCGGCCAGCCGAGGAGGGAACCACGGCGTCACCCTCGTCTCACCCGATGTCGCGACATGTGATGACTGCCTGGCCGAGCTGTTCGACCCCGCCGACCGGCGCCACCGCCATCCCTTCGTCACCTGCACCAACTGCGGGCCGAGGTTCACCATCATCCGGGACGTCCCCTACGACCGGCCCGCCACCACGATGGCCGGGTTCGCCATGTGCGGGGAGTGCGAGAGGGAGTATCTCGACCCGTCGGACCGCAGGTTCCACGCCCAGCCGATCTGCTGCCCGGCCTGCGGCCCGGTCCTCCGTCTGCTGGACGGCGGCCTTCGCGACAGGGAGTCGCACGCTTACGACCCGGACGGCGACCTTCGCGACGGGGACCCGCACGTTCACGCCCCGGAGGGCAGTCGTCCCGGTGACGGCCCTCGCGGCGGGGATCCGCATATCCACGATCATGCCCACGGTCCAGGCTCCGGTCGTCCCGGTGACAGCCTGGGCGGCGGAGCCGATCCGATCGTCGCGGCGGTGGAGGTGCTGCGGGCGGGTGGCGTCCTGGCCGTCAAGGGGCTCGGCGGGTATCACCTGGCGGTCGACGCCACCGACGAGGAGGCCACCCGGACCCTGCGCTCCCGCAAGCACCGCGAGGACAGGCCGTTCGCGATCATGGTCCCCGACCTGCGTGCCGCGCGGGCGCTGTGCGAGCTGGACGCCGAGGGCGAGCGGCTGCTCACCGGCCCCCAGCGCCCGATCGTGCTGCTGCCCCGCCGCCCCGGCGCCGAGGTGGCCGGAGCCGTCGCGCCGGGCGACCGCCGCCTCGGCCTCATGCTGCCGTACACGCCGGTCCACCACCTGCTCGCCGCCGAACTCGCCCGCCCGTACGTGCTCACCAGCGGGAACCTCTCCGACGAGCCCATCGCCTACCGCGACGGCGACGCGCTCACCCGGCTCGCCGGGGTCGCGGACGCCTTCCTGACCCACGACCGGCCGATCCACATCCGTGCCGACGACTCCGTGTTCCTCGTCACGCGGGGGAGGGCGCTGCCGCTGCGCAGATCCCGGGGGTACGCCCCGGAGCCCCTGCGGCTCTCACCGCCCGCCCGGCGGGCCGTCCTCGCCTGCGGCGCCGAGCTGAAAAGCACGTTCTGCCTCGTCAGGCAGGGGCACGCCTTCCTCTCCCACCACATCGGCGACCTGGAGAACTACGAGACGCTGCGCTCCTTCACCGAGGGGATCGAACACCTCGGGCGCCTGCTCGGCATCACCCCGAGGCTCGTCGCCCACGACCTCCACCCCGAGTACCTGTCCACCAAGTACGCCCTCGACCTGGAGGAGCCGGGATCGGTGGACCTGACCGGTGTCCAGCACCACCACGCGCACATCGCCTCCTGCCTGGCCGACAACGGGGAGAGCGGCCCGGTCATCGGGGTGGCCTTCGACGGCCTCGGCTACGGCACCGACGGCACCATCTGGGGCGGCGAGTTCCTGGTGGCCGACCTGGTGGGCTTCACCCGCGCCGGGCGCCTGGCGCCGGTGCCGATGCCCGGCGGCACCGCGGCGATCAGACAACCCTGGCGGATGGCTGCCGCGCACCTGCACGCGGCGTACGGTGACGCGCTTCCCGAGGACCTGCCAGTCAGGGTCCGCCACGGCCGGAGCTGGGACGAGGTGGTCGCGGTGGCCGGGTCCGGCACGAACTCCCCCCTCACCTCCAGCGCCGGGCGCCTGTTCGACGCGGTGGCGGCGATCCTCGGGCTCCGCGACACCGCCGGATACGAGGGGCAGGCCGCGATCGCCCTGGAGCAGTGCGCCGACCCGGTGGAGAGGGGCGCCTACCAGGCCCGGATCTCCGACGAGGGGCCGCTCGTGACGATCCGGGCCGAGGACCTCGTCCGGGCGGTCGTCGAGGACACCCGCGCCGGGGCGGCTCCGGCGCTCGTCGCGGCCCGCTTCCACAACGGGCTCGCCGCCGCCACCGCCCGGGTGTGCGCGCGGCTGCGCGAGGACACCAGCCTCGGCACGGTCGCCCTGTCGGGCGGGGTCTTCCAGAACCGGCTGCTGCTGGACGGCCTCACCGCTGCCCTCCGGCTCCGGGGCCTGCGGGTCCTGACCCACCGCGCCGTCCCCCCGAACGACGGCGGCGTCAGCTTCGGCCAGGCCGCCGTCGCCTCGGCCCGCGACGCCCTCGGCCTCCCCTGAACCGGCACGCCGCCACTTCGGGACCGCCACACCGGAATCACCGCGAGGTCCGCCGTCTCAGGGCCGGTACGTGCCGAAGTACCAGTCGTTGCCCTCCGGATCCTTGCAGGCGTACTCGCGCGAGCCGTAGTCCTGGTCGGTCAGCTTCATGGTGATCTCCGCCCCGGCCGCCACGGCCCTGGCGTGGTGGGCGTCGGGGTCGTCCACGGCGACGTAGACTCCCTGCCCGCCCGGCTCGCCCGTACCGGTCATGATCATTCCGGTGCCGACGATCAGCTCACCGTGGCCGACGCCCCCGTCGGGGGTCATGGTGAGCTCGTGGACCTCGAAACCGAACGCCTGGACCAGCCAGTCGACGGCCTTGGCCGCCTCGCGGTAACGGACCAGTGGATACACCGTTCGCATGTTCTCTCCTCCCGTGCTGTGACCACCACGGTGTCACCGGCGGGAGCGGCGGGGCTTGGAAAAATCTGACCTGATCACCCGGTGACACGCGGGGGCGACGCCAGCTCGCGGGGGGTGGCGCCCGCCATGGCCCTGAAGTCGCGGTTCATGTGGGCCTGGTCGTAGTAGCCGCAGACGGCGGCGGTGTCGGCCAGGGACATGCCGGACCTCAGGCGGCCGGTGGCGTGCTCGAAGCGCAGCACCCTCGCCGCGGCCTTCGGCGCCAGCCCGATCTGGTCGTGGAAGCGGGAGACCAGGTGCCGGTGGCTCCACCCCAGCTCGGCGGCGATCGAGGCCACGGACACCGTGCCGTGGGTGGCGACCAGGCGCCGCCACGCCCAGCGGACGCGGCGGTCGGGCATCGGCGCCCGGTCGATGCGCCCGCTGAGCGCCTCGTCCAGCAGGGCGATCCTGACGGCCTCGCCGGGAGCCTCCGCCAGCCGCTCGACCGTGGCCGTGGCCCAGCCCCCGAGCACCTCCTCCAGCGAGACGATCCGGTTGGTCAGCTCCCGCATGGGCACCCCGAGCAGCCGCCTGGCCCCGAGCGGCGTGAGATTGACCTGCACCCCCTCGGCGATCCCGGCCGTGGTGGTGTCGACGTAGGTGTCGTGCAGGCCACCGGCGAACGAGGCCAGCCGCCGGGACCCCTCGGGGCCGCTCAGCGCGAGCGGCGTGCCGAACCCGAAGATCATGACGACCCCGGCGAACGGCGGCTGCCGCCGGAGCACGGGATCGGCGTGACGCTCGGTGTAGGCCGACAGGTGCGTGACGTAGGGCCGCAGGAAGGCCCCCGGCTCGCTCTCCGTGAAGGTCAGGCCCTCGGTCACCACCGCGTCATCCACGCCCCGACCATAGCCGCCGCCCCCGACAGTCCGGCCGCCGAGGGGGCGCGCCCGGACTCCCGGACGCGCCCTTCCCGGCGGCCAACGACCCTCAGGCCCTCAGGTCCTTATGAGGTCAGCCCGGTGTGGTAGGCGAGGAAGGTGAGCTGGTCGGCGGCCAGCTCGACGGTCTTGCTCACCGCGCGGGCCCCGTGACCGGCCTCGGCCTCGTTGCGGAGCAGGATCGGCCGGTCCGAGGCCTGGGCGTGCTGCAGGGCGGCGCACATCTTCCAGGCGTGCAGCGGATGGACCCGGGTGTCGGACTGGAAGACGGTGAACAGCGTCGCCGGGTAGGACACGTCCTCCCGCACGTGGTGGTACGGGGAGTAGGAGTGCAGCCAGGCGAACTCGTCGGGCTTCTCGGCGGAGCCGTACTCGACGTTCCAGGTCGCGCCCAGGCCGAACAGCTCGTAGCGGATCATGTCGAGCAGCGGCGCCGAGCAGACCACCGCGGCGTACAGCTCGGGGCGCTGGGTGAGGGCCGCTCCGACCAGCAGGCCGCCGTTCGAACCACCGGAGATGGCCAGCTGCGAGGACGTGGTCACTCCGGTGGCGACCAGGTGCTCGGCCGCCGCGTGCAGGTCGTCGAACACGTTCTGCTTGTTGGCGAGCATCCCGGCCCTGTGCCACTCCTCGCCCTGCTCGCCGCCGCCGCGCAGCTGGGCGATGGCGTACGTGCCGCCCGCCTCGACCCAGCTCAGGATGGACGCCGAGTAGCCGGGGGTCATCGAGATGCCGAAGCCGCCGTAGCCGTACAGGACGGTGGGGCGCGGGCCCTCGACGCCGGGAGGGGAGATCACCAGCATGTGGACCTCGCTGCCGTCGGCCGAGCGGTAGGTCACCTGCCGGGTGTCGACGGCGGGCACCTCGACGGCGCCGGGGGAGGCCGCCCAGAGCGTCGTCTCGCCGGTGCGGGCGTCGTAGCGCTGGATGCTCGGCGGCGTGGTGTTGTCGGTGTAGCCGAACCAGGCCTCGTGGCCGCCCTCGGGGCGCTCGCTGATGCCGCCGATGGTGCCCAGCCCGGGGGTGGGCACCTCGCCGACGCGCTCGCCGGTGACCAGGTCGTGGACCGAGATCTCGCTGATCGCGTGGCGGGTCCAGCCGACGAGCATGACCGGCCGGTCGAGGTCGTCGAGGATCGCGAAGTCCGACAGCACGGCCTCGGGGTCCTGCGGGATCAGGTCGCGCCAGGTCTCGAACCGAGGGTCGGACGGGTCGGTCACGCAGACGCGGGCGCGCGGGGCGTCCCGGTCGGTGAAGACGTACAGGCGGCCGTCGCGGCCGAAGTGCAGGGCGCTCTGGGCGTCGACGCCCTCCTGGACGACGACCAGGTCGGGCGAGGAGGGGGAGGACGCCTTCAGGTCGGCCACCCACAGGTCGTTGCGCGGCGCCGTACCCCTGGAGGCGGAGATCTGCAGCCAGCGGCCGTCGCGGGAGACCGCCACGCCGTAGTAGTTGGTCTTCTCCAGGCCCTCACCGAAGATCAGGATGTCCTCCGCGGTGGAGGTGCCGATCCGGTGCAGGTAGACCCGGCGGTGGTACTGCTCCTCCCCCTCGGGCACCTCGGTGGCGGGCAGTCTGCGCACGTAGTAGAAGGCCTCGCCGCCCGGCAGCCACGCCACGGGGGAGTAGCGGCAGCGGTCGATCGGCCCCTCGATCCGGTCGCCGTAGGCGATGTCCATCAGGTAAAGGCTCGACTCCTCGTCGCCGCCCACCGAGACCTGGTAGGCGAGCAGGCGGCCCTCCTTGTCGGGCTGCCAGGAGTCGAGGGTGGTCAGCCCGGTCGGGTCGAGCGTCATCGGGTCGAGCAGCGCCCGCTCGGCGCCGCCGGGGTCCACGGTGTAGAGGACGGCGTGCTCCTGCCCGGGGGTGCGCCGCATGAAGAACCGCCGCTCCCCGCGCCACGTCGGCGCGCCGATCGACCCCGATCCGAGCAGCTCGGCGATGCGGGCGCTGAAGCCCTCACGCCCCGGAAGGGCGTCCAGCCCGGTCTCCAGCAGTCTCTCCTGCCCCACCAGCCAGTCCTTCGTGGCCGGGTCGTTCGGGTCCTCAAGCCAGCGATAGGGGTCGGGAACAGGCACACCGTGGAGCTCGTCGACGAGCTCAAGACGGCTGGCTGGAGGGTATGGCTGTCGCGTCATGGCTGGAACCCTACGACCTCGGGGCCGCGCGACGCGGCCATTGCGCGGGCGGCGTATCTGATCTGCGGCAGGAGGAGTTAAGAACTGGTAATGCGGGCATAAAACGTATCAGGTGTCTCTCCAGTCATTTATGGGTGGCGAGAACTACGTTGCAGCAGCCAAACTTGGTGAAGGACGGTGCCGTGGTGAGCATCCGCTGGGCCGTCCGGCGGAGGTCCTCGTGACGGAAGCGCCCGGGCCCCAGGAGGGGCCGCCAGCCGGGGCACGCAGTGGCGTGCCCCCTCGATTGACGCGTCGTGCGGCGGGAGAGGCCCGCTGATGCGCCAGGTCCTGCTCTTGAACGCCACCTACGAACCCCTGACCACCCTCTCCCTGCACCGGGCCGTCGTGCTCGTGCTCAGGGAGAAGGCGGACGTCGTGCACCGTGACGGGCGGGGCGCCGTGTTCCGCTCGGCGAGCCGTACGCTCGACGTCCCCTCGGTGATCAGGCTTCGCAGATATGTCCGGATCCCATACCGGTCGCGGATCCCGCTGACCCGAACCGCGCTGATGCGCCGGGACGACTACCGGTGCGCCTACTGCGGCCAGCGGGCCGAGACCATCGACCACGTCATCCCGCGCTCGCGAGGCGGCCCCCACACGTGGGAGAACTGCGTCGCGTCGTGCACGACGTGCAACCACCGCAAGGCCGACCGCATGCTGGAGGAGCTGGGGTGGACGCTCAACGTCGCCCCGGTGGTGCCACGCGGCGTCCACTGGCGGTTGATCGGCGCGCACGTCGTCGGCGACCCGCAGTGGGCGCCCTACCTCGCGGAGAGCGCGGCCTGAGGGCTGGTGTCCGGTGACGGAGCCGCCGTGGTCACCTGACGGAACGCGGCCACGGCGGCTCCGTCATGCCCGCGCGCCGGGCCCTGTCCACTGGCACAGAAGATCTCTGATCGGCACAATCACCTCATGACATGGATCTTCACCTCCGACGCCGAGGCGTACACGGGTGTGGCGGAGCCGTGGCTGCTGCGGGATCCGGTCCGCAACACCGTCCCCCTCACGGTCCTGCGTGCCATCCGCAACGGCCTGTGGGGCGACGACGCGCTGCTGGGGCGGCTGGAGCGCGACGGCCGGGTGGTGGCGACGGCCATCCAGACGCCTCCCCACGCCCTCCTGCTTCCCGAGATCCCCGCCGACACCGTGCCGGAGCTCGCCACCCGCCTGATCGAGAACGAGAGGGCGATCTCCGGCGTGAACGGGCCGCTCCCGCTGGCCGAGGCGTTCGCCGCCTCCTGGTGGCGGCCCGAGGCCGGGCGCCGCGCCGAGCGCCTCTACCGGCTCGGCGCGCTCGTCTCCCCGGTGCCCGGCGCGGACGGGGCCTCCCGCGTCGCCGTCGCCGCCGATCTCGACCTCCTGGTCCGGTGGAGCGAGGAGTTCCAGGCCGAGGCGGAGGGCGTCGGCCACGTCGACCTGACCGCGCTGGTGGCCAGCAGGATCGCCAGGCGGGAGCTGATCGTGTGGGAGGCGGGCGGGCGGCCCGTCGCGTTCGCCGGGGCCTCCTCGCCCATCGGGGAGATGTCCAGGGTCGGCCCGGTCTACACGCCCCCGGAGTTTCGCGGGAAGGGCTACGGCAGCGCGGTCTCCCACGCGGTGAGCGCCAAGGTACGGGCCGAGGGGGCCCGCGAGGTGCTGCTCTTCACCGATCTGTCCAACCCCACGTCCAACGCGATCTATCAGACGATCGGCTACCGGCCGGTGAGCGACTACGTCTCCATCACCTTCGCGTGACCTCCCCGCCCGCAGACGGGCGGGCGCGTACCCGGTGAGCGATCCTGGCAACCTGGGTAACCTTGGGGTCATGCCCCGATACGACTTCCGCTGCCGCGCCTGCGGGTCCACCTTCGAGATCTCCCGCCCGATGGCCCGCTCCGGCGATCCGGCGCTCTGCCCCGACGGCCACGACGACACCGTCAAACTGCTCTCCACGGTCGCCGTGACCGGCGGCTCCGCGGGCTCCTCCGCCGCCTCACAGCCCTCCGGCGGTGGCGGTGGGTGCTGCGGCGGAGGCTGCTGCGGCTAGACCCGCCCCGTACCTGTCACCCGGGCCGGCTCGCGCCGCCGGGTGACAGCTTCGGCGAGTCCGACCGGCTAGGCGGCGCGCTTGCCCTGGAAGGGCAGGAACGCCTCGGCCCGGTGCGGGCGGGCCGGTACGAAGGTGGGCTCGGTGGCGATGATCCGGTCGAACCGGAACGCCCTGATCGCGCCGCGCAGGCGGCACATTCCGACGAGATACCAGTATTCGCGGTGGACCATGCAGGTCACCGGGTCGACGTCGCGGACGGTGACCCGCCCGGAGACGTCCTGGTAGTGGAGGCGGATGACGAGGTTCGAGGTGATGGCGTTGGCGATCGTCCGGGCCCGGTCGGCGATCTGGGGGGACATCGGCTCGGTGAGGGTCGCCAGGGTGGTGGCGACGATGTCGTCGTCGAGCTCCATCTGCTCGAAGGCGTGGCGCAGGCCGCTGCGGGCGGCGTTGGCCTGCGGACCCGACCCCAGATGCGCCATCGACAGGGCGAGGGCGGCGATCTCGGCGGTCGTCAGCGGGGCGGTGAGCTTCATGACATCAGCCATACCCTGATAATACGGCTGAGTACCGACATTTTTTCGAACTTCCTGTCGGGTAAGGCATCTCTACCCGACAGGAAGCCCAGGTCAGCGGGACAGCTGCGACAGGTCGCGCGAGGCGCCGGTGGAGGCGGAGGTCGTGAGCGCGGCGTACGCCTGGAGCGCGGCGCTCACCTGACGCTGGCGGTCGCGCGGCCGGTAGCCGCCCAGGTCGGTGAGGAGCCTCTCGCGGCGGGCGGCCAGCTCCTCCTCGGCGACCTTCAGCTCGATCGAACGGCCCGGGATGTCGATCGCGACGAGGTCGCCGTCCTCGACGAGGGCGATGGTGCCGCCCTCGGCCGCCTCGGGGGAGGCGTGGCCGATGGACAGCCCGCTCGTGCCGCCGGAGAAGCGGCCGTCGGTGACCAGCGCGCAGTCCTTGCCCAGCCCCTTGCCCTTGAGGAACGAGGTGGGGTAGAGCATCTCCTGCATGCCGGGCCCGCCCTTCGGCCCCTCGTAGCGGATCACCACGACGTCACCGGCCTTGACCCTGTTGTTGAGGATGCCCTCGACCGCGTCGTCCTGCGACTCGAAGACCACGGCCGGGCCCTCGAATTTCCAGATCGACTCGTCGACCCCGGCGGTCTTGACGATGCAGCCCTCGGTGGCGATGTTGCCGTACAGGACGGCCAGGCCGCCGTCGCGGGTGTAGGCGTGCTCGGCGTCGCGGACACAGCCCTCGGACCGGTCGAGGTCCAGCTCCTCCCAGCGGGCGCCCTGGGAGAAGGGCTTCACGGTACGGACGTTGCCGGGGGCCGCGTGCCACAGCTCCAGCGCCTCGGGCAGCACCCGCGGCGACTGAGGGTCCCAGCCGTCGAGGTAGTCGCCCAGGGTGCCGCCGTTGACGGTGTACGCGTCGCGGTGGAGCAGTCCGGCCCGGTCGAGCTCGCCCAGGATCGCCGGGATGCCGCCCGCGCGGTGGACGTCCTCGACGTGGTACTTCGCCGTGGCGGGGGCGACCTTGCACAGGCAGGGCACCCGCAGTGAGATCTCGTTGATCTCCTTCAGCCCGAAGTCGACCCTCGCCTCGCGGGCCGCGGCCAGGATGTGCAGGATCGTGTTGGTCGAGCCGCCCATCGCCACGTCCAGCGCCATGGCGTTCTCGAACGCGTCCTTGGTCGCGATGGCGCGCGGCAGGACCGTCTCGTCGTCCTGCTCGTAGTAGCGGCGGGTGATCTCCACCAGCTGGCGCCCGGCGTCCTCGAACAGCTTCCTGCGCGCCCTGTGGGTGGCCAGGATCGTGCCGTTGCCGGGGAGCGCGAGGCCGATGGCCTCGGCCAGGCAGTTCATCGAGTTGGCGGTGAACATCCCGCTGCACGAACCGCAGGTCGGGCAGGCGTTCTCCTCCATCTCCAGCAGCTCGGCGTCGGAGACGGCGTCGTTGGCGGCGGCGATCATCGGGTCGATCAGGTCGAGCTTGCCGTTGGGGGTCTTGCCCGCCTCCATCGGCCCGCCGGAGACGAAGACCGTGGGGATGTTGAGCCTGAACGCGGCGAGCAGCATGCCCGGGGTGATCTTGTCGCAGTTGGAGACGCAGATCATCGCGTCGGCGCAGTGCGCGTTGACCATGTACTCGACCGCGTCCGCGATCAGCTCCCGGCTGGGCAGCGAGTAGAGCATGCCGCCGTGGCCCATCGCGATGCCGTCGTCGACCGCGATCGTGTTGAACTCACGCGGGATCGCGCCCGCCTCGCGGATCGCGCCGGCGACGACGTCACCGACCTCGCGGAGATGGACGTGCCCGGGGACGAACTGGGTGAAGCTGTTGGCCACGGCGATGATCGGTTTCCCGAAGTCCTCACCGGCCACACCCGTCGCCCGGAGCAGGGCCCGGGCCCCGGCCATGTTCCTGCCGTGAGTGACCGTACGAGACCTGAGGGCGGGCATGAGGCTTCTCCCATCATCGAAACCGTGTCTACAAATGGTACGGCTACCGCCCGGTGCGTGAGACGCCTGTCCATGCCGCGAGACATCCGGCTTCCGGCCACGTGTTTCGTGAACACCGCGGAGCATGGCGGGGGGCGGCGAGGCGCCGCGCCGGTCACCGCGACCGGGGGCGGTTCCGGGACGCCGACGGGGCACGGGGTGGGCACCGGGGCGGCGACCGGCGGGCCTCATACGGGCCCGGGGTGTTCCCCGACACTACCGAAGGTCCCGGCGCCCGGCGAACCCGGGGGAAGCTCACCCGTGCGGAGGGAGACCGCACGCGCGGGGAGTGGAGGGGAGACGGGAGCCGCCGTGCCGGGGCGGACTCCCGTCGGTCCCGACGGGAGAAGCGGGTCGTACGAAAACAGGCTCTTGGGACGCCCGGAATCAGTTCTCCGGGTAGCGCGAGGGCAGCACCTGCTCGGCGGCCTCGAAGATCCGGTCGATCTCGGCGTCGGTGAGTGAGCGTTCCCGCTTGGTGATCCATTTACGGACACGGCTACCGTCGAATACGTCGACCTCGCGGACATTGAGGACCTTCCACGGGATGGCCGGGCCGTAGATCGCCAGGGACGGCACGATCGTGACCTCGCGCCCCAGCTCGGCGCCGATCAGCTCCCCGGCCTGGGAGGCCTCCCAGCGGGCCTCGTCGAGGCGGGGCTTCTGGTTGAACGGGCCGTGGAACAGCTTGCGGTGTGACTGGACGCGGACCGGCAGGCGCTTGTCCCACTTCTCGGAGTCGACCGCGTAGACGCCGGTGGGGCCCACGACCAGGTGGTCGATCTGGGCCTCGCTGCCGGGGATCGCGCGGGCGTGCAGGGTGCGGTAACCCCCGCGCTCCAGCCGTTTCAGCTGCATCTCCGTACGCCGCTCCGCGACCGAGGACCGCCGCCAGGCGGGCACCGACGAGTTGGAGCGGGCGCGAAGCACCGTGTCGACGATCGCGGCCACCACGGCGGCGGTGAAGCCCAGCGGCCAGCTGGCCAGCAGGACGCCCGCGAGCACACCGACACCGACCGAGACGATCACCCGTCGGCGCAGATGACGGTACTTCGGATGGTCGAGCAGGCTGCGCAACGAGGCGCGCTCGACGGGTGCGTACGTAGACGCTGGCGCGGCGGGTCGAGACGTCGGCCGGTCCTCGGCCTGTCGGTCACTGACCCAAATCGGTGACGTAGTGTTACCGTCTTCTGGTACCTGACCGGAATCCACGTAACTCACGGTAGCTGACGTCCTCGGGGGTGCCTAGTATTGCGTATCTCATACTTTTGTGACCGCCGTCACCCGCTTGGCACTGCTATGAACCGGGTACCTTAGGGCCTTCGCTCTGGATAACCGCGTGCTCTGCGCCTACTGTGCGGGGCGTGACCAACATTCACGATCTTAACGCCCTGGAGCAGGCGGCGGCCGTGCGGCGCAGGGAGCTCTCCCCCGTCGAGATCACCGAGCACTACCTCGACCGGATCGCCCGCCTGGACTCCCGGATCGGCGCCTACGTGACGGTGACCCCCGAGCTCGCCCTGGAGCAGGCCCACAAGGTCGAGGCCCGGGTGCTCGCGGGAGAGGACCCCTCACCCCTGGCCGGGGTGCCGATCCCGATCAAGGATCTCAACCTCGTCAAGGGCGTGCCGATCCGCTTCGGCTCGGCCACGTACGAGGACTTCGTCGCGCCGGTGGACGACAGCCTGGTCGAGCGGCTCAGGGACGCTGGGACGATCATGCTCGGCAAGACCGCGACCCCCGAGTTCGGGCTGCCGTGCTACACCGAGACCTCGGTCTCCCCGCCCAGCCGTACCCCGTGGGACCTCTCCCGGTCGGCGGGAGGGTCCAGCGGCGGCGCGGCGGCCGCGGTCGCCGCGGGCCTGGCCCCCGCCGCGCAGGGCAGCGACGGCGCCGGGTCGATCCGCATCCCCGCCTCGGTCTGCGGGCTGTTCGGCCTCAAGCCCTCCCGGGGCAGGATCAGCTTCGCGCCGATCGTCCCCGACCTGGCGGGCCTGGCGACCAACGGCCCGATCACCAGGACCGTCGCCGACGCCGCCGCGCTGCTCGACGTGATGGCCCACCACAACCCCGGCGACCTCTACCACGCGCCGCCGCCCGGGCTCGGCTCCTTCGGGGCGTACGCGGGCCGCGACCCGGGACGCCTGCGGATCGCCCGCTACGCCGAGCCGCTGGTCCCCGGTGCCGTGGTGGATCCCGAGGTGCTCACCGCCTATGAGCGGGCCTCGGCGGAGCTGGCGGCGCTCGGGCACGAGGTGGTCGACATCGACCCGCCGTTCGGGCCCGAGCTGGTGCCGAGGTTCGTGACGCTCTGGTACGCGTTCTCCTGCATGCACCCGGTCGACCTGACCAGGCAGGACAGGCTCAGGCCGCTCACCGCCTGGCTGCGCGAGCGCGGCTTCGCCACCCCCGCCCCCGACTTCCTCCAGGCCCAGTCGGCGCTGCAGCTCGCCACCCGGATGGGCCTGCGGGCGACCGACCCGTACGACGCGGTGCTCACCCCGACCCTGACGCAGCCGCCCCGGCCCGTGGGCTGGTTCGAGGACGTCGACGGCCCCGAGGAGACCTTCGAGCGGATGAAGCGGTTCGCCGCCTTCCCCGCCGTCTACAACGTCAGCGGCCAGCCCGCGGTCAGCCTCCCGCTGTACTGGAGCGCCGAGGGTCTCCCGATCGGCGTGATGCTGGCCGGGAGGTTCGGCGACGAGGGCACCCTGATCTCCCTGTCGTCGCAGATCGAGGCGGCCAGAGGGGGTTTCTGGGGCGAGCGCAGGCCCGCGACCTGGTAGCCCTCGACGGGTGGTCGGCGCCGGGTTACTTTTGAGGTGTGGACAGTGCGATCGAGGTCTTCGGCTTTCTCGTCGGAGTCTCCGGCGGCCTGTTCGTGCTCATCGCCCTGCTCGTGACGATGCCCGGCAGGATGCGCGACAAGGCCGCGCGGCGCACCTCGGCGGGCGCGGTCTGGCTGGGCGGCCCGTTCGGCAGCGAGCGGGGGATCACCGGCTCGGCTCTCGTGCTCACCGGGCGGCGCCAGGACAGGACCCCGGCGCCGGAGATCGACTGGGTCTCGCTCGCGGAGACCTCCGAGCCAGGACGGCACACCGGCGGGGCGTCGGCGGCCTGGTGACCCCGGTCGGCCGGTGAGCCGACCATCGCTGAACCGGGTGAAGGTGAGGTGACGGAGATGCTGACCCTGACCTCGACACAGGGGGACGATGTCCGAGGGGCCCTGCGCGCCGCGGAACGGCGCACGGGGCTGCGCTTCGCCGCCTACCTCGGCCCGGCGATCGGGCCGCGCCGTCACTTCTCCGAGCGGCTGCACGCCGCGCTGGGCGCCGACGCCGACAGGGCCGTGCTCGTCTTCGTGGACCAGCGGGGCAGGGCCCTGGAGATCGTCACGGGCTCCCTGGCCGGGGAGCGGCTGCCCGACGCCGAGTGCCGGATGGCCGCGCGGTCGATGGCCGCGCTGCTCGGCCTGGGCGACCTGGTGGGCGGGCTGGTCACCGGGGTCTTGCTGCTCGCTGACCAGGCGTCGCGGCGCGGATGATCACGCGGGCCGGTCCCGAGGGCGGCCCGTCCGGGCGGGACGAGGGGGATCTTCCCGGATAATCGGCTCGTGCTGAGGATCATGTGGGACGCGCTGTCGGCTCGCCCTCGCAGGAGGTCCGCGGCGGAACGGGAGCCCGGCAGGATCCTCGACTACGTCCAGGCGACGCTCGCGGACGCTCGCCGGAAGGTCCGCAGGGAGGACGAGACGGCGGCCATCCTGCTGTTCACCACGGGTGCCGCGGCCGGTGCCGTCGTCGTCGGGCTGCTGAACGGCCACTGGAGGCCCGGCGAGCTGTCCAGCAAGGTCGAGTGGCTCTGGTGGACGGGCATGTTCTTCTGGCTGATGGGGATCCTCGTGCTCGCCGGGGCCCTCTACCGCCGTACCGCAGGGCTCGCGGGCAGGGCACTGGAGCGGCGCCGCTTCTACCCCGGCGGGTTCGCCGGAGAGCCGCCGCCGGGACCGGACCCCCGGCTGGGATACGGAGTGGGACACGGACCGGGTGCGACCGGCCGCGACGCCGGGGCCAGGGTCGACCTGCTCGTCCTGGAGATCAGGAGGCTCAACGCCGTCGGGGACGCCAAGCAGCGCTTCATCCGCCGGGGCGTCCTGCTCATGACGGTCTCCGTCGCCTGCTGCGCGCTGTCGGTGTTCGTCGACGGCAGGCTCTGAGCCGGTCAGGGCAGGAGGAGCTTCACCAGGTACGTGCTGATGTCCGCCAGCAGCGTCGAGGGTCTCACCGGGGCGCCCGCGACGGCGGAGAACAGGGCCGGCAACCCCGGCAGCGGGAAGCCGTCGCCGGACGCCTCGCCGCCCACGCCGTTCTTGGCCAGGATGCCCCGGCTGCGCTCCCAGGCCTCGGTGACCTCCTCGGGGGAGGGCACGCCGAACCCGTGGCCCACCGGGGCCGCGTGGCGCAACCGCACCAGCGGGGTCTCGGCGAAGGCCAGCGCCACCCGGGCGCGCAGCGCGAGGTCGTCGCGGCGGCCGGGCTCCACCCAGTCCATCGCGGTGCAGGGGTTGCGGCAGTCGGCCACGCAGGTGGCCAGCGCCCCGGCCACCTGGCTGTGCTGGCGGTCGAAGTAGGCGCGCCACCCCTCGGCGGGCTCCCCGGCCACGCGCAGGGTCCGGTTGACGGCCGACTGCTCGGCCCTCGTGTGGTCACAGTCGCGGTCGCCGATCACCCCGAACCTGCTGCCCGGCGCGGTGAGCCCCTCCGGCCAGCGGACCGGGTCTCCGGCGCTGCCGAGCACCGGCTCGAAGGCGAGCAGCGGGAGATACTCGCTGGCGATGTGGACGGCGGCGACCATGGGGCTCAGCTCGCGGCGGTGCCACCTGACCGCGATGACCTCCAGCAGCAGCCCGTACGCGGGCCGCAGCGACTCCAGCGCGCCGCGCGGCTGCTCGCGGGGCGTCTGCGGCATCGTGCAGGCCCGCGCCCGCCGCCGCAGGTCGCTCGGCACGGCGCGCGCCTCGGCGGCGAAGTCCTCGGCGTCGAGCGAGAGCAGCCGCTGGCCGAACTCGCACGCCGCCTCGATGTCGCCCGCGTCCGCCACGACACCCGAGGCGAGGGCCCCGACGTCACCGAAGGCGTATCTCTTGGCCAGGGAGATGAGCAGGTCACGCGCCGATTCCACGTGATTTACCCTCTCACGACCCATGAACGACAGGACTGGTGTCTCCGTATGGCGAGACACGGGGTGCCTCTCGCGGTTAACGACTATTTCTACCAGTGTTTCGCCAGGAACCGCTCAAGGCTTCGCCACGGGCGGACCGGGGCGACACTGGGCAAACCGGGGTACTCCACAGCGAAGCAGGGCAAATCTGGGCGGCACGGGGTGACGCGCCCCTCGCCGTGACGGCGAGGGGCGCCCGCGTGGCGGGTCTCCCGGGCCCCGGGACCCGGCCCGTTTTCATGGGCCGGGCCGGTTTCGCGAACCGGTTGTGCGAGCCGAGCCGGGCAGGGCTGGTCCGGTTTCGCGGCCGGGTCAGGACGCCGAGGCGTCCTTGGCCTGGGCGCGCAGCGCGCGGCCGATGCCGTCGGCGCCCTCAAGGAGCAGGCGCTTGAGGGCGTGCGGCGGCTGGGTGGACGAGATGAGGTCCTGGGTCCTGGCGACCGTCTCCGAGGAGATGTTCAGTGCCGGGTAGCAGCCGTTCGCGAAGTTCTGGGCGCTGTCGGAGGTCCAGGACTTCCAGATCCTGCCGATCTCCTCGAAGTACTTCGCCCCGTACGGCTCCAGCAGGTCCGGGTGGCGCGAGTCCATGAAACCGACGAGCGTCGAGCGGAGCAGCGCGCCGCTCAGCTTGCCCTCGACGATCGCGGCCCAGGCGTTCGCCTTGCCCTGGACCGTCGGGATCCCGGCCCGGCAGAGCGCGGCGGCGCGCTCGCCCGTCGCGGTGGCGTCGCGCAGCAGCTCCTGGGCGATGTCCTCCTCGCCGAGCAGGCCGCCGGAGACCAGGGCGCCGGTCAGCGTCCAGCGCAGGTCGGCGTCGACGGTGAGGCCGTCGAGCACCGTCTCGCCGTCCAGCAGGCCCTTCAGGAACGCCAGGTCCTCGGTGGAGGTGGCCACCGCCGACAGCGCGTTCAGGTAGGCGAGCTGGTGGTCGGAGCCGGGCTCGGCCGTGCCGACCAGGCCGCGCAGCGCGGAGGCCAGCCGGGCCAGGCCCTCGGCGCGCCAGGCGGGGTCGGCGTACTGCTGGACGGCCAGCCGGGCCTGGCGGAGCACGGTCTGGGCGACCGTGATGTCCGCGACCGACTCGATGTTGGAGATGACCAGGGTGAGGTAGTCGCGGGTGGCCATCTCGGCGTCGCGGGTCATGTCCCAGGCGGCCGACCAGCACAGCGCGCGGGGCAGGGACTCGGTGAACCTGCCGACGCCGCCCTCCGTCACGGTCCGCAGCGACCGCTCGTCGAGCCTGACCTTCGCGTACGTCAGGTCGTCGTCGTTGATCAGGACCAGGTCCGGCTGGACCTCGCCGACCAGCTCGCTCACGGCCGTACGCGCGCCGACGACGTCCAGCTCGACCCGCTTGACGCGGACCAGCTCACCGTCCCGCAGGGAGTACAGGCCGATGGCGACGCGGTGCGAGCGCAGCGTCGGGTAGTCGGCCGGGGCCTCCTGGAGCACCTCGAACTCCAGGAAACGGCCCTCGGGGTCGACGGTGAACGACGGGCGCAGCGTGTTGACCCAGGAGGTCTCCAGCCACTCCTTCGACCAGGAGGACAGGTCGCGCCCGGAGGTGCGCTCCAGCGCGCCGAGCAGGTCCGCGAGCGTGGTGTTGCCCCAGGCGTGCTCGGTGAAGTAGTCGCGGACCCCGGCCAGGAAGTTGTCCAGCCCCACGTAGGCGACGAGCTGCTTGAGGACCGAGGCGCCCTTGGCGTACGTGATCCCGTCGAAGTTGACCTCGACCGCGTGCATGTCGACGATGTCGGCGGCGATCGGGTGGGTCGAGGGCAGCTGGTCCTGGCGGTAGGCCCAGGCCTTCTCGACGTTGGCGAAGGTCGTCCAGGCGCCCTGGCCCCAGCGGGTGGCCTCGGCCTGGCAGAGCACCGAGGCGTAGGTGGCGAACGACTCGTTCAGCCACAGGTCGTCCCACCAGCGCATGGTGACCAGGTCGCCGAACCACATGTGCGCCATCTCGTGCAGGATCGTCTCGGCGCGGCGCTCGATCACCGCGTCCGTGACGCGCGAGCGGAAGACGTAGTCCTCCAGGAAGGTCACGCAGCCCGCGTTCTCCATCGCCCCGGCGTTGAACTCGGGGACGAAGAGCTGGTCGTACTTCCCGAACGGGTAGCGGACGCCGAAGATCCCGTGGAAGAAGTCGAAGCCCTGCCTGGTCACCTCGAAGAGGTTGTCCGCGTCGAGGTGCTCGGCGAGCGAGGCCCGGCAGTACAGGCCCAGCGGGATGCCGTCGTGTTCGGAGGTCACCTTGTGGTAAGGCCCGGCGCACAGCGCGGTGATGTAGGTCGACATCACCGGGGAGGGCGGGAAGTGCCAGCGCTTGGCCGCCTGGAGGGCGCCGTGCCTGCCGCGGTGCTCCCGCAGCTCCTCGGCCGCGTCGGGCGCCGCGTTGGAGATGACCTCCCAGTGGGACGGCGCGAGCACGGTCAGCTCGAAGGAGGCCTTGAGGTCGGGCTGGTCGAAGCACGCGTACATCCGGTGCGCGTCGGCCGTCTCGAACTGGCTGTGCAGGTAGACGCTCTTGTCGACCGGATCGACGAACCGGTGCAGGCCCTCGCCGGTGCGGGTGTAGGAACAGTCGGCGTCCACCCGCAGCTCGTTGGTCTCGGCCAGGCCCGGCAGCGGCAGCCGCCCGGTCTCCAGGTCGTAGCCGCTCACGTCCAGCTCAACGCCGTTCAGGACGGCCTTGCGCACCTTGGCGCCGGCCAGATCGACGAACGTCCCCGCACCCGGGCGGGTGCTGGTGAAGCGGACCGTGGTGACGCTCTCGAAGCGCTCCTCACCCTCGGTCAGGTCGAGCTCCACCGCATAGGACTGCACGCTGAGCAGCCGTGCGCGCTCGCGCGCCTCGTCACGGGTCAGATTGCCTGCCACTACCGCTCCCTCTTCACAACTTCCCCCCGCTCCATTGCTAAGGGGTGACTGAATCCTGCCACGTAAGGGCGCGGACCGCCGCTTCGCACAGGCTGCCGACCGATACCCAGGTTTGAGAATAAAGAGGCATGTCAAGGTATTAATCCACCTGTGGAATAGGGAACTCCGCCGTCCGGGTTGTCGCTACCGAAGAAGCCTCACGACCAGGAAGCCGGAAAAGATGACTGAGCGCACCCCTGTCGATCTCTGGTTCGATCCCTTCTGCCCCTTCGCGTGGATGACCTCCCGCTGGCTGCTGGAGGTGGAGAAGGTGCGGTCGATCGAGCCGCGCTGGCACATCATGAGCCTCAACGTGCTGAACGAGGACAAGGACATTCCCGAGAGCTACCGCGAGCTGATCGCCAAGGCCATCGGGCCGGTCCGGGTGGTCACCGCCGTGCAGGAGAAGTACGACTCCGAGACGGTGGGCCGCCTTTACACCGAGCTGGGCACCCGTTTCCACAACCAGGGCAGGCTCAAGGAGCTCGACACGCTCCGCGAGACCGTCGAGGAGGCGCTGGAGGCCGCGGGGCTCGACCGCGCGTTCGCCGACGCGATGGACTCGACGGAGTTCGACGAGGCCCTGCGCGCCTCGCACAACGACGGCATCGACCGGGTGGGCCAGGAGGTCGGCACCCCGGTGATCTCCGTCGACGACGTCGCCTTCTTCGGCCCGGTGATCTCGCCGGCCCCCAAGGGCGAGGAGGCGGGCAGGCTCTGGGACGGCGTGCGCCTGGTGGCGGGCACCGACGGTTTCTTCGAGCTCAAGCGCTCCAGGACCCGGCCGCCGATCTTCGACTGAACCGTTCCCCCACCGGTCCCGCCCGTCGCGCGCGACCGCGGCGGGCGGGCCCGGCTTCCGGCGAGCCCGCCCGCGCGATCCCGGTCGGCCCACGGAGTCGGCCCCGCCTCGCCCGCGGCCCGCTGTGCTACGGCACAGAGATCATCCTTGGGCGGGAGCCGCGCCCCGCCCGTCCTCGCGTAACAACGGCACGCACGCCAGGATGAGGGCATGCGTCACCTTTATCTGAACGGAGCCTGGCAGGCGTCCGCGTCGGGCGAGAGCATCGACGTGATCAACCCCGCGACCGAGGAGCTGATCGACAGGGTTCCCGCCGGGGCGCCCGCCGACGTCGAGGTGGCCGTCGCCGCCGCCCGCGCCGCCTTCCCCTCCTGGTCGGCGACGGCCCCCGCCGAGCGGGGCAGGATCCTCGCCGCGGCCGCCGACCTGGTACGAGAACGCTCCGACCAGATAGCCAGGATCATCGCCACGGACATGGGCGCCCCGTACGGCCTGGCGATGAGGGTGCAGACGCTGATGCCGGCCGGGGTGCTGGCCTCGTACGCCCAGCTCGCCGAGACCTACGACTTCGAGGGCGGGCAGGTTGGCAACTCCCGCGTCTTCAGGGAGCCGATCGGGGTGGTCGCCGCCATCACCCCCTGGAACTACCCGCTCCACCAGGTCGTCTGCAAGGTGGGCGCCGCGCTCGCCGCGGGGTGCACGGTCGTGCTCAAGCCCAGCGAGGTGGCGCCGCTGGCGGCCTTCGCGCTCGCCGGGATCCTCGACGAGGTCGGACTGCCCGCGGGGGTCTTCAACATGGTCAGCGGCTACGGCCCCGGGGTGGGCGAGGCCCTGGTCACCCATCCCGAGGTGGACATGGTGTCGTTCACCGGCTCCACCGTGGCCGGGCGCCGGGTCGCCGCGCTCGCGGCCCAGACGATCAAGCGGGTGGCCCTGGAGCTCGGCGGCAAGTCCGCCAGCCTGATCCTGCCGGACGCCGACCTGGAGGCGGCGACGAAGGCGACGGTGGCCAACGCCTTCGTCAACTCCGGCCAGACCTGTTCGGCATGGACCCGCATGATCGTCCATCGTGACCAGTACGACGCCGCCGTCCGCCTCGCCGTCGAGATCGCGGGGAAGTACACCGTCGGCGACCCCTTCGACGAGGCGACCAAACTCGGTCCCCTCGTGTCCGCGGCCCAGCGCGACCGGGTCGTCCGCTACATCAACCGGGGCCAGGAGGAAGGCGCCCGGCTGGTCGCCGGAGGCACCGACCGGCCCCTGGAGCGCGGCTTCTACGTCGAGCCCACCGTGTTCGCCGGGGTGGAGCCGGGGATGGTGATCGAGCAGGAGGAGATCTTCGGTCCGGTCCTCACGATCATCCCCTACCTCCGGGGGGAGGACGAGGCGGTCTCCATCGCCAACGGCACCCCGTACGGTCTGGCCGGCGCGGTGTGGGCGGGCGACGAGCAGCGCGCGGTCGCGGTCGCCCGGCGGCTGCGCACCGGCCAGGTGGCGGTCAACGGCGGCCGGTTCAACCCGCGGGCGCCCTTCGGCGGCTACAAGCAGTCGGGCCTCGGCCGCGAACTGGGCGAGTTCGGGCTTGAGGAGTATCTGGAGATCAAGGCCGTCCAGTTCTGAGGTCTCCCGCGACGGTTCTCCCGCGACGGTCTCCCGCGACCGGCAGGGGTCAGGGCGCCTGGAGCAGGACCTTCCTGGCGGCGTCCCTGGCCAGCCTGTCGACGTAGAGCCTGCCGTCGAGATGGTCGGTCTCGTGCTGGAAGCAGCGCGCCAGCGTGCCGCGGGCCTTGATCCGGATCGGCCGCCCCAGCCGGTCCAGGCCGCTCACGGTGACCCCCGCGGCCCGGGGCGTCCTGGCGTAGATCGGGGTGCCGGTCCCTCGGTCGGGGACGGACAGGCAGCCCTCCTCGTCGAGGACCTCGGCGTCGTCGTCCACGGTGAGTTCTGGGTTGATCACATGGCCCTTGCGGTTGCTGCAGTCGTAGACGAAGATCCGCTTCGACACGCCGATCTGCGGACCGGCCAGGCCGACGCCCTGCGCGGCGTACATCGCGGCGAACATCTCGTCGATCATGCGCCGCAGGTCGCGGTCGAAGTCGGTGATCGGCTCGGCGGGCGTGCGCAGGACAGGGTCACCGACCACTCGGATGTCACGCATGTGGGGGCTCTCTCTTGTAAGGGGTCCAAAAGCATTGCGGCTATTACTCTAGCCGGGGGCCGGGTGGAGCCGCCCGCGTACACCTGCGAAACTGGGCGGGTGCGCGTCTACATCGGTGCCGACCATGCCGGCTATGAGCTCAAGAACCACGTCGTCTCCTGGCTGAAGGAGCACGGCCACGAGGTCGAGGACTGCGGTCCCTTCGTCTACGACGCGGAGGACGACTACCCGCCGTTCGTGCTGCGCGCGGCCGAGGGCGTCGTGGGCGACCCGGGCAGCCTGGGCGTCGTCATCGGAGGCTCGGGCAACGGCGAGCAGATCGCGGCCAACAAGGTGCGCGGCGTCCGCGCAGCCCTGGCCTGGAGCGAGGAGACCGCCAGGCTCGCCCGCGAGCACAACAACGCCAACGTCGTCAGCCTCGGCTCGCGGATGCACGAGCCGGAGGAGGCGATCCGGTTCGTCGAGACCTTCCTCGGCACCTCCTACTCCGGGGCCGAGCGGCACAACCGCAGGATCGCTCAGCTCACCTCGTACGAGACCATCGGCCAGCTCCCGCCGCTGCCGTAGACCTCACCGGTGGCGCTCGCGGGGCGACGGCTCCCCGCGCGGCGTCTCCCGGCGCGTCCCGTTGCGCGCGGGCTCCTTGCGGGTGGGCGTCTCGTCGCGCAGGGGGCGGCGGTCCGCGGTCTCCTGCTGCTCCCGCGACGGGCGCGAGACGTCTCGCGCCCGCATCGCGGTGATCGCGTTGATCTGCAAGCTCTGCAGTGCCATGCCAGTCACCATAACCCGCTCAGGCTCGCCCGTCCCGGTCATCCCGTGCCGATGACCGGCCCGGACGGCCGGGGGCGCTGGGGGATCGTCAGAAGACCAGACCGGCCCAGGGGGCGGGGCCCCACGACATGGCGGTGGACAGCTCCCGCAGGGCCCCCGTACGCGACTCCCGCACCACGCCCGCCGCCAGCAGTGCCGCCAGCGGCCGTCCGCCCAGGTAGGCGGCGCCCAGCACGGAGACGGGCAGGGTCAGGTCCGCGGGGTCGTCGGAGGGCGCGCAGCGGGCACCGGAGGTGTCGGCCGTCAGCCGCCAGCGGCGCGCGTTCCACGGGCACACGGTGTCCTCGACCTCGATCACCACGTCCACCGGCGCGCTGTAGCCACGTGCGGGAAGGGCCCGCTCGACGTCCACGACGCGGACCCACAGGTCGTCCAGCCAGAGCGCGTGGAGCCTGCGCGGCTCGGCCAGCAGGTGGATCAGCGGGTCGTCCGAGGGCCTGCTCTGGGCGAAGACGTGCGAGACCAGGTCACGGTCCAGGACGTGCCGCCAGAGCAGCGCGTAGGCGGCGGGATCGAGGCCGAACAGCTCCTTGAGCCGCAGCTCCCCGGCGGGGACGTCGTGGTCGTCGAAGGAGGGCCTGATCCGGAAGAGCGCGTAACCGCGCGGGCCGCCGTCGTCCTCGACGACCACGGCGCGCAGCGGACCGGCGCCGCCCTGGTCGGACTCCCGGTCGGTCAGCACCGTGTCCCAGCGGGCGGGCGTGCGGGCGTACAGGCCAGGACGCTCCTCGAACGCCGACTCGTAGATCTTCTCGAAGGTGGACCTGGCCTCCTCGGGCCTGACGACGCGCAGCCGCAGGGCAGGATCGGCCGGGGCGTGCCGGGTGAAGGCCGCGTTCGCGGTGGGGATCCGGAAGACCAGGCTGTCGGAGGCCCTGCCGTAGCCGTAGCGCCCGTAGATCGCGGCCTCGGACGCGTAGAGCGCGGCGACCGCCTCGCCCCGCTCGTGCAGGTCGGACAGCTGGCGGGTCATCAGCGAGGAGAGGATGCCCCGGCGGCGGTGCGAGGGCAGCACGCCGACCGCGGTGACGCCGCCGACCGGGATCGGGCCGCCGGGCACGTTCATGCTGAAGCTGTACACCGCGGTGGTGCCCACGAGCAGGTCGCCGTCGAACGCGCCGAGCGAGCGGTCGAACTCGAGGTTGCGCCTGAAGATCTCCTGCCGGTGCTCCGGGGTGGCGGAGCCGAACGCCTCCTCGTCCACGGTGTTCCATGCGGACCATTCGGCTTCTTCGATCGGACGCAGGCTGAGAGTCATCTTTCAAACGGTAGTAGGGGACAAACGGTTCCGGCCATCTAATATCCCTGCTTAATGATCAAGGCGTTGGTCAAGTGGGCTGCCCAAAGGGGGGATAGCCAGATACAGTCGAGCGCATCATGAGTTCCCGTCCGGTGCCGCTGCTTCCTCCGGCGCTCCGCGCGTTCCTGGTCCGCGTCCCCCTCCTCGTCCCCATCGTGCGCTTCCTGCGGCGCGGCCCCCTGGCGCGCGACCGGAACCTGCTCATCACCCTGATCCTGCTCACCCTGCTGATCGGCGGGCTGGCCGCCAGGGTCTCCATGGAGTGGTTCTCCCCGGCGCTGATGATCCCGGTCACCCTCGTGGCGGGGCTCCAGCTCAGGCTGAACAGCCTCGTCAAGCTGCTGTGCGCGGTCGCGGTCTCACTGATCTACGTGGCGGTGGTGCGGGGCGTGGGATACATCGGCCCCGGCCTGCTGGTCACCTTCGGCTTCACCGCGGTGCTGGCCGCGCTGATGGCCCGCACCCGCGGCAAGCTCGGCGTGCAGGGCCTGCGCGGCGACGCGATGCTGCTGGAGCTGCGCGACCGTCTCAAGAGCCAGAGCGACCTGCCCCAGCTGCCCAAGGAGTGGGGCTCCAAGGTCGTCCTCAAGCAGGCCGGGGGCTCCTCCTTCGGCGGCGACTTCCTGGTCTCCATGCGCGAGGGCGACACGCTGGAGCTCGCCCTGGTCGACGTGTCGGGCAAGGGCGTCGACGCGGGCACCCGGGCGCTGCTGCTGTCGGGCACCTTCGGCGGGCTGCTCGGCTCGGTCGCCGACTTCCTGCCCGCCTGCAACACCTACCTGCACCGCCAGCGCGAGGCCGAGGGCTTCGTCACGGCGGTCCACCTCCGGCTCAACCTCGTGACGGGCGAGTACGTCATCACCTCGGCCGGTCACCCCCCGGTGGTCAAGTTCGAGTCGGGCACCGGGACCTGGCGGGTCTCCACGGCCAAGGGGGTCGTCCTCGGCGTCGTGCCCGACCTGCACTGTGAGGCCGACCAGGGGATGCTGCGCAAGGGCGACGCGCTCATGCTCTACACCGACGGCCTGATCGAGCAGCCGGGGCGCGACATCGACGCCGGCCTCGACCGCCTGCTGGGAGAGGCCGAGCGCCTGATGCCCTCGGGGTTCCGTGACGGCGCCCGCAACCTGGTCGCCTCCATGTCGTCGGGCCACAACGACGACTGCGCCCTCATCCTCATCTGGCGCCCCTGAACGACCCGGCTTTCCGGGGCGAGGGCCTCCGGGGAGGGATCAGAGCCACCCGGAGTCGTCGGCGATGCGTACGGCGTCGAGACGGTTGCGCGCCTGGGTCTTGCACATGATCCGCGACAGGTGGTTGCGGACCGTTCCCACGGAGAGGAACAGCCGGTCGGCGATCTCGCCGGACGTGGCCCCCCGCGCGACCAGCCGGAGCACGTCGAGCTCCCGGCGGGTCAGCGGGTTCTCCGCCGACCTCAGGGCGGCCACCGCGAGCTCGGAGTCGATCGCGCGGCGTCCGGCCGCCACCTGGCGGACGCCGTCGGCCAGCTGCCCGGGGCCGACCTCCAGGCTCATGAACCCGAGCGCGTGGACGGCGAAGGCCCGGCGGACCTGGCCGGGGCTGGGGTCGCGCGACAGCAGCAGGACCCGGCAGCCGGGAACCTCCTCGTGCAGCCGGAGCGCGGTGGTGAAACCGCAGACGTCCTGCAGGCCGAGACCGATGACCGCGGTCTCCGGGGTGTGCCGCAGGACGGCGGGAAGCACCTCCTCCCCGGCGGACACGTCGGCCACCACCTTCATGTCGCTCTCGTTCTCCAGCGTCGCCACCAGCCCGCGCCGGACCAGGGGAAGATGCTCGGCAACCAGGATCCCGATCAAAAACGCTCCTCTCTCGGTCTCACCCTCACCAAAGGGTGTTCGTGTGATCGCTGAATGTCAACGGAGTGTGTTCGATCGGCCGGGGAAACGTGAACGACCAGGCGGGGAGAGTGGCTGGGGAAACGTGAACGGCCAGGCCGGGAGAGCGGCCGGGAACGCCGCTTTCCGCGGCGGTGTGGGGGCCGGATACTTGGGCTAACCTCTTATGGGGCATTGTCGGTGAAACCGCGATGGGGGTATGAACCTGTGGACTGGCTCTTCGTGGTCGGGATCGTCGTCTTCCTCGTGGGGCTGATGGTGTCGATCGGGCTGCACGAGATCGGCCACCTGGTGCCGGCCAAGCTGTTCGGCGTCAAGGTCACCCAGTACATGGTCGGCTTCGGCCCGACGATGTGGTCGCGGCACAAGGGCGACACCGAGTACGGCATCAAGTGGCTTCCCCTCGGCGGCTACATCCGCATGATCGGCATGCTGCCGCCCCGGCCCACCGACGCCCCCGGCAAGGTGCGCTCGGTCTCCACGGGTCCCTGGCAGGGCCTGATCGAGAACGCCCGCGACGTGGCCCTGGAGGACGTACGGCCGGGCGACGAGGACCGGGTGTTCTACCGCAAGCCCTGGTGGCAGAAGGTCATCATCATGTCCGGCGGCCCGGCGATGAACTTCGTGCTGGCGTTCGTCCTGTTCGGCATCGTGCTCATGGGGTTCGGCATCCCCACGCAGAAGACCGAGATCGCCTCGATCCCGCAGTGCGTGAAGACCGCCGCCGAGTACACCAAGAACCCCGAGTGCACCGCGGCCGACAAGCCCAGCCCGGCCAGCGTGGCGGGGCTGAGGCCGGGCGACGTCATCGTGTCCGTGGCGGGCAAACCCGCCGTGAGCTGGGACGCCGCGACGCGGGCCATCCGCGACCACGGCGCGGGCCCGATCGCGATCGGCATCAGGCGGGCCGGTCAGGAGCTGACCGTCAACGCCGCCCTCATCGCCCAGGACCGCGAGTCGCTGGACGAGCCGGGCAAGATCGAAAAGGGTGTCGGCTACCTCGGGGTGAGCCCGAAGATCGTCATCGAGCAGCAGAGCCTCGGCGCCGTGGCCGCGCACATGGGGGACCTCACCTCGGCCACCGCCGCCTCGCTGCTCAGGTTCCCCGAGAAGATGGTGGGCGTCTGGCACGCCGCCTTCTCCGGTGACGAGCGTGACAGGAACGGCCCGATCGGTGTCATCGGCGTCAGCCGCATCGGCGGTGAGATCGCCGCCTCCGCGATCCCGCTGGAGAACAAGATCGTCGTCTTCATCAACCTGCTGGCGGGCTTCAACCTGGCGATCGGCCTGTTCAACCTGATCCCGCTGCTTCCCCTGGACGGCGGGCACATCGCGGGCGGCCTGTGGGAGGGGCTCAAGCGCGGCTTCGCCCGTGTCGCCCGCCGCCCCGCGCCGGGCCACGTCGACATCGCCAAGGCGCTTCCCCTCACCTACGCGATCGCCTTCCTGATGATCATCATGGCGGGCCTGCTGATGTACGCCGACCTGGTCAACCCGGTCCGCCTGTCCGGCTGACCGTCCCTTCCGGTACGGGCCGTTCGAGGCGAGACGCGGCGCACCCGCCCGCAGCGGCTAGGGTTGCGCCGTGAACGAGGGGACGCCTGGAGCGGTGATCGACGTGGCCCTGTTCCGGCTGCGCCGGATCTGGTCGCGGCCACTGCGCGCGCGCCGGGCCGGGGAGCCCCGGCGGCCGGTGCACATGTCGAACGTGATGGTCGTGCACGCCGTGCACAAGCTGTGCCTGGACGCGCCCGAGGTGACCGTGGGCGCCGTCGCCGAGCAGCTGGGCGTCGACCCGTCCACCGCCAGCAGGCTGGTCAACGACGCGGTCGGCGCGGGGTTCGTGGAGCGTGAGGAGTCGGCCGTGGACGCCAGGCGGGCCAGGCTCGTGCTGAGCGAGCGGGGCCGCCGCGTGCTGGAGGTGGTGGTCCGCCACCGGCGCACCTACCTGGACGGCCTGATGGCCGACTGGGACGAGCCGGACCGCGAGGCCTTCGCCCGGCTTCTCGACCGTTTCGCCGAGGCGGCCATCGCCCGTCCGGTGAACCTGGCCGCCCTCGACCGGCTGATCGCCGAGACTCTCGCCTCGGGCTGACCCGGCCGGGGCGCCGCGCGCTACTCCCCGGTGACCCCGTCGATCCGCTGGCGGATGATGTCGGCGTGACCGTTGTGCCGGGCGTACTCCTCGATCATGTGGACGAGGATCCAGCGCAGCGAGACGTCGTGGCCGTGGCGTTGCCCCTTGCCGATGGTGTCGGGGGAGAGCCCGTCGGACAGCTCGCGCGCGTACGCGACCTCGCCCCGCCAGCGGGCGAAGGCCTGCTCCGTCGTGCTCGTCTCCAGGGCGTCGAAGTCGTCGTCCGGATCGTCGTCGGTGTAGAAGTACGGGGCGACGCCCTCGTTGTTGAGGACGTTGCGGAACCAGCTGCGCTCCACCTCGGCCATGTGGCGGACCAGGCCCAGCAGGGAGAGCGTGGACGGCTCGGCGGAACGCGTGCGGAGCTGCTCGTCCGAGAGCCCGGCGCACTTCACGGCCAGGGTCTCCCGATGCCAGTCCAGCCAGGAGCGCAGCATGGTGCTCTCGTTGGCGATGAAGGCGGGGTCAACGCGGGTGTCTGTCATGGCGCCCCATCCTGTCGTCGCGCGGGGTCGCTGTCACGTCCTTTTTCCGCTGGTCGGGAGGCGTCGTCCCGTCGGCGACGAGCCGGAGGGCGAGTCCGGGTAGTCGCCACGTTCTACAACAAGTGAGACTCGGCCCTACACCTGCCCTCAACAATCCCACCGAGGGCATATAGGCGAGTCCGCAGAATAAAGTAGGCAATTCACCCCGCCGAACCCCCGATCGGCCCGTCGTGACAGCCGGGACCGGACTAAGGAGGTGTCAATATTCGCCCGGGTCGGCCGGTGGATTGGTGATGAAAATCCGGCACGCGGCCAAAGGTTTGTCATCGGAGTATTCAGGTCGAGTGCGGCTTTTCCCCGTTCGATCCAGGTTGTTTCCCCTGTAGGTAATGGTTTTCCATCAGCCCGGGGCCGGTCTCCTTCCATGCCGGGTTCGCCACCATTCCGGGATTCGCCGGTGCCCGATTTACTGTGGAGGGGTTTCAGCGTTCGTCGTGACGGCCTCCCGCGGCCGGTCGCGCCGAAAAGTGATCGAGCTGGATGGATCCGGAAAGAAGGCGTTCCCAGGTGCGCGCGAACTCAGAGAAGATACTTGTCGTCGGGGCCGGGGTAAGCGGGCTGACCAGTGCGCTGTGCCTGGCCAGGGAGGGGTTTCGCGTCACCGTCATCGCGGAGAGGTTCGCCCCCGACATCGTCTCGGTCGTCGCGGGCGCGCTGTGGGAGTGGCCACCGGCGGTGTGCGGTTACCACCACGACCAGATCTCGCTCGCCCGCTCCAAGAACTGGTGCGTCACCTCGTACGAGATGTTCGAGAAGCTGGCCCGCGCGAAAGTGCCCGGGGTGGCGATGCGCAGATCCAACTTCTATTTCAAGCATCCCGTCGAGGAGAGCCCGCACGACCTCCACAAGATGCAGGAACTCGCGGGGAAGGTGCGCGGCTTCGTCCGCGACCGGTCGCTCGCCGAACGCAACGGCGTCAGCCCCGACTACGGCGTGGTCGACGCGTACTCGCACATGGCGCCCATGATCGACACCGATCAGTACATGGCGTGGCTGCTGCGGCAGGTCAAGATCCACGGTGTGCGGGTCGAGCGCTACCGGGTCGAGGGACTGCTGGCCGAGCGCAGGGACGAGCTCCTCGACCGCTTCGACGCCGAGGTGATCGTCTGCTGCGCGGGCCTCGGCACCGCGGGACTGCGCGGCATCGGCATGTACCCGCTGCGCGGCGCGCTGGTACGGGTCCGCAACGACGGACTTCGCGGGCGCCGGATCCGCGAGGCCCACTGCGTCTCCCACGACGAGCAGAACAAGGACGAGCAGGACATCGTCTTCATCGTGCCGCGCAATCCGAGCCTCCTCGTTCTCGGCGGATTGGCGGAGAAGGACGAGTGGGACACCGGAATCAACCTGGAGAACCACGGGCCCGTACGGGAGATGTACGAGCGGTGCCTGGCCTTCATGCCCGCGTTGCGAAACGCCAGGCTGGATCCCGACGAGCCGGTACGGGCGGGGCTGCGGCCCTTCCGGAACGAGAACGTCTGTCTTGAGTGGGACGACGAGGAAAAGGTCGTCTACAACTTCGCGCACGGCGGGGCCGGGTTCAGCTTTTCCTGGGGCTGCGCCCAGGAGGCCGTCGGCCTGGTGCGCGCGGCGATAGAGGATCGCACGTACTCGTATTCCTTCTGACGAATTCCGGCGGATTTCCAAAGGACCCCTGAAGAGCTTCTTAAGGGCTCCTGACGGACCTCTGAAGGATCTCTGAAGGACTTCTGAAGGACTTCGCCCGAGAGCGGATAGGCGTTAAAAAATGCGGAGAACCATCAACTGTTTCCTGATCGCGAACTCGGCCCTCGTGCTCACCGCGTGCCTGCCATTCGGTGTCGCGACCACCGGTGTCATGTCGGTGCGGCCTTCCGAACCGCCCGTTCCCGACGAGCGCCCTCCCGCGCCGCGTGCCGAGCACACCCCGCTGTCACGGTTTCCCCTCCTTCGTCCCGGCGACAGGGGCGCCCAGGTCGAGGAGGTCCACCGGCGCCTCGACCGGCTGGGATTCGGGCCGGGGGACGTCGGCGACGAGTACCGTCCCGCGTTGCGCGCGGCCGTGTGGGCCTTCCAGAAGGCGAACGGGCTGCCTCCCACCGACCAGATCGACCCGCCGACCTGGCGGGCGCTCTCCCGCCCGGCACGCCTCAAGCCGCTGGTGTCGTACGGGGAGCCCACGAGGGTGGAGATCGACCTGCGCCGCCAGCTGCTCACGGCGTGGCGGGACGGCAGGCCCGCGCTGGTCTCCCACATCTCAACCGGTAACGGCGAGCACTACTGCAAGAAGGGCAACTGCGGGGTCGCCGTCACGCCCACCGGCGACTTCCGCGCCTGGTTCCGGACGCCCGGATGGACCAGCGGGCCGCTGGGCGACCAGTTCTACACCATCTACTTCAACCAGGGCATCGGCTTCCACGGCTCGGAGCGGGTCCCGAGGCATCCCGCGTCCCACGGGTGCATCCGGGTGCCGCTGCACAACGCCAAGGCGCTCTACGACATGACCCCGACGGGAACCCCGGTCTACGTACGCCGTCCCGAGGCGCCCGAACCTCCCGGGCGTTCCAAGCCTCCCGGGCGCTCGAAGCCCTCCGAGGAATCCGGGGAATCGGGGGAATCGGGGAGCTCGGGGAGCCGTTAGCCGGAGCCGCTCGCCCGAGCCCCTCACCGGCCCCGGCGAAGGGCCGGGCGGGGCCGGGGATCCGTGGCGACGGGATACCCACCTCGGCGATAGGTTGCGCGCCGCCCTTCGCCCCGTATCGTCCCCAGCAGTGATCCCGACCGTGCGAGGAGGGCTCTGTATGACCGACGACGCGGTGCGACGCGTTTTCCGGACGGTCGACGCGTTCGACCCCGACGAGTTCGCGCGGCTGCTGGCCGAGGACGCCACGCTGGTGTTCGGCAACGCCGAGCCGATGGCGGGACGCGAGACCATCGCCGCCGGAATACGGGAGTTCTTCTCCACCATCGGCGGCCTGCGGCACCGTGTCGTCAGAAGCTGGCAGGTGGAGGCCGACACCGTCGCCGAGACCGAGGTGACCTACCGGCGCCTCGACGGCAAGGAGGTCAGCGTCGCGGCCGTGTCGATCTGGCGCACCCGCGACGACGGCCTGATCTCGGACTACCGCATATTCGTCGACCTCGCCCCCGTCTACACGACCTGACACTCCGGCGAGACCGTGCCCCACGGGGACCGGCCCGGGAATCAGTTCGGCTGTCCGCCGGGCGCGACGGCGAGGCGAAGGCGGAAGTGGAGATCGCCGGCGAAAACCTCCACGCCGATCGCGTTGGAAAGCGCGCGGGCCATGCTCGCCCCTCAGCGACTTCCCCTACGATCCCATCACCTTCGCCCAGTGCTGGGAGAACATGAACCGAGCTACCCGAGCGGGGGATACACCAAGAACTTGTTCAACTGGTGCGGGTTCTGGTAGTTCCATCAGATGTGCGAAAGGGGTCAATTTCGTGGAGGTGGAGTAGAACACCGGGGTCGTCGGATATCGCTTCAGTTACGCCATTCGCACTGCCGGCCCCGACAGGATCGCACAAAACCCCCTGCGTCCGATGCCTCTCACCCGGGCCTGGCCGGGGAAACACGCGGGCGAAGTCGAATACGAGAACAGGCGGGTCGTCAGCAAGGCATGCGTGGACCGTTTCGGCCCCGGGTGGTACGAGGCCAACAAGGAGCACTGCGACGAGTATCCCTTCGCCAGTACATTGGAAGGGGCGGCCAATGACGACTTCGATTTCTCGGTCAAGTTGATCCCGGAATGCGCGAACTGCGCGGCTGGTTCGACCCAGGGTGCTTCCCGGAGACACGTTCTATGTGAAGATCCATGACGGGCAGCCACCCGCTCGGTAAGCGCTGAGTCGGCGGGCGTTCCAGGACGCCCGCCGGCTCCTCACGATGGAGATCGCGGCATGAGGGAAGACGACTTTGCTCATTACGAGAGACTCGTCTCCGCGTGGTTCTCCGATCCAACCTGCCTGACCTGGTGCGAGGCGTCGGGGCTGGACGACGTGGCGCGAGCCTTCGGCGCCGACCTCGCCGCGGCCGAGTCTTTGAGCTTCGAGGATGCCCAGATCGAGCAGTACAACGCGGACATCCCCGGCATCCTGCCCAGTCTGGTCGCCGGGACGATCGGCGACTGGACGCTGGTCGTCGAACCGAACGGGTGCGAGGGCGCAAGACCCGAAGTGCTGAAGGCATTGTCGGCCCGCGGGCGAGCGGTGAACGTTCTGCTCAACGGAAGCCAGTACGACCGGCTCAGCTACGCCGACGCCGGGCGGTTGCCCGCCGTCCGGCTGACGTCCTCCCCCGCCCGCCCCGGCCGCCTTCCGGGTGACGCCGACGCGGTCATCGACTCGGTCGGCACCGATGACGTCATCGGGCTCCAAGCCGCCACGCTCCTGGCGGCGGAGCACATCACCGGAGCCCGCCTCACAGAAGAGTGGCTACTGGACAGCGGCCTCACGCGCCTGCTCGTCGAGAATCCGCTCCCCGACGACATCGTCCCCGATCAGTTACGTAACCACCGCGTACTGAACCGACCCGAAGTACGGGCGATCCTCGATGATCTGTCGCCCGACAAGGTAGCTCCTATCCGCTACCTGATGACGGAGGCGGTGCTACAGGGTTCGCAGCTGTTGCACCCCACGGTGGATGAGGCGCTGGAGTTCCTGCGTGGCGACGACGACACCACCCGGCGGCGGGAGGTCCGCCGCCAGGTCGCCTTACTGCGCGACGACGTCTCACGAGAACCTGGCCCGGACTGGACACCGCGCCGTGCGGCCGTGAAGGTGCTGTTGGACGCGCTGGGAGACGACCTCACCAAATCCGCGGACGCGGTCGCGGGCCACGCCTACATGGGGCATCTCACCGACGATCAAAAAACCATCGTCGTCATCATGAAGCGGTGCCTGCATCGAATCAGCCGCGCGGCGTCCTGAACGCGTGGCTGGTTGACCTGTTCGACGCCAAAACGCAGGAAATAGCTCTGACCTATGGTTGACCGGGCCCCCGCCGATACTGATTGACAAATCCCGAGACATCCTTGGTCCGTGAATCGGTACCTCGTATCGGCTGGCAGGGGTAAGTGGATTTCGATGGCGATCTGGAAGCCTTTCAAACGACTGATAGCCAAATGAGTCACAGTCTTGGTTCAGTCACCTCATGACAGCAGCCGCGTTCTATGCGGCTGTTTCCGATCTCGACCGCACCGAAGATCACGCCGTGGTCGGTGAAGTAGGTGAAGACCGTCGCCGGTGCCGTCGCACGACGTTACAAGGTCATGGTTCAGGCGGCTGCGACGCTCGGGTTCCGTCAAGGTGAGGCGTTCGGCCTGGCCGTCGACTTCACCTGGGAGCCGATCCTGACCGAGGCGGGCACCCCGACGATCCGCGAGAACGGCTTCCACATGCTCCGGCCATTTCGCCTTGGGGCTCCTGGAGCGGGGGTGTCCATCAAGGCCGTGGCCGACCTCCTCGGGCACGCCGACCCCGGGGACCTACACGCACCCGATGGCCTCCGGTGAGGACCGCATGGCAGGTCACCGAAGATGCGTGGGCGACAGGCCAACGTGCCCTGAGAGGGACCTGCAGCAAGATCACCACAGGTCAGAAGCCCGGCAGCTCAGTACATCGAGATGTGCGGATGGTCGAAGTGGTTGGCCGTGACGCCGCCGCGGTTCGACATGAAGTTCCAGCCGGAGCCGTGGTTGATGCGCTGGCGCCAGATCACGTACTTCACGCCGAGCTTGGCCTTGTTCTTGATGGCCCACGCGGCGATCTCGTCGCCCAGCGCGACGTTGGCGGCCGAGGGCATCGTGCCTCCGGCGCTCATCATGAAGTCGCAGGCGCGGCCCAGGGGGTGCTCGCCGCCGTCGTTGGCCGACCGGTAGCAGCCGACCGAGTACGGGAGGCTGAAGCGCCTCATGACGGCGTCGCGCATGATCCGGGTGCGGTCGGTGATGTTGTCGGCGCCGGTGGGGAGCTGCGGGGCCCAGCTGCCGTCGGAGCGGCGGCCGGAACCGGTGGGGGCGAGCCGGTCGAGTTTGTCCTTCATGTCGCGGATCACGTCTTCGGCCTCCTCGCGCTGCTCCTCCACCTCCTTGACCTCGTCGCCGATCTCGTCGGTGAGCCTGGCGGCCGTCTCGGACGCCTTCTTCCTGCGTTCGAGGCTGCCGGCGAAGCCCTCCAGGTGGGCGCTCTGCTGGGCGGTGAGCTGCTCCATCACCGCGGCGGCGCCCATGTCGCCGGAGAACATCAGCGCGGGCAGCCCCCCGCCACTGCTCTGGTAGCGGAGCTGGACGATGGTGTCGACCTGCCGCTTGGCCTCGACGTAGGTCCTCTCGGCCTTCTCCACGTTCTGCTTGGCGACGGTCTCGGCCTTCTGCGCCTTCTTGAGGGACTCGCGGGTGGCCGCGTAGGTCTCGATCAGCCTGTCGACCTTCTTGCCGAGTTTGGCCAGGTCGGCGCGGAGCTTGGCCTCGGTGGGCTTGGGCTCCGCGCTTCCCGCCGTGGGGGCGCCGATGGCGAACGCGGCGATCGAGCCCAGGCAGAGGACCAGAGCCGCGTGCCGACGGAACGTGGGGGACGGGGCCGCCACGAACTCTCCTCTCCTTCCGCCTACCGGGTTAGCTGACGGGTTCGGGCTGGAGGAAGCCCTTCCACCGAAGTGGTTTCACCCCAGGTGCGGTGGTTCCCCGGTTCCCGGGCAAGGCGCCCGGGATTAGGCAAATCAGCGTTTACAGCTGATGTGGGAAGGATAGTAGTGGTAAACAGCAGGTCATGCGACCTCAAGACGAGACCAAGCGGTAATCAGTTCGTGATAACAGAGCGCAGCAGATGTGCAGTCCCCTCGGGCGACACGTCGTTCACGAAGGCACCCATCGCCGACTCCGACCCGGCGAGGTATTTCAGCCTGTCCGGCGCGCGGCGGACGCTGAACAGCTCCAGGTGCGCGTACGACAGGTCGCGGCCGGTGGAGACCGGCGCCTGGTGCCAGGCCGCGACGTACGGCATGGGCACGCCGAACAGCCCGTCGAGGCGGCGGAGCACGTCGGTGTAGAGGGGACCGAACGCCGCGCGCTCCGCGGCGTCCAGCGCGACCAGGTCGGGGACCCGGCGGTGCGGGTAGAGGTGGACCTCCACGGGCCAGCGCGCCGCGGCCGGGACGAAGGCCGTCCAGTGCTCGTTCGAGCCCACCACCCGGATCCCGGCCTCCCGCTCCGCGGCCAGGACGTCGGCGAACAGGTTGCCGCCGGTCCGCTCCCGGTGACGCCCGGCCGCCCCGAGGGTGAGCCTGGTGCGCGGGGTCACGTAGGGGTACGCGTAGATCTGGCCGTGCGGGTGGGCCAGGGTGATGCCGATCTCGGCTCCCCGGTTCTCGAAGCAGAACACCTGCTCCACGCCGGGCATCGCCGACAGCTCCGCCGTACGGTCGGCCCAGGCCTCCACGACCAGCTCGACCCGCTCGGGGGAGAGCCGGGAGAAGGAGGAGTCGTGCTCGGAGGTGAAGCAGACCACCTCGCACCTGCCGATCCCCGGCCGGACCTCGCTCAGCCCCCCGATCTCCCGGTGCTCGCCCGGCTGGGCGGAGAACGAAGGGAACCGGTTCTCGAAGACCACCACGTCGTAGCCGGGGGAGGGGACCTCGGTGAGGTTGCCGGGGGTGGAGGGGCAGAGCGGGCACTCACCGGCCGGGGGCAGGAAGGTGCGGCCCTGGCGGTGCCCGGCCACCGCGATCCACTCCTCGGTGAGCGGGTCGTAGCGCAGCTCGGAGGCGGCGGGACGGGGCGGCAGGTCACGCCGGTCGACCGCCCCTCGGTCGGCGTCGTCGCGCCGGTCGAAGTAGAAAAGCTCCCGGCCGTCGGCCAGGTGGGTGATCGTACGCTTCATCGGCCGGCGATCTCGCTCTCCCGCTGGGGCTCCGTGACGATCAGCTCGCCCACCGAGGCGGCGAGCTCCTCGCGGGCCTCGCCGGTCAGGCCGGAGTCGGTGACCACGACGCGGGCCTCGGCCAGCCCGGCGATCGTGCTGATGCCGACCGTGCCCCACTTGGTGTGGTCGGCGAGCACCACCAGGCGGTGCGCGGAGGCGACCAGCTCGCGGTTGGTCTCGGCCTCAAGCAGGTTGGGCGTGGTGAACCCGGCGCGGGTGCTCATCCCGTGCACGCCGAGGAAGAGGGTGTCGACGTGGAGCCCGCGGATCGCCGAGACCGCGACCGGGCCGACCAGGGCGTCGGAGGGGGTACGGACCCCGCCGGTCAGCACGACCGTGCGGTCGGCCCTGGGGGAGCGGTGGAAGACGTCGGCGACCCGGACCGAGTTGGTGATCACGGTCAGCTCGGGCACGTCGGTCACGTGGTGGGCGAGCGTCCAGGTCGTGGTCCCCGCGGAGAGCGCGATGGCCGTGGCGGGCCGGACGAGCCGGGCGGCGTGCTGGGCGATCGTCTCCTTCTCCGCCTGCTGGCGCGCCGACTTGGCGGCGAAGCCCGGCTCCTCGGTCGAGCCGGGCCCGGCGGCGGTGGCCCCGCCGTGGACCTTCTCCACCAGGCCGCGCTCGGAGAGCACCTCAAGGTCGCGCCGGATCGTCATGTCGGAGACGCCGAGCTCCCGGACGAGGTCGGCGACCCTGACGCCGCCGCTGCTGCGCACCCTCTCCAGGATCGCCTGCTGCCGCTGCTGGGCAAGCATTGACTCACTCCCCTTAATCCACCAGATTCCACCAAATTACCACGGGCAGGGTCGGTAAAAGCTGTTGGATCGTGGTGACTAACCGCTCACAGTCGGCCAAGCTCCGCCGTGATGTTGGCCCTCGCCACCTCCTCCAGGTCGGCGACGCGGAAGATCGTCGGCAGGTCGAGCAGCGAGCGCAGCACGGCGGCCCTCCCGGCCCTGAACGCGTCGTCGGGGACGAAGCCGTACTCCTCGCGCACGGCCGCCGCGTAGGCGGCGTAGACCTCGGGGGACGCGCCCAGGATCGCCAGGTCCGCGTCGGACAGCACGGCCCCGTCCGCGTCGTCGGGCGCGGGGTCGTGCGTGACGGTCAGCCTGACCAGCCGGGCGACCGTCGCCACGGCCTCCGAGGGCATCCCCAGCTCCGGCAGCGCGCGCTCGGCCAGCCCCGCGCTCCGCTCCTCGTTGTCGCCGCGCCTCGGGTCGTAGACGGCGTCGTGGAACCAGGCCGCCAGCCGTACGAGGTCCGGGTGCCCGGCGTGATCCGCCAGGGCGTCGACGTGGGTGAGCACGGCCTCCAGGTGGGCGGTCGTGTGGTACCTGCGGTGCGGCTCGTCGTACCGGGTGATCAGTTCGCGGCCGAGGGGGTCGGCCCCGGGACCGGCCAGGGATCGCCAGCGGGCCATCAGCTTCTCGCTCATGTCACGGAGCCTAGGACCCGAGGGGCACCGGCCGACGAACGCCAAGGCCGGGGAAAAGCCGGGGAAACACGGTTCACCGGAGCCGGGCGGATCGTCGTCCGGGCCTTGTGCGCCGGGCGTTCCGGGAGGAACGTGAAGGTCTGGGCGGGGTGACGGCGGGTCCCCTACGGACCCGCGGGAGCCCCGGAGAGCCTCGGCGAAGGGGTGGTCGGCATGGGCAGACGAGCACGCAAGGCCAGGGCCCGCAAGAAGCGCAGGGCCAACCACGGCAGGCGGCCCGCGGCCGGCTAGCCGTACCGGCCCCGGAGGTCAGGCGCGGCGGCCCCAGGAGGCCAGCAACCGGGCCTGCGCGTCGGCTTCAGAGGCGTCGGAGGTGTCGGAAATATCGGAAGTGTCGCCGGTATCAGAGGTGTCGGAGGCGTCGTCGGTGTCCGAGGGCGCCTCCCGGTGCTCTCCGGCGGCCGAGGTCTGCCGGTAGCCGGGCTCCGCGTCGCTGAACCAGGCGGAGCAGGCCTCGACCAGCTCGGGATCGAGCCGCTCGTCGGCACCGATGGCGCGGGCCAGGTCCCACGTGTGGATCAGCGCGTCGGCGAACAGCTCGGTGACGTACTCCCGGCCGGGCACGTCGCCGAACGGCAGGTGGACGAGGGCGTCGAGGGCGTGGACACCCGTCGCCGCCTGGATGGCGGGCACGGCCGAGGTGTCGAACGCCTTGATGGGGTCGTCCCCCAGCAGGTCCCCCTCGAAGGCGTCGCCGACCTCCGCGGAGGTCCCCCCGGCCAGCAGCACGGGGGCCCACAGGTTCTCGCCGACCACGTGGTTGACGAGGGCGCGCACGTCCCAGTCGACGCACGGCGTCGGGTTCTCCCACTGCTCGGGACCGATCCGGTGGACAAGAGCGCCGAAGTCCTCCAGTGCACGGTGGTAAGCCTCGGGTATGTCGATGGTCATCATGCCCCTCCCGATGCCCGCCCGGGTTTCCTCCCGGCTCTCATCTTGACCGTAACCCTTGGACAGCCAGTAGTCATCGCGTCAACGGACATGACCGGCATGTCCGAGGTGCCCCCAGAGATCCGTCCGGGGTTCGCCTGACCGTGGGGCTTCATCCCACGGTCACCTCGCCGTCAGCAGGAGGTCACGATATTTCGTGAAAATTCTTCTCATGCGCACCACGACTTTCACCCGGGCGGCCGCCGCGGCGGTCACCGGCCTGCTCCTCCTGCCCCTCGCCGTGGCCCCGGCCGCCGCCGAGTCCGGCCACGGCGGCCTCAAGCTGACCTTCCTCGGCCGCTACACCACCGGTACCGTCGCCGCCGGCGCCTCGGAGATCACCGCGTACGACGCCTCGACCCGCCGGGTCTTCGTGGTGAACGCGCAGGCCGGGACCGTCGACGTGCTCGACATCCGCGACCCGCGCAGGCCGCGCAAGGTCGCCACCCTGGCCACCCCCGGCGCCAACAGCGTCGCGGTGCGCCGAGGCCTGGTCGCGGTGGCCCAGCAGGCCGCCGTCAAGACCGACCGGGGCACCGTCGCCTTCTTCGACGCCCGGAGCGGGAGGAAGCTCAAGCAGGTGACCGTGGGCGCGCTGCCCGACATGCTGACCTTCACCCCGGACGGGACGCGGGTGGTCGTGGCCAACGAGGGGGAGCCGACCTCCTACTGCGAGGGCGAGGTGACCGACCCCGAGGGTTCGGTGAGCGTCGTCGACCTGCGCCGCTGGACGGTACGGACCGCGGGGTTCACGAGGTTCGACGCCGAGCGGCTGAGGGCCAAGGGTGTGCGGATCACCGGTCCCGGGGCCACCGCCGCCCGTGACCTGGAGCCGGAGTACATCACGGTCGAGGGCGACACCGCCTACGTGACCCTCCAGGAGAACAACGCGCTCGCGATCGTCGACCTGGACCGGGCGGCGGTCCGCGACGTCGTCCCGCTGGGGCTGAAGGACTGGTCGAAGACCGGGTTCGACGCCTCGGACAAGGACAAGAAGATCGACATCAGGCCCCGGCCGGTGAAGGGCATGTACCAGCCCGACGCGATCGCGCACTTCCGTGACCGCGGGCGGACCTACCTGGTCACCGCGAACGAGGGCGACGGGCGCGACTGGGAGTGCCACGCCGACGAGGTCAGGGTGAAGGACCTGAAGCTCGCGCTGCCCGACGCCGAGAACCTCAAGAAGGACACCGAGCTGGGCCGGCTGAACGTGGCCGCCGACTCTCCCAAGGACGCGAGCGGCGCCTACACCGAGCTGCACGCGTTCGGCGCCCGCTCGATCTCGGTCAGGTCCACCTCGGGAGCGCTCGTCTGGGACTCCGGCGACCAGCTGGAGCGGCTCGTCGCCAAGGAGCTGCCCGCCGCCTTCAACGCCGACAACGAGGAGGACGACTCCTTCGACAGCCGCAGCGACAACAAGGGCCCCGAGCCCGAGGGGGTCACGGTCGGCGAGGTGCGCGGCCGGTCGTACGCCTTCGCCGGGCTGGAGCGGGTCGGCGGGATCGTCGTCTACGACCTGGGCGACCCGCGGGCGCCGCGCCTGATCGAGTACGTCAACACCCGTGACTTCGCCGGCTCGATCGAGGACGGCACCGCCGGGGACGTCGGTCCCGAGGGCGTGCTCTTCATTCCCGCCGGGGACAGCCCCACCCGCCGCCCGCTCCTGGTGGTCGGCAACGAGGTCAGCGGCACCACCGCCGTCTACGAGATCCGCTGAGGACTCATCCTGAGGCCCCGCGCGGCGAGAGCTCTCGCCGCGCGGGGCTTTTTCATGCTTCTGGCCGGTACGGCTAGGGCAGCCGCTGCTCGACCCAGACGATCTTGCCCTTCGGGGTGAGGCGGGATCCCCAGCGGTGGGCGAGCCAGTTGATGAGGTGCAGGCCCCGGCCGGTGTCGCTGGTGGTGGACGCCTCCCGCATGACCGGCTCGGACGCGGAGCTGTCGGACACCTCGCAGACCAGCGTGGGCCCGCGCAGCAGCCGCAGCTCGACCTCGCCCTGGCCGTGCTCGACCGCGTTGGCGACCAGCTCGCTGACCATGAGCTCGGTGTTGTCGCACAGCGAGGACAGCTCCCAGTCGTCGAGCGTGGACCGGACGAAACGGCGGGCCTGGGAGGCGGAGCGGCGGTCGGGCGGCAGCGACGTCTCGGCGAACTCGTTCTCCGTCAGCTCCGACACCCTGGCCAGCAGCAGGGCGATGTCGTCACGCTCGTGCCCGGGTCGCTGGGCCCTGATCGTGAGGTCGCAGACCTCCTCCAGGTCGTGGTCGGGACCAGCGAGCAGGCCGCGCAGCGCGTTGATGCCCTCCTCGATGTCCCGGTTGCGGCTCTCCACCAGGCCGTCGGTGTAGAAGGCGAGCACGGTCCCGCCGGGAAGCGTGAACTCCCGCATCTCGGCCGGCTCGTTGCCGATGCCCAGGGGGAGCCCCGGCGGCAGCTCCAGCAGCTCGGTCTCGCCGCCCGGCCGCACCAGGATCGGCGGCACGTGTCCCGCGCAGGCCATCTCGCACCGGCGCGTGACGGGGTCGTAGGTGGCGTACACGCAGGTGGCGATCTGGCTGGCGTCCAGGTCCTGGCTCATCAGGTTGAGCCGGAAGAGCACGTCGGCCGGGCTGAGGTCGAGGCTGGCCAGGGTGCGCGCGGCCGTGCGGAGCTGGCCCATGGTGGCGGCGGCCCTGATGCCGTGCCCCATCACGTCGCCGACGACGAGGGCGACCCGGCAGCCGGGCAGCGGGATCACGTCGTACCAGTCGCCGCCCACCCCGACCAGGTCGCTGGCGGGCAGGTAGCGGGAGGCGATCGTCAGGCCCAGCGGCTGGGAGAGGTCGACCGGCAGCAGGCTGCTCTGCAGGGTCAGCGCGGTGCGGCGCTCGCGGTTGTAGAGCCGCGCGTTGTCGAGGCAGACCCCGGTCCTGGCCGCCAGCTCCTCGGCCAGGTTGACGTCCTGCTCGTCGAACGGCTGGCTGGTGGGCCTGCGGGTGAAGATGACGAAGCCCAGCACCCGGCCGCGCGCCTTCAGCGGCACCACCAGGAACGAGCTGTCCTCCAGCACCTTCGACACCGAGTCGCGCTTCCAGAACCGCCCGATCTCCTCGGCGGTCCTGCGGCCCAGGCGCGGGTAGAGGATCGGGTTGCCGGTGGCCATGCACCGGGCGTAGGGGGTCCAGGCCTCGTAGACCGCCACCTCGTCCACGGGGAACGCCCTGGCGTACTCGCCGGGGGAGGGGTCGGCCACGCCGACCGCGATCCGCCGCACCAGCGCCGAGCCGTCGGTGGTCTCCTGGGGGAACTCCCCCTCGGTCACCAGCCTGTCCTGTACGAGGATGCCCGCCGCGTCCGCGAAGCGCGGCACGGCGACGTCCATCAGCTCCCTGCCGGTCTCGAACATGTCCAGCGTGCTGCCGATGCGCTTGCTGGCGGCGTTGAGCAGGGACAGCTGCTCGTGCATGGATGCGGGACTGCCCATCCTGAACCCTGGCGTCGCTGGATTCTTGGTGACGAAACGGGACTTCACTCGCTCCACCGGGGTGCGGGAACCGGCGTCCACCAGGTTTCCAGTTCGAGATCTTCAGCGATGGCGTTGGCGCCGTTGTATCCGGGGGCCGCGGAGACCGAGCCGCCCGGGTGGCTGCTGGCGCCGCAGAGGTAGAGGCCGTCGACGGGGGTGCGGTACTGGCCCAGCTCGGGGACCGGCCGGTTGCCGCCCAGCTGGGACGGCTCGTAGGCCCCCACGTGGTGGCTGCCGCGCACCATGTTGACGCAGTGCCGCTCGATATCGAGCGGTGAGAAGACCCGTTTGCCCAGCACGGCGCCTCCCGCGAGGTTGGGGGCGTACTCGGCCCACTCGGCGAGCAGCCGCTCCCCGACCTCCTCACGCCGCAGGTCCCAGTTGGCCGGGTCTCCGCCGAGGTCGTACGGGGCCCACGGCCACCAGAACGCCACGTGTTTGCCGTCCGGCGCGTACGAGGGGTCGAACAGCGAGGGGCACGCGCCGTTGCCGGCCAGCCGGTCGGGCAGCTGCCCCCGGTGGATCTGGTCGAAGGTGCGGCCGAGCTGCTCGCTGTCGTCGGCGCCGAGCACCACGAGGAAGGCCCGGTCCACGTCGGGCTCGAACTCGGCGGCCCGGTAGCGCGGCGCCTCGTCGAGCGCCAGGTGCAGGGTGACGAGGCTGTGCCCGGCCCACTTGTAGTCCTCGACCTTGGCCGCGATCTCCGCGCCGAAGTTCTCCGGGCCCGCCAGCCGCACGGTCTGCGGGGCGTCCACCGCGCTGGAGATGAACCGGCGGGCGGTGAGCACGTCGCCGTTGGCGAGCCGCACCCCGGTGGCCCGCCCGTCGTCGACCAGGATCCGCTCGACGTGGGCGCCGGTCAGCACGGTGCCGCCGTGCTCCTCGACGACGGCGCGCAGCGCGCTCGCGACGTTGCCCGCGCCGCCCACGGGCACCCCGAGCCTGGCGATGCGCGACAGCAGCCGGGGGAAGAAGCCGCCGGTGCCGGGGACGTTCTCGATGGAGATCGCGTGCAGGAAGGACTTGAACAGCACCCTGACCTGGTCGCTCTCGAAGTTCCTGTCGACGGCCTCGTACAGCGACAGCGGCATGTAGCTCATCATGTCGCGGCCGAGGTCGCCCTTGATCCGCTCGGCGAGCACCGGCGGCGGCAGCGGCCTGGAGTACAGGAAGCCGTTCATCAGGTCCCTGGCCGCCTCGGCGTAGCGCTCGTACAGCTCCAGCCAGCGCGCGGCGTCGGCCTTGGAGAACCGGGCGAAGGAGTCGGCGGTGCGCTTGGGGTCGGTGTAGACCGTGATCGCCCGGCCGTCCCTGAAGACCGTGGCGTGCTGGGTCTCGGGGTAGATGTAGCGCAGGCCGTACCGCTGGAGCTCCAGGTCGGCGGGGACCGGGCCCTCCTCCAGGAAGTGGTAGCTGCTGTGGGTGTTGTGCCGGAACCCGGGGAGCGTGAGCTCCTGGGTGCTGCAGCCACCGCCCGCGACGTCGTTGCGCTCGACGACCGCGACCGACAACCCCGCCTTCGCGAGGTAGGCGGCACACGTGAGGCCGTTATGGCCCCCGCCCACGATGACGCCGTCGAACTCCGACACTTTCCCTCCAGGGGCACTCTGACTGCTGGTATGGAGGATTGTAAAGAATGATCTATATGCGAACCTCGTGTTTAACAGAGATTCGTAGATATTTCCAGACGGAGTAGGACTTAGCACCACTTAGGTTGGCAAAGCATTCGCGTCGGCCGCTCCCCGGCCCCCTGGGGGCCGGGCCTCCCCGCCGACGTCGCCGGCGCTCGCGACACGGCGGGGAGAACGGCGGCACCCCGGCATCTACCTACTGGGCCTTCAGCTGGGTGAAGCGGATGTGGTTGCCGAAGGGGTCGCGCAGGCCGCAGTCGATCCCGTACGGGCGGTCGGTGGGCTCCTCGGTGAACTCGACGCCCAGGCCGAGCAGCGTCTCGTAGGTCTTGCGGCAGTCGTCGGTGGTGAAGATGAGCTGGCCGCCCGTCGCGCCCTTGGTCACCAGCTCGCGGACCTGCCGCGTGGTCTCCTCGGACATCATCGGGCCGCCCGGCCTCTCCAGCAGGACCTGGCGCTCGGGGTGGCCGGGGACGCTGACGGTCAGCCAGCGCATGGCGCCCAGGTCGACGTCGGTGTTGACCTCCAGGCCAAGCTTGCCGACGTAGAAGTCGAGGGCCTCGTCCTGGTCGAGGACGTAGATCTGCGAATGTGTGATGGCGTTGAACATGCGCACGACGCTACCGAGCGAATCAGACAAAAACGTATCCGAAACTGCTCAGTCGACGGAGAGTGCGGGCAGGGTGGTTACGGACAGCCATGAGTGGCTACGGGCGGCTACGGGCAGCGCGGGCGATCAGGCGCTCGGCCGCGTCCACGCCATCGTGAAGCACGTCGGCACGCCCGTGGACGCCGCCTCCCTGCGGTACGTCCTCGGTGAGCGGCCGACGATGCCGCGGAACGTGCGGCTGAAGGTTCCCGGGCTGCCGAAGCCGACCTGGAAGCAGATGTCCATCACGCTGTGATCGGTCTCCCGCAGCAGGAACATCGCGCGCTCGACCCGGCGGCGCTGCAGATAACGGTGTGGCGTCTCCCCGAACGTGGCCCGGAAGGTGCGGGAGAAGTGCGCCTCCGACACGTGGGCGATCCTGGCCAGTGCCGGGATGTCCAGCGGCCGCGCGTAGGCGCGGTCCATCGCGTCCCGCGCCCGGAGCATGCGGCGGTTACTGTCCTCCACGGCGCGGCTCACGACGCCATCACATCACGGTTCCCCGCCGCCCGTGCGCCTCGGCTTCGGCCATCGGGGCGAGTCTCGGGGAGCCGCCGCCCCGCGAGCCGGGACCGGGGCCGGAGAAAAGCCGCCGACATGGCGCCGGGCGAGGCGCCGGCGATGACGCGGGGAAAAGAAAAAAAGAAAGTTAGTGGCACGCCGATGGCATGGAAGCTCGATACGAGCAGGTGAAATCCAAAAGGCCAGGTCAGCCATATGCTGGCTGACCTGGCCTTTTGCCATTCTGAGCGGACGACGGGAATCGAACCCGCGTAGCCAGTTTGGAAGACTGGGGCTCTACCATTGAGCTACGTCCGCGCGAACCGGCGTCAGTCTGGTCTAGACTTCATCCGTTCGTCAGGGCGTAAGCGTACCGGAGTTCCGGAGCGTGCGCGCACTCGACTCACGGGGTGTGGCGCAGTTTGGTAGCGCACCTGCTTTGGGAGCAGGGGGCCGCAGGTTCAAATCCTGTCACCCCGACGTGTCCGGGCATCGGTTCCGACCGGTGCCCGGTTTTTTGTCCCCAGAGGGGACAGGGCTTTCCACCTGCAGGCGCGCACGCGGGATCGACGGCCGAGGGGTGCCGTACGCGAGAAGGGTGCCGTGCGGGAACGGTCCCGCCGGGACGTGAATGTCAGCGGCGGGGGCTGAAGAAGGCCCAGACGGCCTTGCCGCCGCAGTTGAGATGGTCCCAGCCCCAGCCCTGGCTGTAGGTCTCCACGATGTAGAGGCCCCGGCCGTTCTCCGAGACGAAGTCGGGCTCCTTGGGGGTCGGAACCTCGTCGCTCGGGTCCGTCACGGCCAGGAGCACGTGGGGGGAGAGGTGCACCAGGACGAGCGTGATCGGGGTGATCTCCATCTGACTGGGCGGACACAGCGCGTAACGGACCGCGTTGGTGACGAGTTCCGAAACCACTAGCGCTGCGTCATCGCTGAGCTCGGCCAGTCCCCAGTCGCGGAGCGTCGAGCGCGTCACGTCCCGGGCGGTCTTCACCGAGTCGGCCTGGCTGGGCAGGGGGCACGCGGTGGCGCCGGGGTGGTTGGCCTCCAGCAACTCGTCGAAGCCCACCTGGCGGGTCTCCTGCAGGTAGTCGGCAGCCGATTTCGGCTCCCCCACCATCCTGCCGGTACCTCCCGCTGTCATCGTGAGTCTCCGTACCAGTTGAGAGTTTTCAGAGCTTGTGCACCATAAGCCCAATATGCACTAAGCCATCATGGGTCACCGGAACGTCTGCTGCAAGACCCAAATGCACGTGCAGTTGCAATGTGCAGCCGCATGGGCGGTTAGGACAACGACTTGGCGAATTGGGCAGGGAGTTGAGACCTTGTCATAGCGGCCGGAAGTAGTGACACTGTGTGCGCTGGCCCAAGTACAGAGGGAGGCGAAGTGACGCAGGTTCAACCGGGATCGGGTCCCACAGCTCTGCGTATCCTTTTAGGCTCCCAACTGCGCCGCCTGCGCGAGGCCAAGGGGCTCTCGCGCGAGGAGGCGGGCCACCTGATCCGCGGATCCGAATCCAAGATCAGCAGGATGGAGCTCGGCCGGGTTGGCCTGAGGGAACGCGACGTGGCGGACCTGCTCACCTTCTACGGGGTGGAGGACGAGCGCGCCCGGTCGGCGGTCATGGACCTGCTGCTCAGAGCCAACGAACCCGGCTGGTGGCACCGCTTCAACGACCTGCTGCCCTCGTGGTTCCAGACGTACGTCGGCCTTGAGGAGGCGGCCTCCCGGATCCGCACCTACGAGGTGCAGTTCGTGCCCGGCCTGCTGCAGACGAAGGAGTACGCCAGGGCGGTCATCACCGCGGGCAGCGCAGGTGTCGCGCCCGAGGAGATCGTCCGCCGCGTCGACCTGCGCATGCAGCGCCAGCAGGTGCTCACCCGGCCCGACGGCCCGTTCTTCTGGGCCGTCATCGACGAGGCCGCCCTGCGGCGCCCCATCGGCGGCGCGGACGTCATGCGCGCCCAGCTGGAGCACCTGCTCGACCTCATGCGCCAGCCGAACATCACGATCCAGGTCATGCCCTTCAGCTTCGGCGGCCACAGCGCGGAGGGCGGGGCCTTCAGCGTGCTCCGCTTCAACGACAACGAGCTTCCCGACGTCGTCTACGTGGAGCAGCTGGCCAGCGCCCTCTACCTGGACAAGCGCGAGGACGTCGACCGCTACAGCGAGGTCATGGAGCGGTTGTGCGCGGTCAGCACCACCCCCGGGGAGACGAACGACATCCTGCGGCGGATCATCAAGGAGGACTGAGCGGTCATTGGTCGCTCCATGGTGCCGCTCTGCCCTAGACTGGCCAGCGGCGCTGAACACCCGCCGCTGTGGAGCATGCCCTCATCCCGTGTGTCTCGACGGCTGTGCCAGGTGCCGCTCATGTGGGCGCGGCGCGCGAGCTTGCCGCGACAGCCGTTACGACCTGACGCGCCCGCGATCACTCAAAGCTTGATCAAGGAGACGACCCCGTGAAGACCGCTGTGGAGGAGCTCAGCCCGACCCGGGTAAGGCTTACCGTCGAGGTGCCGTTCGAGGAGCTCGGCGAGAGCCTGCAGGCGGCGTACAAGAAGGTCGCGCAGCAGGTGCGCGTGCCCGGGTTCCGCCCCGGCAAGGTTCCGGCCCGCATCATCGAGCAGCGGTTCGGCCGCGCCGTGGTGCTGGAGGAGACCCTCAACGACGCGGTGCCCAAGCTGTACGGCAGGGCCGTCGACGAGAGCGATATCTTCCCGGTCAGCCAGCCGGAGATCGAGGTCACCAAGATCGACGACGGCCAGCAGGTCGAGTTCACCGCCGAGGTGGACGTCCGTCCCGGCTTCGACGTCCCCGACTACCAGGGCGTCGAGGTGACGGTCCCGGTCTCCGAGGTCTCCGACAAGGACATCGACGAGCAGCTGGACGGCCTGCGCCAGCGTTTCGCCACGCTGACCGGCGTCGAGCGCCCCGCCGCCTCCGGCGACTTCGTCGTCATGGACCTGGCCGCCGCGATCGACGGCGTCAACATCGAGGAGCAGCAGGCCAACGACGTCTCCTACGAGGTCGGCGCCGGCTCGGTGCTGCAGGGCCTGGACGACGCCCTGGTCGGCCTGTCCGCGGGTGAGACCAAGGAGTTCACCACCAACCTGGTCGGCGGCGAGAACGCCGGCGAGGAGGCCGTGGTCACCATCACCGTCAAGAGCGTCAAGGAGAAGGTCCTCCCCGAGCTCGACGACGAGTTCGCCCAGCTCGCCAGCGAGTTCGACACCCTCGACGAGCTCAAGGCGAACATCAGCGAGACGGCCCGCCGCAACAAGCTGATCGACCAGGTCGTCCAGGCCCGCGAGAACGCCCTCGACGCCCTGCTCGACAAGATCGACATCCCGCTGCCCGAGAGCGCGCTCAAGGCCGAGGTCGACAACCGCAAGCACAACCTCGAGCACCAGATCGCCGACAGTGGCCTGAGCAAGGAGGCGTACTTCCGCCTCTACCAGACCACCGAGGAGGAGCGCCTCGCGGAGTTCGACGAGAGCGCCGCCAAGGCCCTCAAGACGGGCTTCGTCCTTGACAAGATCGTCAAGAGCGAGGACCTCGGCGTCAGCGAGCAGGAGCTGACCAACTTCGTGGTGCGCCGCGCCATGCAGATGAACGTCGCGCCCAACACGCTGGCCCAGCACCTGGCCGACAACGACCAGCTCACGCTGGCCATGGTCGAGATCGTCCGCGACAAGGCCAAGACCGTCGTCGGCGACGCCGCCAAGGTGGTCGACGAGGCCGGCAACGAGGTCGACCTCAAGGCCATCTACACCGAGATCAACGGCGAGGAGGTCTCCGAGGAGGCCGCCGAGACCGAGGCCGAGCCTGCCAAGTAGTCCCCGGCCGAGCGGGAGACACCGGGTCCGCCCGATGGCTCCCGCCGCGCCCGACGCCCCCGCCGCGGTCCACGCGACGGGGGCGTCTTCGTCGTACGGGTGGCGGCAGGCGTGCCGCAGAGCGGTGCCTGGAGGCCCCCGGCGCCCCGCGGCCAGCTCCCTGCCCCCGGGGATCTCGCGGGCTCCTGGGCCCTCTGAGCGTCGCCGTTTTCCGGCCCCCCACCCCTCGCGAGCCGCGACACGCCGTACGGGCTCCGGCCTCGGAGCCTCCGCCGGGGTGCGCGGCGGGGGTCCCGGACGTGATGGGGAGGCGGCGGGCAGCATGCGCCGTCAGCGAACAGTGCGTTGAGGCGGCATGTCCGGTAGGTGGCGCGCGTTAAGGTCACAAGCAAAGCCAATCGATTACGACGCATCGGAAGGTGACGCTGTGACCAGCCCGCCGACCTTCTACCAGCCGACCGGCTCCGGGCCCGAGTCGATGAGCCAGCCGAACGGCTCGTTCAGGCTCGAAGACCAGCTCTACCAGCGGCTGCTGCGTGAGCGCATCATCGTGCTGGGCACCCAGGTCAACGACGAGATCGCCAACCGGATCTGCGCCGAGCTGCTCCTGCTCGCCGCGGACGACTCAGAGCGCGACATCTGGCTCTACATCAACTCGCCAGGCGGTTCCGTGACCGCTGGTATGGCGATTTACGACATGATGGAATATGTGCCTAACGATGTGTGCACGGTCGCGATGGGTCTGGCCGCCTCCATGGGCCAGTTCCTCCTCTGCGCCGGCGAGCGGGGCAAGCGATACGCCCTGCCGCACGCCCGCATCATGATGCACCAGCCTTCCGGCGGCATCGGCGGCACCGCCGCCGACATCGCCATCCAGGCGGAGCAGATGCTCTACGTCAAGAAGACCCTCGCCGAGCGCATCGCGTTCCACACCGGCCAGAACATCGAGCAGATCGAGGCCGACTCCGACCGCGACCGCTGGTTCACGGCCGAGGAGGCCAAGGACTACGGCTTCATCGACCAGGTCGTGCGCAGCGCTCGACAGGTGCCCTCCTCGGGCGCCGTCTCCTGAAGGGGCACAAGGTGAGTGAGTTGATCCGGCCGGGAGACATCAACGGCCGCTACGTTCTTCCATCCTTCACCGAGCGCACGTCCTACGGCATGCGGGAGATGAACCCGTACGCCAAGCTCTTCGAGGACCGCATCATCTTCCTCGGCGTGCAGGTGGACGACGCGTCGGCCAACGACGTCATGGCGCAGTTGCTGACCCTGGAGTCGCTCGACCCCGACCGTGACATCAGCATCTACATCAACTCGCCGGGCGGCTCGTTCACCGCCATGACGGCGATCTACGACACGATGCAGTTCGTCCGGCCGGAGATCCAGACGGTCTGCCTGGGCCAGGCGGCCTCGGCGGCGGCGGTCCTGCTGGCCGGCGGCACGCCGGGCAAGCGCTTCGCCCTGCCGAACGCCCGCATGCTGATCCACCAGCCCTCCACCGAGGGGGGCGGCCAGGGAAGTGACATCGAGATCCAGGCGCGTGAGATCCTCAGGATGCGCGCGCAAATGGAGACGATCATCGCTCAGCACTCGGGCAGGGCACCGGAGGCGGTCCGCAAGGACATCGAGCGGGACAAGATCCTCGACGCCGTCGAGGCCAAGGAGTACGGGCTGATCGACGACATCATCCCGTCCCGCAAGAAACTCGCGAAGGCCGTAGCCTCCTAACGAGGCATATCGCACCGGAACCGTGCCGAATCAGGCACGTTCCGGTGCGACTCGCCGCTAGGGGGCTCACTGAGGGCTCAGAAGACGGTAACGTCGAAACCTAAGCGGGATGACTTTTCGATCGGGTATCGGGCCGGTCGGAAGAAACGGACCGCGGTAGCCAGGGCGGTCCCACGCAAAGGAGTATCTGGGGTGGCACGCATCGGCGACGGGGGAGACCTGCTGAAGTGCTCTTTCTGTGGAAAGAGCCAGAAGCAAGTCAAGAAGCTCATCGCCGGACCCGGCGTATACATCTGCGACGAGTGCATCGACCTCTGCAACGAGATCATCGAGGAGGAGCTCAGCGAGTCCTCTGAGCTCAAGTGGGACAGCCTTCCCAAGCCGAGGGAGATCTACGAATTCCTCGACGCCTACGTCATCGGTCAGGACCAGGCGAAGAAGGCTCTCTCCGTGGCGGTCTACAACCACTACAAGCGGGTGCAGTCCGGCGAGCGCGGGCGTGACGACGGCATCGAGCTGTCCAAGTCCAACATCCTGCTCCTGGGCCCCACCGGTTCCGGCAAGACACTGCTCGCCCAGACGTTGGCGAAGATGCTGAACGTTCCGTTCGCGATCGCCGACGCCACCGCCCTGACGGAGGCGGGCTACGTGGGCGAGGACGTCGAGAACATACTGCTCAAGCTGATCCAGGCCGCCGACTACGACGTCAAGAAGGCCGAGACCGGCATCATCTACATCGACGAGGTCGACAAGATCGCCCGCAAGAGCGAGAACCCGTCGATCACCCGGGACGTCTCCGGCGAGGGCGTGCAGCAGGCCCTGCTGAAGATCCTGGAGGGCACGACCGCGAGCGTTCCCCCGCAGGGGGGCCGCAAGCACCCGCACCAGGAGTTCATCCAGATCGACACCACCAACGTGCTGTTCATCTGCGGTGGGGCCTTCGCCGGTCTCGAAAAGATCATCGAGTCCCGGGTCGGCCGCAAGGGCATCGGCTTCAACGCGATCATCCGCTCCAAGGAAGACATCGACGGCGCCGACATCTTCGAGAACGTCATGCCGGAGGACCTGCTGAAGTTCGGCATGATCCCCGAGTTCGTCGGCCGGCTTCCGGTGATCACGAGCGTCCACAACCTCGATCGCGAGGCGCTCATCCAGATCCTCACCGAGCCGCGCAACGCCCTCGTCAAGCAGTACCGCCGCCTGTTCGAGCTGGACAACGTCGAGCTTGAGTTCACCGACGACGCGCTGGAGGCCATCGCCGACCAGGCGATCCTGCGCGGCACCGGCGCCCGGGGCCTGCGGGCGATCCTGGAGGAGGTCCTCCTCTCGGTGATGTACGAGGTGCCGTCGAGGCAGGACGTGGCGCGCGTGGTCATCACCCGCGAGTCGGTTCTGGAGCACGTCAATCCCACGCTCGTCCCGCGCGACCAGCTCAACAAGCAGCAGCGGCCGCCGCGCGAGAAGTCGGCGTAGAAGCCAGCGCGGACCGCTCCCGGTCCGCACGACCGGTGCCCCCCACGGGTTCTCCCGAGGGGGGCACCGCCGTTTCCGGCTGTCCACTTCCGGCCACTACCGGTGCCAGGGCCGAAGGCGTGCCGATCTCCGTCCGTACCGCCGTCGTCCGCCGGTCCCCGCAGGGGAGGGATCATCGCGCCCGGCGGAAGAAGTCACGGGGAAGCGACCCGTAGGACGGTCCGTGGGACGGGGAACACGCGGACATCCCTAGACTTGGGCATCGTGACGACGCCAGAGCTGCCTACCCAGTACGCACCCGCCGACGTGGAGACCCGGAGCTACGAGCGCTGGGTATCTGAGGGACACTTCACCGCCGACCCGAGCAGCGAGCGCGAGCCGTACAGCATCGTCCTGCCTCCGCCGAACGTGACCGGCGTCCTGCACATCGGCCACGCCCTCGACCACTCCATCCAGGACGCGCTGACCCGCCGCGCCCGCATGCGCGGCCAGGAGACGCTCTGGCTGCCCGGCATGGACCACGCCGGAATCGCCACCCAGAACGTCGTCGAGCGCGAGATCGCCAAGGACGGCCTGTCCCGGCACGACCTCGGCCGCGAGGCGTTCGTCGAGCGCGTCTGGCAGTGGAAGGAGGAGTCCGGGGGCCGGATCCTCGGCCAGATGAAGAAGCTCGGCGACGGTGTCGACTGGTCGCGCGAGCGCTTCACCATGGACCCCGGCCTCTCCCGGGCGGTCCAGACGATCTTCAAGAAGCTCTTCGACGACGGGCTCATCTACCGCGCCGAGCGCATCATCAACTGGTGCCCGCGCTGCCTGACCGCGCTGTCGGACATCGAGGTCGAGCACAGCGAGGACGAGGGCGAGCTCGTCTCGATCCGCTACGGCGACGGCGACGACTCCATCGTGGTCGCCACCACCCGGGCCGAGACTATGCTCGGCGACACCGCCGTGGCCGTGCACCCCTCCGACGAGCGCTACGCGCACCTGATCGGCCGCGAGGTGGAACTGCCGCTCACCGGGCGCCGCATCCCGATCGTCGCCGACGAGCACGTCGACCCCTCCTTCGGCACCGGAGCCGTCAAGGTCACCCCGGCGCACGACCCGAACGACTTCGAGATCGGGCGGCGCCACTCGCTGCCGTCCTTGACGATCATGGACGAGCGCGGTGTGGTCACCGCGCACGGCCCGTTCCAGGGGCTCGACCGCTTCGAGGCGAGGCCCGCGGTGGTGGCCGCGCTCCGCGCGGAGGGCCGGATCGTCGCGGAGAAGCGCCCCTACCTCCACTCGGTCGGGCACTGCTCGCGCTGCAAGACCGTGATCGAGCCCCGGCTCTCGCTCCAGTGGTTCGTCAACGTCTCGCCACTGGCCAAGGCCGCGGGCGACGCGGTCCGCGACGGCCGGACGAAGATCCACCCGCCGGAGCTGGCCAAGCGCTACTTCGACTGGGTCGACGACATGCACGACTGGTGCATCTCCCGGCAGCTGTGGTGGGGACATCGCATCCCGGTCTGGTACGGCCCGAAGGGAGAGGTCGTCTGCGTCGGCCCCGACGAGGAGGCTCCCGCGGGCTACGTCCAGGACCCCGACGTCCTCGACACCTGGTTCTCCTCGGGGCTGTGGCCGTTCTCCACCCTGGGGTGGCCGGACAAGACGCCGGAGCTGGCGAAGTTCTACCCGACCTCCGTCCTGGTGACCGGCTACGACATCCTGTTCTTCTGGGTGGCCCGGATGATGATGTTCGGCATCTACGCCATGGACGGCGAGCCGCCGTTCCGGACCGTGGCGCTGCACGGCATGGTCCGTGACCAGTACGGCAAGAAGATGTCGAAGTCGTTCGGCAACGTCGTCGATCCGCTCGACTGGGTCGAGCGCTTCGGCGCCGACGCCACCCGCTTCACGCTGCTGCGCGGCGCCAACCCCGGCTCCGACGTGGCGATCAGCGAGGAATGGGCCGGGGGCTCGCGCAACTTCTGCAACAAGATCTGGAACGCCACCCGCTTCGCGCTGATGAACGGCGCCGTGACGGGTGAGCTCCCGACCGAGGAACTGACCGCCGCCGACCGCTGGATCCTCTCCCGGCTCCAGGAGATCGTCGCGTCGGTGGACACCGCGTTCGAGAGCTTCGAGTTCGCCAAGATCTCAGACCTGCTGTACCACTTCGCGTGGGACGAGGTCTGCGACTGGTACGTGGAGCTCGCCAAGATCCAGATCGCTTCCGGCCAGGAGCACACCCGGCTCGTACTGGGCCATGTCTTCGACTCGCTGCTCCGCCTGCTCCATCCCCTGGTGCCGTTCGTCACCGAGGAACTGTGGCGTGCGGTCACCGGGCGCGAGTCGATCGTGGTCGCCCCCTGGCCGACGGTCCAGGAGTCGCTGCGCGACCCCTCGGCGGAGGAGGAGATCCTCGCCGTGCAGGGGTTGATCACCGAGGTGCGCAGGTTCCGTTCCGACCAGGGGCTCAAGCCTGGCCAGCGGGTCGCCGCGCGGCTCTCTCTCGCCGGTACGGCGCTCGCCTCTCACGAGGGGGCGATCCGGTCGCTGCTGCGCCTCGACCAGCCGTCCGAGTCGTTCGCCGCGACCGCCAGTCTCGATGTCGCCGGGATCGCCGTGGAGATCGACACGGCGGGGACGATCGATGTGGCCGCCGAGCGCAAGCGTCTGGAGAAGGACCTCGCGGTGGCGCGCAAGGAGGCGGCCCAGGTCGCCGCCAAGCTCGGCAACGAGCAGTTCATGGCGAAGGCCCCCGACGATGTGGTGACCAAGGTGCGCGCCCGTGCCGCACAGGCCGAGCAGGACATCGAGCGGTTGCTCGCTCAGCTGGCGTCGCTGCCGGCCGCCTGACCTGTCCCGCGACGGGGCTCGACCAGAAAAACCGTCTCGGACGGGTGGCCGTCTTGACGAGAATCCGGGGTCTCTTGACCCCGGGTTCTCGTGTTTGAGGGCTGGCGGCCAAGGGAAGACCTAGTTCTTACCGGGAAGTTGGTCATCGCAGCCCTAGGGGACTGCTAGAGTTCTTCATGCAGGGCAGCGTCCTGCACCCTCCTTCTGAAAATCCCGGCAAACCGGGCGCGTCCGCACGATTGGACAGCGACCGGATGTTGGAGTAAGTTAGAGGGGTTGCCCTGGAAACGGGGTGGTCGCA
>NZ_JBSZKT010000037.1:0-83840 GCF_055690525.1 Streptosporangium sp. H13245 | reverse complement strand
CGCCAACGGGGTGGTCATCGCCGACGCCGTCCGGCTGCTCTACTGAGCACCCGCCGGTAACCCGCCGGGCTCGGTCCACGTCCCGAGCCCGGCCGGTCGCGCCCGCCGGGAACGGCGGGCGCGACCGGCACGGACAGGCATAGATCGGCGCCCGGTCCGCGTCCTTGCTTGGTGACACAGCGAGGAGGACGGGTGGATCCAGGATTTGAGGCGAACTTCCACGAGTTCGTCGTCGGCCGGTCAGCGGCGCTGTTCCGTACCGCGTACCTGCTGACCGGTGACCGGCACGCCGCCGAGGACCTGGTGCAGTCGGCACTGGCGAAGACGTCCGCGAAGTGGCGTGGCCTGCGTGACCCGGCGGCCATCGAGGGGTACGTCCGCCGGGTCATGTACCACGAGCAGGTGAGCTGGTGGCGGCGCCGTTCCCGCGTCGTGGAGGTGTCCACCGGGTGGCTGCCCGAGCAGATCGGCGACGGGCACGCCGAGACGGCGGACCTTCGCCTGGTCATGCGCGAGGCCCTCGCCCGGCTGACGCCCCGGCAGCGGACCATGCTCGTGCTGCGCTACTTCGAGGACCTGTCCGAGACCGAGATCGCGCGGCTGCTCGGCGTCCGGGTGGGGTCGGTCCGCAGCCAGATCTACCGGTCGCTGGAACGCCTGAGGCGGGCCGCGCCCGAACTGGGCGCCGTGAGGGAGCTGCGATGAACATCGAGGAAGTACTGCGCGAGACCCTTTCCGACATGGCCCACGAGGAGCCGCCACCCCCGGCGGGCCGGTTCCTCCAGGCGGGAGGGGGCCGGTCCCCCCGCCGTGGTCTCGCCCTGGTGGCGGCGGCGGCCGTCGCCGCGTTGGCGGTCGGATCCACGTTCGCGGTCCAGGGACTGTCCTCCCGGGCGGCGGCCCCCGGGGATGTCGCCGCCGGGCCACACCCCGGCGAGACGTCCGTGGAGACCCGGCCGATGACCCGCCTGTCCGTGAAAGAGGGACTGAGGCTCACGCATGTCCTGGAGCGGCTCTCGGCCGCGACCGGCAGGCCGGTCGCGGAGTTCGAGCGGGCCGCCAGGGACGGCGGGGCGCTCGGCCTCCCCGCCTACGCCAAGGGCGCGCTGGAGGGGTTCGCCTTCCCCGCGACCTATGAGATCTCCCACGCGTCGAGCCCCGGGGAGATCCTCGCCGCGATGGTGACACGCTTCGGCCGCGCCGCCGAGGACGCCGACCTGGTGGCCGGTGCCAGGCGTGTCGGCCGTACGCCGCTGGAGATCCTGACCATCGCCAGCATCGTCCAGGCCGAGTCGGCCGGCGGGCGCGACATGCCCAAGGTCGCACGGGTCATCCACAACCGGCTGAACCACCGGCCCGAGATGAGACTGAGCATGGACAGCACGGTCTTGTACGGCCTGGGCAAGTTCGGCACCGTGGCCTCGAACGAGGTTCTCAGGAGCCGGTCGCCGTACAACACCTACCGGCGTCTCGGCCTGCCGCCCGGTCCCATCTGCAACCCGGGCGCCGACGCCATCGAAGCCGCCCTGAGGCCGGCCGCCGGCCCGTGGCTGTTCTTCGTGACGACCAACCCGAAGAAGGGCGTCATGAAGTTCGCCGCCTCCGAATCCGAGTACCTCAAGCTGAGGGACGAGTATCACCGGAACCTCAGGACCGGGTGACGGGGATGCGGGCAGTCGTTCGAAGAAGCGACGGCGACGGCACCGATGATCGGACCTGTTCCGGGCGGGACCGCCGCCTGACGCCGGGCCCCGCTCGACCGTCGCGGTGACGAGCGTGCTGAAGAGCGCGGTGACGAGCGTGGGCACGGACGGGCAATCACCTGGCGCGCACCGTCAACATGAAGCCCGTTCGCGCGTGCCACCATTCCACGAAGCGTCCGCGAAACCAGATCACGGGCGGACAGAAGCACGAAAGGAACGGCCCGATGAATCGAACGGCAAAACTCTCCGGTGCGCTCGCGTCCCTCGGCATGGCCGCCGGACTGCTTTTCACTCCCGCCGCGGCGTCGGCGGACGCCGGAAGCACGCTGGTGGGCCCCACGACCCTCAGGTTCGCGGACGGCACCGCCCTTTCCCGGGACGTCGCGGGGCTGCTGAATTTCCTCCCCAAGCAGGCCACCTCGGTAAGTGGGGGAAGGTGGTCGGGGTACGTCCAGTACAGCGATGGTTCCAAGGTCTATTTCTGCCCCACGAAGACCGTCAACGTGAGTCTCAAGCCGTCCAAGGCGCTGTTCCTGTCGCCCCAGACGGGGTCGTGGTGCCTGTAAGAACCTCCCCGGATTCACGGCCGTCGGCGGGTTACCGCCGACGGCCGTGAACACGGATACGCCGCCCTGAATCCGCACCGGGTCCGGCGGGCCGTCCTCCGTCGCTCTCCGTCGCTTTCCGTCGCGCGAGTCACGTCTCCTGGTCACGCGGGACCGTGGGCCGCAGCACCTTCTTCGCCTTCGCCATCAGCGTGAGCGCCACCAGCACGAAGGCGAGCGCGAGCAGGGTGAAGAAGGTGAGCGACAGCTCGTCCGTCCGGCCCAGCAGCCGGGGCGACGCCGTCGCGGCGGCGAAGAACGCGAAGAACAGCAGCGACCACCCGTACGACCTCACCCGCAGGACCCCGCCCCGCCCGGAGATCACCCGCGGAACCCGGCCCGTCACCAGCACGTGAACGCCGTGCGCGGCCAGCGCGCCCCCGGCCGCCAGAAGGGCCCAGCTGAACGCGACCGACAGTGTGTGCACGCCCATCGGGATCACACCTCCCTGGCTGACGACCCGGCTGACGACGGCGAGCGGAAACGACATTTCCGATCTTCGCCCGCCTGCCCCGCGAGAGGTGCGGCAAACCATCCGCCCGTACGGCGGCGCGCGGATCCGGCGCGTCCTTTCCCGCCCCCGGCTCGGGGCGGGGGGCGGGCGGGCCCCGCTGCCGGGACCGGTCTCCGCGCCGCGAGGAAATATCCCGGCCACGCCGACCGGCGGCATTCTCGTACGGCCGGGTTCAGCGACCGGTTTCTACGGCTGGGTTCAGCGACCGGGTTCTACGGCCGGGCGGGGAAACGCGCCGGTCTAGCGTGAGTGCCCGACGCTGATCACGACGTTTCCCGTTTTCTGGCCCGTCTCGACGTACCGGTACGCCTCGACGATCTCCTCCAGCGGATATCGCCTGTCGATGACCGGCGTGAAGTCTCCGGACTCGATCAGTGCCTTGAAATACCGCGCCATCTCCGGGTCGTTCTGCTTCGGGATGGGAAACATCACCTTCCTGCCGCCGAACAGCGGGGTGACGAGAGCCAGGAACAGATTCTGCGACAGGGTGCCCAGGTCCGACGAGAGATAGATCCCGCGCGGTTTCAGCAGCCGCCTGCACCGGCCGAACGAGCTCTTGCCGACCGCGTCGATGACGATGTCGTACTTCCGCTCGTCCTTCGTGAAGTCCTCGGCCGTGTAGTCGACGACCCTGTCGGCGCCCAGTCCCCTGACCAGCTCGACGTCCTTCGTGCCGCAGACGGCGGTCACCCCGGCGCCCAGGCTCTTCAGGAGCTGGACCGCCGCCGAGCCGATGGCCCCGGTCGCCCCGTAGACGAGGACGTCCTGCCCGCTCCGGATCCTCGCGGCCCTGATGATCGTGAGGGCGTAGTGCGAACCCTCGGTGCTGGGAGCGGCCTCCTCGTAGGTCAGGCCCTCCGGCATGATCGCGAGCGCGCCGTCCTGGGGGATCGTCATGTATTCGGCATGGGCCCCGAACGAACCCTCGTTGTATCCGAAAACCCTGTCACCGGCCTTGAAGGACGTGACGGCACTACCGGCCGCCTCGACCTCTCCCGCGAACTCGTTTCCGAGAATCCTCAACTTCGGCCTGACAAGCCCGGTGAGAAGTCTCCAGATGAAGGGCTTCGCCGCCCTTAACGCGCAGTCCGTGCGATTGACCGTCGTCGCGTGGACTTTGACGAGCAGCTCGTTGTCCTTGGCCGTCGGCTTCTCCGCCTCCGCGAAACGAACCACTTCCGGCGGGCCGTATCTCGTGCGGACTGCGGCCTTCATGACTGGATTATAACGACCGTACGAGAATCCGCTCGAAATCCCGCACTCCCCCTACGGCCATTTCCGCGTGATATCCCGGAGCGAAACCTCCGCGTCGTGCCTCGTGGAGTTCCCTCACGAAGGGGCTCTCCGTTCGCCGGACAACGTTGTCAGAAGCCGGTCACACGGCCCGCTCGAAGCACTCCGTCCTCCCGGGCCCCCGACCGGGCCGGGCGAGCGGGGAAACACCACGGCCGGTGGACGCGTCCGCCGGTCATGCCCGGCGCCTCGGCGGCGCCTCAGGCGGCGGTGACCAGGGGGCTGCGGCCAGGACAACGTTGTCACCACGGCGGACGGCGGGTCGGTATGGTTCGTGGCATGACCAGCGACGTCGGCCGTGCGAGGCGGCCCACCATGGTGGACGTGGCGACCCGGGCCGGAGTGAGCCTGAAGACCGTCTCGCGGGTCGTGAACAACGCGCCGCACGTCCAGCCCGAGCTGGTCGAGCGGGTGCTCGCCGCCGTGGCCGAGCTCGGCTTCCGCCGCAACCATCTGGCCAGCTCACTGCGCTCAGGGCAGACGACCGCCACGGTCGGGCTGCTGATCGAGGAGATCGCCAACCCGTTCTACGCGGCGATCGCGGGAGCCGCCGCCGAGGTCGCCAGGCAGCACGACACGATGCTCATCATCGCCAGCTCCGAGGAGGACCCGGCCCGCGAGCGGCAGCTGCTGCGGGACATGTGCGCCCGCCGCGTCGACGGGCTGCTCGTGGTGCCTGCCGGGGACGACCACTCGTTCATGCGCGCCGAGGTCGAGCTCGGCACCCCCGTGGTCTTCCTCGACCGCCCGGCCGGGGGGCTGCTCGCCGACACGGTGCTGCTCGACAACCGCGGGGGCGCGCGGGCCGGAGTGCGCAGGCTCGTCGAGGCGGGCCACCGCCGGATCGGCATCCTGCTCGACTCGATCGGCGTCTACACGATGCGCGAGCGGCTCGACGGCGCGCAGGACGCGCTGGCCCCGGCCGGTGCGCCGTACGACACCCGGCTGGTCCGCGAGGGCGTCCGCGATCCGGCGGCGGCGGCCCGGGTGGTCTCCGAGCTGCTCGACCGGCCGGATCCGCCGACCGCCTTCTTCAGCCTGAACAACCGGATCACCCTGGGCGTCGTCGAGGAGCTGCACCGGCGCGGCAGCGACGCCGCGCTGCTCGGGTTCGACGACTTCGACATGTCCAGCCTGGTGCCGTATCCGCTGACGGTGATCGCCTACGACACCCACGAACTGGCCAGGACCGCCACCGAGCTGCTGTTCCGGCGGATCGGGGGAGACCGGTCGTGGCCGCGCACCGTGGTGCTTCCCACCAAGCTGGTCGAACGGGGCATCCCACCGCGCCGGGCCGGATGACCGCGGGAGACGGCCGTCCCGGCGCGGCGCGCACGCCGGAGGGTCGTGTGCACCAAAACTCCCCGTGCGTCACGATACGTTACAAAATGGCCACATTGGGAGGGCCCCAATTGACATGCCCGTAACGCGGGAGGAGTCTCTACCCGCTGCTGCCTGACAACGATGTCATGGCCGATCGGAGGGAATCGGAATCGTTATGATCATTGACTTCTGCCTCCCGCGGCCTCGTGCCTAGCCGGAAACGCCGTCGTGCCTAGCCGGAGAACAGGCACCGGTACGCCCACCGGCGGGCGCCGCGACGGCCGCCACCGGCGGACTTCCCCACCGGCCCCCGCGACGAGGCGGCCGGGTTCACCCCCTGGCGACGGTCGGCCGCGACGGGTGACCGCGCACGACCGGGGCGGCGTTACCCGCCGCGTCCAACAGGCGAATCACCCGAAAAATGAATTAATTTGGACTTTGTGGAAAGTCCCTGTCTTCCAGCCGTGGCTCCGGCCTCGGCGGAGCCGATGAATCAATGAACCGATGACGAACCTCCCGGAGGAAAGCATGTCGGTGGTGACCTGGCGCGGTCCCCTGCAACCGGACGCGTGCGGATCCCTCTGCCGGCCCGGGGACGGCGACACCGCCGCCCCCCGTCCGTACCCGGCACGGGTCCGGATCGGGGTGAGCCGGTCATGAGCGACGCGTCCGTCCTGCTGGAGATGCGTTCGATCACCAAGGAGTTCCCCGGGGTCAAGGCGCTCTCCGACGTCAACCTGGTGGTGCGGGCCGGCGAGATCCACGCGATCGCCGGGGAGAACGGCGCCGGCAAGTCCACCCTGATGAAGGTGCTCAGCGGGGTCCATCCGTACGGCACCTACTCCGGCGAGATCCTCTACCGGGGCGTGGAGAGCCGCTTCTCCGACATCCGGGCCAGCGAGCACTCCGGCATCGTGATCATCCACCAGGAGCTCGCCCTGGTGCCCGGCATGTCCATCACCGAGAACATCTTCCTCGGCAACGAGCCGGGCCGAGGCGGCGTGATCAACTGGAAGGTCGCCAACCGCCAGGCACTGGAGCTGATGGCCCGGGTCGGCCTGGACGAGGACCCGGACACGCTGATCAAGGACATCGGCGTGGGCAAGCAGCAGCTCGTGGAGATCGCGAAGGCGTTCGCCAAGGACGTGAAGCTCCTCATCCTCGACGAGCCCACCGCCGCCCTGAACGAGGCCGACTCCCAGCACCTGCTGGACCTCCTGCGCGACTTCAGGCAGCGGGGCATCACCTCGATCATCATCTCCCACAAGCTCAACGAGATCGCGCAGATCGCCGACGCCATCACCATCCTGCGGGACGGCCGGACGATCGAGACCCTCGACGTCAAGGCGGACGGCGTCGACGAGGACCGCATCGTCCGGGGCATGGTCGGCAGGGAGTTGCACAGCCGCTTCCCTGACCACACCCCCGAGATCGGCGAGGTCTTCTTCGAGGTGCGCGACTGGACGGTCCGGCACCCGATCTCCGCCGAGCGCCTGGTGGTCAAGAACTCCAGCTTCACCGTACGCCGCGGCGAGATCGTCGGGTTCGCCGGGCTGATGGGCGCCGGGCGCACCGAGCTGGCGATGAGCATCTTCGGCCGGTCGTACGGCACCTACGTCTCCGGGAAGATCTTCAAGGACGGCCGGGAGATCGTGCTGAGGTCGGTGTCGGACGCCATCGCGCACGGCCTGGCGTACGTCAGCGAGGACCGCAAGTCGATCGGCCTGAACCTGCTCGACGACATCAAGACCTCGATGGTGTCGGCCAAGCTGTCCAAGGTCTCCACTCGCGGCGTAGTCGACCCGGTGCGGGAGCACCGGGCGGCCGAGAGCTACCGGACGAGCCTGCGCGTCAAGGCCCCCACCGTCGACGAGGGGGTCACCAAGCTCTCCGGCGGCAACCAGCAGAAGGTGGTGCTGGCGAAGTGGATGTTCACCGATCCCGACCTGCTGATCCTCGACGAGCCGACCCGGGGCATCGACGTGGGCGCCAAGTACGAGATCTACGGGATCATCCAGCGGCTCGCCGACCAGGGCAAGGGGGTCATCGTCATCTCCTCGGAGCTGCCCGAGCTGATCGGCCTGTGCGACCGGATCTACACGGTGTTCGAGGGGAGCATCACCGGCGACATCGACCGGCGAGACGCCGACCCTGAACTACTGATGAAGCAGATGACCTCAGCGAAGAAGGCCCGTCGATCATGAGCCGTGTGAAAGAACTCCAGAAGTCCCTGTTCGGGGGGACGACCTCCAACGCCCGGCAGTTCGGGATGATCTTCACGCTGGTGGCGATCGTCCTGCTGTTCCAGGTCCTGACCGACGGCCTGACGCTGAACTCCGGCAACCTCATCTCGCTGGTGAGCCAGTACTCCTACATCCTGATCCTGGCCATCGGGATGCTGATGGTCATCGTGGCCGGGCACATCGACCTCTCCGTGGGCTCGATCGCCGCGTTCGTCGGCATCGTGGTCGCGAAGGTCATGCAGGACTACTCGGTGCCGTGGTTCCCGGCCATCCTGATCGGCCTGGGGGTCGGCGTCCTCATCGGCACCTGGCAGGGGTTCTGGGTGGCCTACGTCGGGGTGCCGGCCTTCATCGTCACCCTGGCCAGCATGATGCTGTTCCGCGGCGGCAACCAGTACATCGGCAACGCCGACACCATCCCGGTGCCCGAGGGGTTCAGGGTCATCGGTGCCGGCTTCCTGCCGGAGGTCGGCCCGGACACCGGCTACAACAACCTCACGCTCCTGCTCGGCCTGCTGATCTGCGTGGCGGTGGTGGTCCGGGAGTGGAAGGCCCGCCGGACCCGGCGGGAGATGGAGGCCGACGTCGCCCCGATGTGGATCTCGGCGATCCGGGTCGCCGTCCCGGTCGTCGTGGTGGTGTTCGCCTCCCTGCAGTTCGCGGGCGGGCGGATCGGGACCAGCTTCCCGATCTCCGGGATCATCCTCGGCGTCCTGGTCGTCATCTACGGGTTCGTCACCCGCAACACGGCGGGCGGCCGGCACATCTACGCGGTCGGCGGCAACGCCCGTGCCGCCGAGCTGTCCGGCGTCAAGCTCAGGCGGGTCAACTTCCTGGTGATGATGAACATGTCGGTCCTGGCGGCCCTGGCCGGCATGATCTTCGTGGCCCGTTCGGCCGCCTCCGGGCCGCAGGACGGCATCGGCTGGGAGCTGGACGCGATCGCCGCCGTCTTCATCGGGGGCGCGGCGGTCTCCGGCGGCCTGGGCACGATCAGCGGGTCCATCGTCGGCGGCCTCGTCATGGCCGTGCTCAACAACGGCCTGCAGCTGATGGGCGTGGGATCCGACCGGGTGCAGATCATCAAGGGCCTGGTCCTGCTGCTGGCCGTCGCGCTCGACGTCTACAACAAGAAGCAGGGTCGCTTCTCGATCATCGGATCGCTGACGCGCCCGTTCCGCAGGGAGACACCGGCCGGATCGGCGTCCGGCGCGACAACGGACCAGGAACGCGGCAAGAGTCCGGTGGCCGGCTGACGGTCACCCCCGACGGGGTGGAAGACCTCCGCCCCGTCCACTTCCAAGAAGGGCACCTCTGAAAATGCGCAATATCCTCGTCAAGGGCGTGGCGGCCGGGGCCATCGCGCTTCTGTCGCTCACCGCCTGCGCCTCCGAGCGCTCGCAGACCCCCGCCGGCGGTACGGGCGCCTCCCCCGGTTCCACCGAGGCCGCGAAGGGCTTCGCGGCCGACGCGCTGATCGGCGTCGCGCTGCCGTCGAAGACCTCGGAGAACTGGGTCCTGGCCGGTGACCTCTTCACCAACGGCCTGAAGGAGGCCGGGTTCACGTCGGACGTGCAGTACGCCGGCTCCTCCACCACCGTCGCCGACCAGCAGGCGCAGATCTCGGCCATGGTCACCAAGGGCGCCAAGGTCATCGTCATCGGCGCGACCGACGCCGCGCAGCTGAGCACCCAGGTGGAGGCCGCCAAGGCGGCCGGTGCGACGGTCATCGCCTACGACCGGCTCATCAAGAACACCGACGCCGTCGACTACTACGTCGCGTACGACAACTTCAAGGTCGGCGAGCTCCAGGGCAAGGCCCTGCTCGACGGCATGAAGGCGAAGAAGGACAAGGGCCCGTACACCATCGAGCTGTTCTCCGGTTCCTCGGACGACAACAACTCGGCGGTCTTCTTCGACGGCGCGCTGAGCGTGCTGAAGCCGCAGATCGACTCCGGTGACGTGGTGGTCGGCTCCGGCCAGACCGACATCAAGCAGACCGCCACCGACGGCTGGAAGGCCGAGAACGCCCAGCGGCGGATGGACTCGCTGCTGACCTCCACCTACAGCAGCAAGACCCTGGACGGGGTGCTCTCCCCCAACGACACGCTGGCCCGCGCCATCATCACCTCGGTCAAGGGTGCCGGCAAGGACCTGCCCGTGGTGACCGGCCAGGACTCCGAGGCGGAGTCGGTCAAGTCGATCGTGGCCGGCGAGCAGTACTCGACGATCAACAAGGACACCCGCAACCTGGTCAAGCAGACCATCCAGATGGCCAAGGACCTGCAGACCGGCAAGCAGCCCGAGGTCAACGACACCAAGTCTTACAACAACGGGGTGAAGGTCGTCCCGTCGTACCTGCTTGAGCCGCTGATCGTGACCAAGGAGAACGTCGTGGAGGCGTACGCCAACGACCCCAAGCTGGCCCCGCTCACCAAGTAGCGGCGGCCCTGCCGCGTTCGTGGGTCCCCGGAAGCTTCACGGCCGGGGGCCCACTTCCGTGTCGGCCGGGCGTACCCGTAGCCGGGTGCCCCCGCCGTCAGTCACCGGCCCCGTCAGCCGTCGGCCCCGTCGGCCGGAGGGGTCCAGTGAGGGTCCCGGCCGCTGAGCGCCAGTGCCCGGTCGAGTGCCGACGCCTCGTCCGCGACGGGCAGGGGCGAGGCGAACAGCCCCCGCTGGCGGCCCTGCGATCCCATGTCGGAGACGAAGTGACGGGTCAGCTCGGCGGCCTCGTCGTCGCAGTGGTAGTCCTGTCCCGTCGCCCGCGCCAGGTCCCACCCGTGGAGGACCAGGTCACCGGTGAGCATGGTGGCCACCAGCGGGGACGGCAGCCCGGTCCCGCCGAAGTCGACCGTGCCCTCCCACGCCGCCGGGTCGTCCCAGGCCGCGACGGCGGCGCGGGCCTCGTCGTCGAAGCGCCCGGCCCATTCGCCGGACATCAGGTCCCGTCCCCACAGCTCGCCCGGCACCGCCCGCTCGCGCCCGGCGAGGTTGAGCGCGTGGATCACCTGAAGCAGGTGGTTGGCCAGGGTTCGCACGTCCCAGTCGTGGCATGGGGTCGGCGCGCCGAGCCGGTCGGGCCTCACGCCCCGCACCACGTCGGCCGTCCGGGGGACCACCTGTCCCATCGGTGAATGAAGTCGCATAGGCGCAGGTTAGGCCAGGGGTACGGCCCGGTCTTGAACAAACGCGACACCGCGTCCGCGCCCCCGCCGGGCGAACACCCTTGCGGACCGCGCGACCACGGGATTTTTTCGTACGGTGGAATCATGTTCTTCGAACCCCCATCGGCACAGGAAGAATCGACTCACCCGCCCAGGCCCGGGCTGCCGTCCTGGTACGCCCCACCGGCGGAGGAGATGGGCGCGGTGGTGTCCAGCGGCCTGGTGCTGGCCCGCACCCCGAACGTCGCCATCGTCCTGCCGACGGTCCAGGCGTTCAGCACCGGCTGCCTGATGAACGTGGACATCGTCATGAGGCGGCACACCATGTCCCCCGAGGACTTCCAGGCCCTCCAGCTGTCCGTGTACCCCCACATGTTCACCGGTGCGGGCGCCGGCCGGTTACCGGACAACCTGCTGCGCTTCGGCGTCCGCTTCGCCGACGGCGCCAAGGCCACCACCGTCGGCCAGCGTTTCGACCCGGCACGGCTCCCGCAGGATCCGCCGTCGGCCCCGCGGCTCTCCTGGCTGCTCGGCGGCATGTCCCAGCGCAGCGGTGACGACGACGCGGGTGTCGTCAACGTGGGCCTGTGGCTCTGGCCGCCACCGCCCCGGGAAACCTTCGAACTCGGCGTGGAGTGGCCCGCCGGTGGGATCGAGCTGAGCATCTCCGTCCTGGACGGCGCGGCCATCGCGTCCGCCGCCGGGCGAGCGGCCCCGTACTGGCCGGATCCCCCGGGCCCCTGACCGGCACGGCCGGACGGCGCCCGGTCCCGCTCCACGCCTACACGACCGGCACCTTTCCCGGTACGCGCGCGGAGACGAACGTGACGGTGCGGCGGAGCCGGAATCCGAGCGACTCGTACAGGCGGATGGCGTCGGTGTTGTCGGCGATCGCGTGCAGGAAGAGCTTCTCCCCCCGGTCCCGGATGCCCTCGGCGACGGCGAGCACCAGCCGGGTCGCGAGCCCCTGGCCCCGGAACGCCTCGTCGGTGCAGACCGCGCTGATCTCCCGCCAGCCCGGCGGGTGCAGCCGCTCTCCGGCCATCGCGACCAGCGCGCCGCCGCGCCGGATGCCCAGGTAGGTGCCGAGCTCGACCGTACGGGGCAGGAACGGCCCCGGCCTGGTGCGCGCGGCGAGGTCCAGCATCTCCGGCACGTCTCCGGCGCCCAGCCGGACGGCCTCGCCATCCGGCCGGGCGGCCACGCCGTCGTCGACGAGCTGGACCCCCTCCCCGACGACCTGCGTCTCCCACCCGTCCGGCGGCGGGACGCGCACGCCGGTGAGCGGGACCAGGGCGCCGGGACCGGCCATCGCCGCCAGCGCGTCCCAGTCGGCGGCCTCCGGCTCCTCGGGCAGGGCGATGAACGGGGAGACGTCGGCCGGGTAGCGCAGCACGTTGCCGCGCCGTTCGGCCAGGTACGCGTGCGGCCCGGTCAGGGACGACCGGACGGGGTCGTCCAGCGGGTGGGGTTCGCTCGCCTCCACCTCGGGCCCGCCGTGCCGGGTGTACGTGTACGCCTTCGGCATGCCGCTCCTCTCTGCATCTCTTCTATTCCTCCATGAATAGTAGAGATGAGGATCTTGTTCCCGGCCCGAGCAGGACACCGCCGTTCAGGGGGCGACGGGCGAGTAGGCGCTGGCGTCGCCCTTGCGGACCACGCTGGTGTCACCGTTGACGCCGATCGGAATGTCGCCCGCCAGGGTGATGCGGTGGAGAAGCCGGGGCTGGTCGTCGTAGTCCGCGACGGCGTAGTGCTGGGTGGCCCGGTTGTCCCAGATGGCGATGTCGCCGTCGCGCCAGTCCCACCGCACCGTGTTCTCCAGGCGGGTGATGTGCCGCTGCAGCAGCGAGAACAGGTCGTGGAAGTCGGCGCTGCTCAGGCCCGTGAACGACCTGACGAAGTGGCCGAGCAGCAGGGACGGCTCGCCGGTCTCCGGGTGGACGCGGACGACGGGGTGCTCGGTCTCGAACTCGCTGCTCCGGAACTGCTCGCGGTACTCCCGCTCCCTGACGTCGATCCCGCCGATCTGCGGGCGCTGCGCCGCGTAGTCGTACAGGTTCGAGTGCACCGCGCGCAGCCGGTCCGCCAGCGCCCGCAGGCCGGGGTGCAGCTGCCGGTACGCCTCCACCGTGTTGGCCCACACCGTGGTCCCGCCGTAGGGCGGCAGCGTGATGGCGCGCAGCACACTGATCGCCGGGATCCGGTCGACGAAGGTCACGTCCGTGTGCCAGCTGTTGGCCTTGCCCTGCTCGGAGTCGATCGGGAGCACGGCCTCACCGTCATCGGCCACCGTCGGGTGCGGCCTGGTGGCGGTGCCGAGCAGCCTGGTGAACGCGTGCTGGTCGGCGTCGGTGGCGTGCCCCTGGTCCCGCAGGAAGACCACGCGGTGGCGCAGCAGCGCGGCACGCAGCTCGGCGACCGCCGCCGCGTCGGCGTCGCCGCCCACCCGGATGCCGCCGACGACCGCGCCGATCACGCCGCCGACACGCGTGACGTCGATGTGCCGGTAGCCGGTGTGCCGGTGGAAGTCGTCGGCGACGACGGGCGTCCCGTGGTCATGGAGCTGGGTCATTCCCTGACACCTTTCGATGGGTGATGCGCGAAGGGTCCGCATCACAGCGTGTGCCGGGAAAAAGGGTAATGTCAACTATTCCTACAGGTTTACTGGGGAATTTTCCGCGTACCGGCCCCGACCCGTCACCACCGCTACGGCGAGCTGGGCTCGTACTCCAGGCCCAGCATCCCGCACAGGTCGCCGAGACACTCCTCGAAGAAGGGCTCCAGGCTGGGGGAGAACTCCAGCTGATTGAGAACCTCCATGCACAGCAGGCCGTACAGCCTGATCCAGCACGACAGGAAGACGTGCGCGGCCTCGGGAGGCAGCGCGTCACCCATCGCGGCCGAGTAGACACGCAGCTGTTCGCGCAGCCCGGGAGCTAGATCCTCCAGGGCGACGACGGGGAAGGGCCGGATCCGCCAGATCTCGGCGATCTGTCCGAAGAACACCCGCTCGAAGCCCTGTTTGGCCCGGTAGCGGGCCGATTCGGTGATCGGCTCGCGCGTTTTGGAGGTCGGGCTGGCGAACATCCACCCGAACTCGGCCGGGTGGGTGGTCGCCCACGACCGCATCGCGCGGCAGGTGGCCAGGAGCCGGCCCGCAGGATCGCCCTCGCCGTGGGAGTCGCTCGCGGCCCGCATCACCTCGGTCAGCTCGACGAAGAAGTCCACCGTCACGGCTTCGACCAGCTCGTCGTGGCTGGGATAGTAGCGGTACAGGGCCGGTCCGCTCATCCCCATCTCCCTGGCGACGGCGTTGACGGTCACCGCCGAGGAGCCGTCCGCGACCAGCAACCGGCGGGCGACCGAGCGAATCTCCCGCAGCGTGCTCTGCCGCACTCGCTCCCGGCGCGTTGTCGCCTGAACAGCCATCGGCTTCCAGCCCCCTTCGACCTCGTTGACATGATAGACCATGTATGTTTAATTACCTCTAATAGTAAAAGTTACATGCTCTAACGAAGCGGACTCGCCTAACGCCGCAAAGGATGCCGACCGATGAACGACCGGACAGCACCGGGGCAGCGCACCTCGCGCAATCCCCTCGCCAATGTGTTCGCCAGGTTCCACGCCACCGCCGTCGTCACCGAGACCACGATGGTCACGCCCACGACACGGCAGATCCGCATGGTGGCCGACGAGCCCATCACCCCGCCCTACTCCCCCGGCCAGCACGTCCGGATCCAGATCAACGACCCCCTGTCGCTGCACGGCCTGCTGCGCCCCGCCGAGACACTGCGGACGTACTCGATCTGGAACCTGTCCGCCCCCGAGCGGGCCATCGAGCTGCGCGTCCACCTCTACGGTGACGGTGACGGCATCGGCCTGTCGTGGGCGCGCACGGTACGGAACGGTGACCCGGTGACGTTCTGGGGCCCACAGGGCGACTTCGTCCTGAAGCCTGCACCGTACTCCGTGTTCATCGGCGATGAGACCGCCACCTGCGCGTTCGGGCCGATGATCAGGGCGCTCGGCCCGGAGGCGCGGGTCTTCGGCGTGCTGGAGAGCGAGAGCCCCGCGGACGAGCAGGAACTCCCCGGCCCGCACCGGCTGCGCCGGGTGCATCGCGAGGGAGCGTCCGCCGTCGCCTCGCGGACCCTGCTGCGCGCGGTGGCCGAGCTCGAACTTCCCGCCCACCACGGCCTCGCCTACCTGGCCGGCGAGGCCAGAACGTGTCAGCTGGTCCGCGACCACCTCCTGCGCGAACGCGGCTGGCCGAAGACCGCGATCAGGACCAAGCCGTTCTGGACACCGGGCAAGCGCGGTCTTCACTGAGCCCGGAACCGCGGGCCGCGTTCCTTCTCGACTTCGCCTGTTCGCCTGTTCGCCTGTTCGCCTGTTCGCCTGTTCGCCTGTTCGCCTGGTTGAGTATCCTCGGCTCCGCCATCTCCGGGCACCTCCCGCACCGGTACCGCACCGGTACCGCACCCGGCATCCGGGCCTTCCCCGTGAGGACACAAGGTGGCCCGCCCGCCGAAAACCGTTCGCCTCCTCCGGCCACCCTGCGTCAACATGGCCATAGCCGTGGGTGTCCGGAGAGGGGGATTGCCGTGCCGGGGTTATCTGACTCCTCCGATGACAAACCGTCCACCCGGAAGTCGGCCGTCCTGCTGGCGCTGCGCTACTACAACGGGGAGCTGCTGCACCAGTGGCGGGTCGCCGTGCCCGCGCTGTTCCTGCCCGCGCTGGGAAACATCTGCCTGTTCTATCTGGCGCCGCTGGCGGTGGGCGGGCTCCTGGGGCGGCTGGCCGAGGGCGGAGACGGCGGCGTCGCCGTCCTCATGCCGTACGTGCTCGGCTTCGGCGCGATACTGCTCGCGGGCGAGGTCCTGTGGCGGGTGGCCCTGCACTTCCTGTACCGCACGGAGGCCCGGGGCATCGAGCGGCTCGGTGTGAAGGGCATGGACGAGCTGCTGTCCAAGGACGCCGCGTTCTTCCACGACAACTTCGCCGGATCGCTGACCAAACGGGTGCTGAGCTTCTCCAACGGGTTCGAGAGCTTCGTGGACACCCTCACGTTCTCGATCATCGCCAAGGTGGTGCCGCTGGCGTTCGCCTCGGTGGTGCTGTGGCGATACCACCCGCTGCTGGTCCTCGTCCTGCTGGGCCTCATCGCCGTCACCGGTTTCCTCGTCGTCCCGCTCATCCGCCGCCGCCAGAGGCTGGTGGACCTGCGCGAGGCCGCCAAGGTGCGGGTGTCCGGGCACGTCGCCGACGTGATGGCCAACATGGAGACGGTCCGCGCGTTCGCCGCCGAGGACCGCGAGGCCGCGAAGCACCGGGGCCGGGTCGCCGAGCAACGCGCGCTGACGCTCCGTTCCTGGGACTACGGCAACCTCCGGGTGGACACCGTCATCGCACCGCTGTCGATCCTCACCAGCACCGTCGGCCTGCTGCTCGCCGTCGCCCTGCGCGGCGGCCTGGGGGTGGAGGCGATCGTGGTGACGTTCAGCTACTACACGACCTCGATCGGCGTCATGTTCGAGTTCAACCAGATCTACCGCCGTATGGAGAGCGTGCTCACCGAGTCCGCCCAGTTCACCGAGCTTCTCCTCACGCCGCCCGGAGTGGTCGACCCGGACAGCCCGCAACCGCTGCGCCCCGCCGACGCCGGTGTCCGGTTCGAGCGGGTGACGTTCGCGCACGCCGGTAATCCGCCCCTGTTCGACGGCCTGGACCTGCACATCCCCACCGGCACCAAGATCGGCCTGGTCGGCCGGTCCGGCGGCGGCAAGACCACCCTCACCCGGCTGCTGCTCCGTCTCACGGACATCGACGGCGGACGGATCCTGATCGGCGGCCAGGACATCGCCCTGCTCCGCCAGGCCGACCTGCGCAGCCTGATCGCCTACGTCCCCCAGGAGCCCGCCCTGTTCCACAGGTCGTTGCGCGACAACATCGCCTTCGCCAGGCCGGGCGCCACCGACGCCGAGATCCACCAGGTCGCGCGGGCGGCGCACGTCACGGAGTTCGCCGAGACCCTGCCGGACGGCTTCGACACGCTGGTCGGGGAGCGCGGCGTCAAACTCTCCGGTGGCCAGCGGCAGCGCGTCGCCCTCGCCCGCGCCATCCTGCGCGACGCGCCGATCCTGCTGCTGGACGAGGCCACGAGCGCTCTGGACTCCGAGAGCGAGACCCTCGTCCAGGAGGCCCTGTGGAACCTGATGCGTGACCGCACCGCCCTCGTGGTCGCGCACCGGCTGAGCACCGTCGTCCGCATGGACCGCCTGGTCGTCCTCGACCAGGGCCGCATCGTGGAACAGGGCGATCACCACGAGCTCCTCCAGACCCAGGGGCCGTACGCCCGCCTGTGGCACCACCAGTCCGGCGGCTTCCTGCTCGACGAGGAGACCCCGGACGCCGTTCACCGCTGACACCGGTCCATGCCACGGTGACGACGCTCATCCGGCCCGCGGTGAACCCGGCGAGAACGTCCACGGGCAGCGGACCCGGCACCGTCGCCCGTACCGCACGGACCGCCTGCGCCGGGGGCGTACCGCACCGCGTCCACCCGGAAGCCCCGGAAGCCCCGGAAGCCCCGGAACACCCGCCAAGCAGCCGCTTCCACCCCTCGCGTGAAAGTTTCACCGATGTGGCACCGTCCTCCCAGATCACCAGGGCGAACCGATCGCGGTGTTTGAGGTTCCGCGGCCCGCGTGCCTACGGTGCTGACATCCGCCCAGTGATCCGGTCAAGGAGTCCATCATGCGCGCCCGCGTCATCCCGGCCCTGATTCTGGCTCTGCTCGCGCTGATCGTCACCGCTCCCGAGGCCCGCGCCCAGGTGGTGGGCGGCTTCGACTTCTCCCGGGCGCAGGTCTCCGTCACGGGCCTCCAGGTTCCCTGGGGCCTGGCGTTCCTGCCGGACGGCAGCGCGCTGGTGTCCGAACGCAACACCGGGCGCATCATGCGGGTGCGGCCGGGCCAGACACCCACGGCGGTCGCCACCGTCAGCGGGGTGAGCGCCTCGGGTGAGAGCGGCCTGCTCGGCATCGCCGTGTCGCCCACCTACGCCCAGGACGGCTGGGTGTACGCGTACTTCACCAGCACCGCCGGGGACAACCGCCTGGTCAGGCTGCAGCTGACCGCGCCCCAGACGCAGACGGTGGTCTTCTCCGGGGTGCCGAGCAACACCTTCCACGACGGCGGGCGCATCGCCTTCGGGCCGGACGGCATGCTCTACGTGGCGACCGGCGACGCCGGCAACACCGCCAACGCGCAGAACGTGAACAGCCTCGCCGGGAAGATCCTGCGCATGACGCCCACCGGCGGCGTACCCGCGGACAATCCGATCGCGGGCTCCCGCGTCTGGACCTACGGCCACCGCAACGTCCAGGGTCTGACCTGGGACTCCCAGGGCAGGATGTACGCCGCCGAACTTGGGCAGAACACCCGGGACGAGGTCAACCAGATCGTCGCGGGCTCCAACTACGGCTGGCCGACGTGCGAGGGCACCTGCACCAACCCCTCCTTCCGCAACCCGATCGTCACGTGGACGACCGCCGAGGCGTCGCCGAGCGGGCTGGCCTGGGCCAACAACACGCTCTTCGTCGCCGCGCTGCGCGGCCAGCGGCTCTGGGCGGTGCCGCTGACCGGCGCCGGTACGCCCGGCACCCCGGTGGCCGAGTTCCAGTCCGCCTACGGGCGGCTCCGCACGGTCGCGGTCGGACCCGACGGCTGGCTCTGGGTGGCGACCAGCAACCGGGACGGCCGAGGCACCCCGGTGGCGCAGGACGACCGCATCGTCCGCGTCCCTCCGGCCACCACCGGGGGCGACACCACCCCGCCGTCCGCGCCGGCCGGTCTCGCCGCGTCGGGGACGACCTCCACCGGAACCACCCTGGCCTGGACCGCCTCCACCGACGACGTGGGCGTGAGCGGCTACGACGTGCTGCGCGCGCCGGGCGCGTCCGGCGGCGCCTTCACACAGGCGGGAACCTCGGCCACCACCTCGTTCGCGGAAACCGGGCTCACCGCGAACACCACGTACCGCTACCAGGTCCGGGCCCGCGACGCGGCGGGCAACCTCTCGCCGGTGTCGAACACGGCGACGGTCACCACTCCCCCGGGCGGCGGGGGCACCGGCGGCTGCTCGGTGACGGCGGCCGTCCAGTCGCAGTGGGGGACCGGGTACGTGATCCAGCCGGTCACGGTCACCAACACCGGCACGTCCGCGACCAACGGCTGGACGGTGACCCTCACGCTGCCGGGTGGCCACACCGTCACCGGCTCGTGGAACGCCGCGCTGACCGTGAGCGGGCAGACCGTCACGGCGAGGAGCACCGGGCACAACGGCGCGCTCGGTTCCGGCCAGAGCACCACCTTCGGCTTCCAGGCGAGCCGCCCGAACGGCAACACCCAGACGCCGTCCGGCTACCAGTGCACGACCCCCTGAGCCCGCCCGCACCCGGCGGAACCGGGCGGCTAGCGGCGCGGGTCCCGGGCACGTGTTCCGTGGCCGGTCCAGGCGAGGTCGTCGACCGCCAGCCACGGCTCCCCGGCCACGGTCACCGGGGTCACCCCGGTGAACGCCACCACGTCCCGATGCAGGTGGGACTGGTCGGCGTAGCCGTTCTCCACCGCGACCCGGGCCGCGCCCTCACCCGCGACCAGGCGGTGGGCGGCGTGGTCGAAGCGGACCAGCTTCGCGGCGCGCTTGGGCGGCATGCCGATCTGCGACCGGAACCGCGACCACAGGCGCTTACGGCTCCATCCGACCTCGTCCGCCAGCCCGTCGATCCGGACCAGGCCACGGCTGACGACGATCCGCTCCCAGGCCCAGGCGACCTCGGGGTCCACGAACGCCCCCGCCTCGCACCGGCGTAAGAGCAGGGCGTCCGTCAACGCGAAGCGATCCTCCCACGACGGGACATCGCCCAGCCGCTCACGGATCCGCGACGCCTCCCGGCCCCACAGATCGTCGAGGGCCACCACGGCACCGTCCAGGTCGGCCGGGGAGACGCCCAGGACCGCGTGCGCGACCACCGGGGACAGGCGCACCTGCACGCATTCGACGTTCTCACCCCGCACCCAGACCGCGCCTCCGGCCCCGAACCCGAGCCCGGCGACGAGGCTTCCCCGCTGCCGCCGCCCCGCGTCGTCGTCCACGACGGGCGTACCGGCGCCGAACTCAAGGGCCAGCGTCACGGCCGGGTGCGGGACCATCCGGTGGCCGACCGCGGCCATGTCACGGGAACTGGCACGGAACCCGGCCATGCTCACACCGGCCACCCGGCTGGGCCGCTCAGGACGCGCGACGTCCCACACAGCCGCATTGTCACGTTCGTGCACGGTGGACCGCACCATCACATGCTACGCGAACGGGCCGAACGGAACATTTGTCCAAGCCACCGGGGTTCGCGGACGGCGACAGTGGGCTCATGACCACTCCCCCAGGGCTCGGCACCGTCGCCGGTCCGACGACATTGATCCGCGGCCCCCTCACCGGCGGGCCGACGTGAACCGCCGCCGCCTGATCTCCGCGGCCGTCCTGCTCGCCACCGCCGGACTCCTCGCCGCGAACACGGTGACGGTCGCGTGGCAGAGCGCGGAGGCCACCGGGGACTCGACCCTGCCCCTCGACGGCGGGAACATCCACCTTCGCCAGGACGGCCCCGGCGACGCCCCGGCACTCGTGCTGATCCACGGGTTCGCCGGATCGGCCCGCTGGTGGGATCCGCTGGTTCCGGCGCTGGCCAGGTCCCATCGCGTCATCCGGATCGACCTGCTCGGGCACGGCCGTTCGGCCAAACCGGCCGGCCCCGGCTACGGGATCCCGGAGCAGGGACGCCGGGTCGGCGCGGCGCTGGACCGGCTCGGCGTGAAGCACGCCGTGGTGGTCGGCCACTCCACCGGCGGCTCGGTCGCCACCGCCCTCACCGAGCAACGACCCGATCTGGTGACCGCGCTCGCGCTCGTCAGCACCGGCCCCAGCCTGGACGCCTTCACCGGGCAGGGGCCCGCCGACCTGCTCATGCCCGTCCCCGTCGTCGGGCAACTGCTGTGGCGGCTCCGGACCGACGGCCTGCTCCGCCAGGCCATGAGCACCGGGTTCAGCCGCCACGGCTACGAGATCCCGCGACAGCTGGTGGACGACGCGCGCGGCATGACCTACCACGCGTTCACCGCGACATCGCGGGCGGCCGAAGACTACCTGAGGCAGCGCGCGCTTCCCGACCGGCTGGCGGTCCTCGGCAAGCCGCTACTGGTGATCTTCGGTAGGGAGGACCGGAGATGGCGCCCCTCGTCCGCCGCCGGGTACCTAACCGTTCCGGGCGCGAAAGTCGAGTCGCTGCCCGGCGTCGGACACTCACCCATGCTCGAAGATCCGCCCCTGACCGCCGCGCACCTCCTGGCCTTCATCTCGATCCACGGCGGGCGGGCGGGCTGAACCGGACGACGCCCGCGTCGCCTTCGCGCCCACCCGCGTCAGGGGGCGGGACCGAAGCCGGGCCTGTTCCCCGTGACGAACCGTTCGACGGACAGCGGCGCCCGATGGCCGATCCGCTCGATGTTGTCGTTCGTCCTGTTCGGCCGTGGCGAGCGGCCGGCCGATGTGGGCGACGGTGTCGTGCTCCGTGACGCTGTCCGCGAAGACCGAGCATGGCCTCTGGCCGATCGGCTCCACTACGCCCCGGCGGCGACTCGACCGGTTCGGTCCGCTGCCCGCGTTCACCGGTGCGGGATGGCAGTCCGCCGGGCGGCAGGATAAAGTCATGATCTTCTGGGGGTCCGGCGCTGGAGGGGGTCCGGTGGGGAGACTGAGCAGACGCGGGTTGCTGACCGCCTCGGGTGCGGGCGTGGTAGCCGGCGCGGCGGCGACGGCGGGCGCCTTTCTGCTGGGTGAGCCGGAGCCGTCGACGAGCGCGGCGGCACCGGCACCGAAACTGGAACCGGCCGTGGCCTTCCATGGGCCGCACCAGGCGGGCATCGCGACGCCCGTACAGGACCGCCTCCACTTCGCGGCCTTCGACGTGACCGTGGGCACGCGCGAGGAGCTGATCTCCCTCCTGGTCTCCTGGACCAGGGCCGCCGAGTCGATGACGGCGGGCCGGGTCAGCGCCGACGACGACTCCGGCGAGGCCCTTGACCTGGCCGTCTCCCGCCTGACGCTGACCGTCGGATTCGGGCCCACCCTGTTCGAGCGCGTAGGGGAGGACCGCTTCGGCCTGGCCTCCTCGCGGCCTCCCGCGCTGGCCGACCTGCCCCCCTTCCCCGGGGAGAAGCTCGACCCGGCGCGCGGTGGCGGCGACATCGCCGTCCAGGCGTGCGCCGACGACCCGCAGGTCGCGGTGCACGCCATCCGCACGCTGGCCCGCATCGGGCTGGGCAGGGTGAGCGTACGGTGGTCGCAGCTCGGGTACGGCAAGACCTCCTCGACCACGCCCACCCAACTCACCCCGCGCAACCTCATGGGCTTCAAGGACGGCACCGACAACATCCCGCACGACGACCACGCCGCGCTCGACCAGCACGTCTGGGTGGGTGCCGCCGACGGGCCGGAGTGGATGACGGGCGGCAGCTACCTGGTCGCGCGGCGGATCCGCATGCACCTGGAGTCGTGGGACCAGCTCTCCCGGCAGGACCAGGAGGCCACGATCGGCCGTACGAAGACCGAGGGCGCCCCGCTCGGCGGCAGGGGCGAGCGCGACCGCTTCGACCCGGCCGCGCTCCCCGCCGACTCCCATGTGAGCCTGGCCCACCCCTCCGCCAACGGCGGCGTACGGCTGATGCGGCGCGGCTACTCCTTCGTGGACGGCAGTGACACCCAGGGACGCCTCGACGCGGGCCTGTTCTTTCTCGCCTACCAGCGCGACCCGCGCCGCCAGTACGTGCCCGTGCAGCGCAGGCTGGCCGCCGACGACCGGCTCTCGACCTACATCCGGCACGTGGGGTCGGGGCTGTGGGCCTGTCCCCCCGGCGTGTCCCCCGGCGGGCACTGGGGCGACACGCTGCTGGGCTGAGACCTAGAGCTCGTCCGGCCGGACCCAGCCGCCGGGCACCAGCCGGGCGAGCTGTTCGCGCAGCAGGTCGCGCAGCGGACCCTCGGGCCGCTCGCCATAGAGCCGGAGCAGCCTGCCCGGCCGCTCCAGGATCTCCTCGGGGTCGTCCTGACGGCCGGTGTACTCGGCGACCAGCTCCGGCAGGCGGGCGGCGACGTGCTCGTCCAGTCCGAGCCGGACCGCCGAGCACAGCTCGTACTCCCAGGCCACCAGATAGCGCCAGAGCTTGTCCTCGCCCTCGAAGAAGGCGCGCTCCAGCCGGGAGAAGGCGCCGAGCACCGCGCCGTGGTCGCCGTCGCGGTAGGCGAGCACGATGAGGTGGAACAGCGCCCACTGATGCCCGCGCCGCAGCAGCTCCGCCCGCTCGAAGGCGGCCCGCGCCTCGGCGCGGGCACCCAGCAGGTAGAGCGTGTAGCCCCGCGCGTAGTGGGCGTCGGCCGAGCCGGGAGCCTCCTTCAGCAGCCGCTCGCTCTCGTGCAGCAACCGCCCGAACGTCTCCGGGACGTCCGGGCCGTCCTCCGCCGCCTCGATCAGCTCGGCGATCGAGGCGGGTTCACCGGCCGGGCCGGTGGCCGGAGTGTCAGCGGGCACCGCTCACCATCCTCCGGAGTGGCCGGTGGATCTGCCGTTGGCCATCCAGCGTTTGGCGGTGGCGCGCAGCTCCCTCTCGACCTCAGGCAGCATACCCGGGTGCTCCCTGATGAAGCGTTCGAGGTCCCTGGCGGCGGCCTTGAAGCCCTCGCCGTGCCGCCCGCTCTCGAAGCCGGTGTCGCCACGGTACCTGTCGCGGATCTCGCGCTTGACGGAGTTGGCCCACTCCGACGGGGACAGCCAGCCGCAGGGGTACTTGGGGCGCGGGCTGTTGTGGACGAGGACGTCGGTCCCGCCCTGGACCACGTGGTAGGTGTTCGGGCCCTCCACGCTGAGGTTGTGGACACGCTGGCTGTCGCGGTGCTCTGTCTCCACCGCCGACACCTGGACGAGGGTGCCCACCGAGGTACGCAGCCACATGCCCGGCCGCAGCGCGGAGGCGGGCAGCCAGGTCCTCAGCGCGGGCACCCAGAACGGGTGGTTGTCGGTGGCGACCAGCACCCCGCCCGCGACGCCCACCTTGACCAGGTCCTTGGCGCCCTGGCTGGTCATGGTGGCCACGACCGGCTGTGAGCTCGTCAGCCCGGTGGCGGGATCGGTCGCCAGGACCCGGTCTCCGACGGCCACCTCCTCGATCGCCTTGGCGCCGCCGCCTTCCATCCGCACCTTGGTGCCCGGCACGAAGCTGCTGGTCAGGCGGCAGGTCTTGCCGACGCTTTCCACCGCCTCATCGCCGTACCTGCCGAAGCGGGCGAACTTGGTGCCGCCGAAGGTGATCGAGCCCAGGGCGCCTTCCAGGCAGCCCTTGCCGAAGCCCCGGGCGTAGTCGCCGAAGGAGTGCTTTCGGCCGAGCAGCGCACCGGCGACGGTGTTGACCAGGCCGTTGCCGACGCACGCGCCCGCGGCGGCGACCACCTGCGGCGGGATCGTGCCGTCGGGGTCGGTGTAGTCGACCGGGTTGCCCAGCGCGTACTCGTAGAGGTTGTAGCCGCCGCCGAAGCCGATGGTGTCCTCGGAGACGAAACGGCGCAGCGACGGGGAGTACAGGCGGGATCTGTTGTCCTGCAGCCCGCCGGGGATCGGCGGGCCGGAGACCCGGCCGGTCCAGCGCACGGTGTTGGGGTCGCCGGCCGTGGAGGACGTGGTGGCGCCGAACAGGTCGTAGCCGTAGGTGGTGGTGATCTGGCCCGAGCCGTTGGTCAGGGCCAGGGTGGAACCGAGCGCGTCGGGGAGCAGTCCCTGGACCTGGCCGTCGCCGCCGATCCTGGCGAGGGCCTCGTCCTGGCCGAAGCCGTTGAGGAAGGAGACCTCCGCCCCGCCGGGCCCGCTCTGGCCGATGAGGGCGTCACCGTCGAAGCGGAAACGGGTGGTGTCGGAGCCCGTGGTGCTGCCGACCCTGCGCCCTGCCGGGTCGTAGCCCAGGGTCGTGGTGACGCTGCCGTCCGACACCGACACGAGTTCGCCGCGGGCGTTCCAGCTGTAGGTGAAGACTCCGTCGGTGGTCAGGTTGCCTGCCGGGTCGTAGCCCAGGGTCCTGCCGCCGTTGCCGGTCATCCGGTTGGCGTCGTCGTAGGTGAGGCCGGTCGCGGGCGTGGGGAGCTGGGCGCGTACGAGGGCGCCGTGCATCCGGGTCCGGCGCCCTGTCCTGTCGTACTCGTAGGCCACGTCGCCGACGTCGGCGGTGCCCCGCTTGTAGCCGATCGAGGTCAGCAGGCCCGAGGTGTCGTAGCCGTAGGCGGCCGTGATCCCGCCGGGCAGTGACTTGGAGGTCATCCTCGCGTCGTCGTCGTAGCCGTACACGGTGCTGACCGCGCCTCGGGTGACCGATTTGAGCAGGCCGTTGGGGAAGTAGTCGTAGCCGACCGCGGGCTGGCCCGAGGCGGTCATGGACTTCAGGCGCCCGGCCGCGTCGTAGCTGTAGCCGACGGTCCCCGCCGAGCTGGTCTCGGAGATCAGGTGGTCGAGGTCGTCGTAGCCGTAGGTGATCTTCCCGGCGCCGGCGGTGCTGTCGTTCAGCTCGCGGATGCGGCCCCTGTCGTCGTACAGGGCACTCTGCGTCGACTCGAAGCTCTGGCCGTTCTTGCCGAAGCCGGTGAAGGTCGCGCGGCCGAGCTCGTCGTAGCGGTACTCGGTGATCTTGCCGCGCCGGTCGGTGACCGTGGACAGGCGGTTCATGCCGTCGTAGGCGAAGGTGTCCTTCGCACCGAGCGGGTCGGTGCGTTCGAGCAGCCTGTCGGCGGTGTCGTAGCGGTAGGAGGTGATCTTTCCGCGGGCGTCCTCGACCGAGGTGATGTTGCCGTTCTCGTCGTACTCGAAGGCCGTCTCGTCGCCGCCCGCGTCGGTGACCGACCTGAGCATGTCGGCCGCGTCGTAGACCCGCTTGGTCAGGGTCCCGTCAGGGGCGATCGTCTCGATCACGCGGTTGGCCGCGTCCCGGACGAAGCGGGTCTTGCGTCCCTCCGGGTCGGTCACCGTGCTCAGGGCGCCGTCGACGTAGTCGTAGGTGGTGACGCGCCCCTGCGGGGTGGTCTGGGTGCGCGGGCGGCCCTGGGCGTCGTAGCTGGTCCTCCAGGTACGGCCGTTCGCGTCGGTGATCTTCTCCGGGTTGCCGTGCGCGTCGTACTCGAAGCGGGTGACGGCTCCCGTGGGGTCGGTCAGCGTGTCCGGCCTGCCGTACGGAGTGCCCTGGTAGGTGGCCCGGCCGGTCACGGTGGCCGACCCCGCCGCGCCCTTGAGCTCCAGGGGGTTGCCCGCGGGGTCGTAGGTCATCGTCGTGGTACGGCCGAGGCCGTCGTCGATCGTCCTGGGCAGGTCGCTGTCCGGGTCGCGGGTGATCCTGACGGTGTGCTCGCGGCCGGTGCCCGCCGCCTGGGTGTCGGTGGCCAGGTAACCGAGGTCGTCGTAGGTGGTCTTGCGTACGGCGCCGTCCGGCTCGGTGACCTGGGTGGCGACGACCCGCGAGCCGTTGAGGGTGTAGGCGAAGGTGTAAGTGCCCTGACCGAGGACCGTCTGGGTGGCGACCCTGCCGTTGGCGTCGTAGACATTGGTCAGGTAGATGTGGCCGCGGGCGTCGGTGATGGCGTTCATCCGGCCCGCGGTGTCGTAGCCGTAGGTGGTGGCCTGGCCGGTCGGGCCGGTCACGGTCCTGAGCCGGTCGCCCTCGTAGCCGTACGTCACCGAACGGCCCGCGTTGTCCTCCACCTTGGTGACCCGGTCGGCGGCGTCGTACGAGTAGCTGAGCCCGAACCCGTTCGGCGAGCGGACCTCCGTGATCGGCCCGAGGTAGCTGCCGAAGCTGTTCTTGTACTTGCGCAGGATCTTGACGGTGTTGCCCTGCGTGTCACGGATCTCCTGCAACGGCGCCTCGTCGCCGAAGACGTAGGTCATGCCGTTGCGCAGTTTGAGGTGCCAGAAGCCCCTGTTGCACTCGCCCACATAGCGGAAGCCCGACCCGGTGAACTCCGGCGAGGTGTCGCGTGCCTCGAAGACGGCGTCGCAGAACCCGGTGCCCGGCGAGGTCCGCACGTAGTGCACCTGGGACCCGTCGGGGAAGTTGAGGTCGGCCTCCTCGTACTGCTTACGCGACGACAGGTACATGTTGTACAGGTCGTTGCTCCCGATGCCCATGGAGCGCTTGCGGGTGTCGCCCGGGTTGTAGCCGCGGTTGACGGTCAGCGGCATGACATCGTCCACCATGAGGTCGGTCTGGCTCAGGGTGAACAGCCCGCTGCCGAGGTCGACGGGGTCGCCCGCGGAGTTCATGAACTTCAGCAGCCACTTCGCCAGCGGCTCCTCGTTGCCCGGCACGTTGATCATCGCGCCGTCGAAGTCGGAGATGGCCGTGCCCGCGTCGGGGACGACGTGCCGGGCGGCCTGGTCGACCTTGCCCGCGCCGAAGATCTCCCAGCCCTCGCCGCTCTTGTCGTAGTGCCAGAAGTTGACCCGCTGCCCCGCCGGGAGCTTCAGGTAGTTCGGGTAGACGATCCGGGCGGTCCCGCCCACCAGACGGCCTCCCGCGGGCTGGACCGTGTAGTAGACGGGTACGCGCACGCCGTCCGGCATGGGGATGGGCGTGCGGTCCACCGGGATCGGGGTGACGCCGACCCGCCGTACGGGCTTGCCGTCGGCGTCCTCGATCGTCACGCCCGCCGGGATGCGCACCTCCAGGCCGGGCACGCCCGGGTTGGAGAGCACGACCTCCTCGGTGGTCGGCGAGGGAATGTCGATCTCGTAGTCGGTGTCCAGGGCGGGCAGGTACGGCGTGTAGAACAACTCGTTGACGCCCGCCTTGAGCGGCACCTGCACGTCGAACACGCCGTACGTGAGCTTACCCGTCGAGGCGCTACGGCCGTCGATCCGCAGGCGGCGCACGCCTTGGCGCAGGTCGGTGAGGCGGAAGGCGCCCTTGGCGTCCGTACGGGCCTCGCGGCCGTCGGCGCGCAGCGTGACGCCGGGCAGCGGCAGCCCCGTGGTGGTCCTCACGACCCCGGTGAGGCTCGCCTCCTTGGGCCTCTTCGCGGTGAACGTCGCCATCGGCGCGCCACGCTCGGCTTCGTCGGGTGGTGTCCCCCGGTCCGTCTTGGCGGTGAACGTCGCCACGGACGCGCCGCGCCCGGCTTCGTCGGGTGATGTCCCCCGGTCCGTCTTCGTGGGTTTCGCGGCCTGCTTGGCGGGTTTCGCGGCCTGCTTGGCGGTACGCGCGACGGTGGCCGCGGACGCGACGCGAATGGTGGCCGCCCCCGTCTCGGCGTCCTTGGGACTGATCTTGAGGGTGTGGGTGCCGGTGACCGTCAGGGTGGCGGTGCGGTTGCCGTTCTTGGACAGGCACGCGGACCACAGGCGCGCACCGGTGGGCGGCCACAGCTCCGTGGTGAGGCAGCTCGCGTACGTCTCGTCCACCATGGTGATCTTGACGCTCTGCCCGGCGGTGGCGGTGAAGGTGACCGCCGAGTCCTGTCCGGCCTTGGTCGTGGTGACGACGACGTCCGGCCCGCCGACGGTCGCCGTCTTCTGCACGTCGGCGGGTACGTTCAGCACCTGCAGCGTCGGCGTGCCCGTCCAGGCGTCCTTGGGGTTGACCGTGAACCGATAGACACCATCGGCAGGCAGAACGACCGTGTCGAAGTAGTCGGTCGCCTGATAAAGACAGGTGTTCTTGACCAGCTCGGTGCCGTCCGGCTTGAGCAGCCGCACATCCAACGCGCAGGAAGGCGCACCCGCCGGGACAGTCAATTTGGTGAAGACCCGCTGCCCCGCCGTACCGGTGAACGTCACCGCCCCGTTCTGACCCGGCTTCACGATCGCCACCGACGCCGCGGCCGCGTCCGGCGAGGTCGCCACCACCGCATCGGCGGGCACACTCACCACCTGCAACGTCGGCGTACCCGTCCAGGCGTCCCTGGGGTTGATCGTGAACCGATAAACACCATCGGCAGGCAGAACGACCGTGTCGAAGTAGTCGTTCGCCTGGTAAACGCAGGAGCTCCCCTCCAGCTCGGTGCCGTCCGGCTTGAGCAGCCGCACGTCCAGAGCGCAGGAGGGCGCACCCGCCGGGACGGTCAGCTTGGTGAAGACCCGCTGCCCCGCCGTACCGGTGAACGTCACCGCCCCGTTCTGACCCGGCTTCACGATCGCCACCGACGCCGCGGCCGCGTCCGGCGAGGTCGCCACCACCACATCGGCGGGCACACTCACCACCTGCAACGTCGGCGTACCCGTCCAGGCGTCCTTGGGATCAACCGTGAACCGGTACACACCGCCGACAGGCAGAACGACCGTGTCGAAGTAGTCGGTCGCCTGATAAAGGCAGGCGTTCTTGACCAACTCGGTGCCGTCCGGCTTGAGCAGCCGCACATCCAACGCGCAGGAAGGCGCACCCGCCGGAACAGTCAGCTTGGTGAAAACCCGCTGCCCCGCCACACCGGTGAACGTCACCGCCCCGTTCTGACCCGGCTTCACAATCGCCACCGACGCCGCGGCCGCGTCCAGCGAGGTCGCCACCGACACATCGGCGGGCACGCTCAGCACCGTCGCCTTGTACGTGCCGGTGATCAGGCCCTTGGGATTGACGACCACACGGTACGTGCCGGTTGCCGGCAGTGTGACGGTGTCGAGGAAGGAGTCGGCCGTGTACACGCACGTGTCCTTCGCCAGATCGGTGCCGTCGGGGGCGCGCACACTGGCGACCACGTCGCAGGCCTTCGTACCGGCTGGCATGCCGAGCTTGGTGAAGACCCGCTGCCCGGCCGTTCCGGTGAAGGTGAAGACGGCCTGCTGGCCGGGGAGGCTCGTGGTGAGGGACCCCTGCGCCCCGTCCAGGGCGAGCGCGGCCGTGGTGTCGTTGCCGGTGGAGGTCAGAATGTCCACCTTGCCGGTCTGGGCGTCCTTCGGGTCGAGCAGCACGGCGTAGGTTCCGGCCTCCGAGCCTTCCGGCAACTCCCATTCCCACGTGGTCGTGCACATGTTCTGGCTGTGCAGTGTGGTCCCGTCGGGGCCGTACACGGTGAGGGGAAGGCAGTCGGAGAAGGTCCTGCCGGACATGTAGAGCATGGCGCGATGACCGGCCTCCACCTCGAACAGCGCCATCGCGATCTGCTCCGCCGCGCCGACCTGGACCGCGGTGAGGGTGTTCTGGGCCAGCCGCACCGCGCCACCGGTACCGATGTTGGCGGCCAGGTAGGGTGCGGGCGGGACGACCACGTCACCGGCGGAGACCGCGCTACCGCCGGGGTTGACGACCTTCAGGTGCCCGAACGCGGGACCCCGTGGAAGCCTGACTTTCAGGTCGCCCGTGGTGGCATGCGTCACCGGGATCTTCGATCCGTTGAGCGAGGCGACGTTGCGGGTCTTCTCCTCGTCGAAACCGCTGCCGGACACGGCCAGCTCGGCTCCCGCGTCGCCGACCGTGATGCCGGTCAGGGAGACATCGGGCTTGGGCCGGGCTCCGGTGACCTTGAAGCCCTTCCAGACGGCGGACTTGCCGCCGACGGTCACGGTGACGTCGCCCGAGGCGGCCCCACCGGGAACCGTCACGGTGACGGTGTGGTCGGTGACGGCGCTGGGAGCAGCGGTGGTACCGCCGAAGGAGACCGACACCGCGGACTTGTCCGTGCCGAACGCGGTGCCGTAGATCTTCACGCCGGTGCCCGGAACGGCGTAGGGCGGGGAGACCTGGGCCACCGCCAGCGTGCCGGCGGGCAGGTCGCGGACCTCCGTGATGTTGCCCGCGGAATCATGACTGATCTTCGAACCGCCGCCCGGCTGGGCGAACATGCCGGTCACCCGGCCGTTGGCGTCGTGCGCGTACGTCACGTCGGCGGCCTGCGCGAGCGCCTGCCGCTTGGTGACCGGTTTCTCCTCGGCCTGTGTCCGCGTCGTGGCGGCGACCGGAACCGCGCCCGAGGTGGTGACCCGCGGTGGTGCGGCGGGTGAGGGAGGTGCCAGACCGGCCACCAAGGCAGCAACGACTAAACCTACGACCACCCGCATGAGAACGCCCCCGTCTCAAAAATGATCAATCTGCGCAAACCATAAGGATCATTACAGAGGCTCGTCAATGATCTCGAACCAACTTGTGTGAACATCTGAACCCGCCGCCGAAGCCGGGACCGGGAGGATCCCGTCCATCGGCGGGCACATCCCGGTGCCGTCCGCCAGGCACCCCGGACCCCTGGCGGCTCCGACGCCGACGCGGTGCACGCGACGCCCTGTCAGGCCCGGTCCCGGCGGCCACCACCGTGGCGGCGTCGACCGGCTCCCCGCACGGACACCCACCGCGACCTGCGGAAACACCGAGTGCATGTAATTCGACGGACCCCGCCGAGGGGACGTGATCCGGGTCGCCGAACGGACGGCCTCGGGTGACGCGTCACGCCATCATGCCGATCCCGACGGCAGGCGCCGGGGGTCATCACCACGTTGGCGGGACTCGGCGAGGACCGGACGCCCCGCGAACTCCGCCACAGTTTCGTATCCATCCTGAGCGCACACGACATGCCGGTGGAGGACATCAGCGATACGGTCCACCGTCACGAGATCAGGCCATGTCATGAAGAGGGTTACAAAGAGGCAGAACCGGTCCGCGTGGATTTGAACCTGCGCCCCCTTCGGGGTATCTGAGGACGTCCGGACGGAGAGCCTTCCACCTCGGAACCGGTTCGAAGGCGTTGGCTCAACAGCGTTCGAGCAGCTATGAACGCCCCTCGGTGACGTGCGAGTTGTTCGGCGTCGTATGCGACGTACGGCCCAACGTTGGTCTCCGCGCAGCGGTGCTCACTCATGACCGAGGTCAACCAACCCTCAGTCGGCAGCGCCGTTCTCGTAGTGCTCGTGCTCCTGGTGTGCGGTGGTGAACCGGCCGACGAAGCCGACGGTCGAGTGTTCCGGTCTGCCCGGCCGGAAGTATCCGTTGTCGACAGCCCACTCGTAGACCGGAACATCGAGCGGGTACTCGGTGAGCATTCCTGTCAGCCGACAGGCGCTGATCCACTCCTCCGCCCGGTCCCGGGAACTGAAGATCGCAGAAGGCCAGCGCCCGCCCTCACCCACGAACGCCCACACCGACCGCGGTTCGTCGTCCATCACCCAAGACCTTCCAGCCATACGACATCCGGACGCACCCGTACCAGGCGAACATCGAAGCCGAACGACCTACCTTCAGCCCGGCTCCGACAAATCTCGTCGGCCACCCGAAATCCCCGTCAGCCGGTATGCGATTTTCCGCTGACGCATACGGCTTTTTCACTGACGCATACGGCACCCATCGGATCGGCTGCCGCTGCCGCCGACGAATCCGGCGGATCCGGACCTCACCGCGTTCCGAAGCTACGCCTCACGGGCCGCCTCCCCCGTTGATCGGCCCTTCTCGCCGCCAGGCTATCCAGCAGCACGTCACAGGGTCGAGTCCAAGGGACCGGGGAGGTGGCGGATGGTTGACATGGTCAATCCGGAGCCGGGCCGGGGGCTCGCGAATCGCGGCAGATGAGCGCGTCGGCGGCTGCCGAGTCGGTCGGCGGGAAAATGGTTGGACGGGACGACATTCAGGCCGATACCGTTCTGCGGACCGTGACATCGCACGAGGAGGTGAGACCCATGAACGCTGCATCGATATGGGTGCTCCCCCTCGTCGTCACGGTCGGGCGATTGACGTAGGTGTCGCCGGGAGCGCCTCGACAAGGCAACCCCGAAAGGCGACAACCTATGAATTCTGTGCATCTCACTTCGGGCATGGGCGAGCATGCCGCAGTGATCGCGCGGGTCGCGGAGAGGCAGTGGCACGCCGTGGAGGACGACCGGGTGGTCGGCCGTGGCTACGCTTCACGCAGACCCGACGGGCGGATCTTCCTCAGCATCGACGCATGGCACGGCACGGTCTTTGACCAACTCGCCGACGCCATGCTGGCGGACCTCCCGAAGCCGCTGTACACGCTGGTCGACGAGGTTGACCTCGACCTGACGTCCAACTGGGAACGAGCCGGTTTCACGACCCGACGCCGCGAGTTGGAGTATCTGGTGCCCACCGACCCGCGGGTCACGGGACTCGGCTCAGTGCTACCACCGTCGGACGTGACGATAGTGGCCGTCGGCGAGGCGGAGGAGGGCCCTCTGCGTACGTTGGACCGCGTGATTCGCGACGAGGTCGAGGCCACCGTCGGCTGGCAGGAGATGCCCGCCGAGGTGGTGCCCCGCCCGGACGGCGCTATCCCGATGGACCCGTCGAAGTACGCGGTGGCAGCCCAGTCCGATGAATACGTGGGACTGGTCCGGGTGGCGCCGGTGCCCCGGCAGCCACGGATCGGGCTGGTAGCGGTCCGATCCGACCAGCACCGCCGCGGTATCGCTCGGGCGCTGCTCGCCCACGTGCTGGGTTCGCTGCACCACCACGGGATCGAAACGGCGTCGGCCGAGGTGACCGAATCCAACCGGGCGGCCGTGGCGCTGTTCGAGGGCATCGGCGCCCGGCATGCGAGCAGCAACCTGGAGCTGGTGCTCCGCTGACGCCCCACCGCATCACCGCGCGAGGGGACCGGGCCCGGCAGCACCCGCCGAGCTGAGCTGACATCGCTTCCCGTAACGCGCGGAACAGCCACTCGCGACAACCGGGGCACCTCGATCACGGTTGCTTCAACGGAATTCGTCTCCTCAACGACCCCACAGTCACCGATCGGAGAAGTGCAGGAAAATGACAAGAACAACAGACGGCATCGAAATCGAGGGCACCGTCATCGAGTGCCTGCGCAACGCCACCTTCAAGGTAGAGCTCCAGAACGGGCACAAGGTGCTGGCGCACATCAGCGGGAAGATAAGAAAGAACTACATCAAGATCTTGCCGTACGACCGGGTGCTCGTAGAACTCAGCCCGTACGACCTCAACCGGGGCCGGATCCTCTTCCGATACAGGACGTAACAGCGAAACAGGAAAAGAAGCATCCGACCTGAATCGGAAACACGCTCGACGCGGTAGTCAGACCTGCGACCCCTTGACCCCCAGGCAGCCCAGAAGGGGGCGGGACCATGCCTGGTACCCGCCCCCACCTGCGGATACGGTCCACGGTAGTCCACCGGCGTCCAGCCTTGTCCGGGGTCGTTGTCACTCAGTTGGTCACGCGGAAATCCGGGGCTCGGAAGGGTTCAGGCGCTCATGGGGTAGCGGGTCAGCAGCTCTCGCACCTCGGGGACGTCGGCGTAGGGTTTGAGCCGTGCCAGGACCACGCGGGCGCGCTGGGTGGTGCGGTCGCTGCTGAGGTCGGCGGACATGTCCAACATCCGCGCCGCCGTGTGCGCCGCCTCCCCGGGCTCGTTGGCATCGGCGAGCGCGACGGAGAGCCACGACAGGTACAGCGCGAGTTCCCGGACATGGGTGGCGTCGTAGCGCGTCAACACCTCACTCAGCAGAGGAACGGCACGCAGCGGGCGGCGCAACTCGGTGTAGGCGCGAGCCTCCATGACCTGGAGCTCATCAGGGCTGACCCAGTACAGGTACGACGGCTCGTCGCCTCCTGCCGTGCCCGCCAGGGCGGCGCTCGCCTCACCCAACGCTCTGATAGCGGGCTGGGCCTCTCCGGCGCGAGCGTGCGCCCAAGCAAGGCGATCCCAGGTCAACGCGCGGATACGCGGTGAGGCATACCGTCCGGCCGCGTCCAGTGCGGCACGGGTCAGTGCCACACTTTCCTGCGCGTCGCCTACGTTGGCAATCTGGTAGGCCAGGGAACCGATGAGGTTGGCCTCCAGGGAGCCGTCTCCGGCTTCGCGGGCGGCGCTGATACCCAACGAGACCGGCCTGCCCTTCACCCCGACCTGGCTTCGGAAACCCAGCCTCGGCGGCCACACGACTTCTGCCCGCCCACCGGCATCGGCCCGCGGCGGTGATCCTCACGGACCTTAGGGGTGCTCATTAGGGGTGTTCACTAACGACGGTTCCGGCATAGGGTCCAGCCAGTATCGGGTGAATGCGACGGGGATGAAATCTTGACATTCACGAAAGAACACGGGAGTAAATCCTTTCATGACACAGAGGTGGGGCGATGACGGGGCCGTCCGCCACGAAAGAGTACGAGAAGATACACGCCGACGCCTTGGAACGGGTGCTCTTAGGGATCCCCTACAATAGCGCCATCCAATTCCACGAGCACTTCGGCGACAAAGATTATCCGAAACATCTCGGCCTATCCTGTGCGTTCCAGTCCTTCGAGGTGGGGCGGCTCGTCGCCGAGCAAACCGGGGTCTCGGCCGAATATCTCATGGACGGCCGCCATGTCGCGGCCGTCTATTTCGAAGAAACGCGGGTCACCGTACTCGACCCCTATCTTCTGCACCGGGTGCCACTCCACCTCGACCTGGCCAACGTGGCCGACGGTGTGGTCCGTACCGTCGCCGACGCCTTCCCGCTGCGCGTGCGCGCCGACAACTCACCCGCTCCCTCCCGGGTCCGGGCCACCTGGCGTCCCGAACGTGACGAGATCGTGCTGGAATACGTCAGATTCAGCCCTCGGCGCGGGCACAACGTCGTGTCCCGGGCTTTCAGCCTCCGCCGCGACACCGCGCTGACCGAGGTGCCACCGCCGCCGGCGATCGTCCGGCCCCTGCTGACGCATCCGGAGCAGAACAACGTCTCCATCCGCGTGGTCCACCCCGGCGATCTCCACCTGCGCGAGGTGGTGTTCCCCCTCACCGGCCGGGCTGCCGGAGTGAAACCCGCCGCGGACGGGCTTCTCACCAAAGACAACCAGGGCGCTGTGAGCCTTCCCGGCACCCGCCGGTTCGACACCGACCTCGCCCTGGTCTCGGAGGCGGTGGGCGAGGACCCCTCCCACGTGATCGCGATCCTGCTCGAAGCGGCGGCGATCCACGACCGGGTGGCGCCCGTCGGCAACCCGGCGATGCCCGAGTACGCGGCGGTGGACGAGTGAGCCCGCCCACCTTCTTCCTGGCCGGTGTGATGCAGGGGTCGCGGCATGGCGCCGACCTTGCCGACCAGTGTTACCGCGACCGGCTGAGCGAGCTGATCTCGCGCCGGTACCCCGACGCTGTGATCAATGAGCCGGGCAGGCTGATGAGCCAGTGGATCGGCGATCGCGAGGTGGCCGTCCGTGCCTCCCACTCGGCGCTGGCCGATCAGCCGGTCATCCGGCGCGAGGAACTGAACGAGGCGCTCACCGAGCTGGTCGGCGTCTTTCACCGGCTCACCGACCTCGCGGCGGCCAGCGACGTGTGCGTGGCCTGGCTCCCGGAGCATCAGGCGAGCATGGGCACCGCCGCGGAGATGTACAGCGCCCACCGCGCCGGGCGGACCGTTGTGACGATCACGCCGATGCGCCAGAACCTCGCCGTACTGGCCTGCTCCAGCATCGTCCTCCCCGACGAGGACGCGTTCGAAGGCTGGCTGGCCGAGTACGGCGAGCGCGGGCAATGGAGAGGAGCCGCCCGGTGAGCACTTTCGACCCCGCCTCGACACGGGATACGACGATCGTCGGCGCGCTGCGCGCCGCCGCCACCGGACCCGGCCGGGACCGGACCTTGATGACCATGCTGAACAGCCGCGGCGATGTCGTCGAGCGGCTGACCGCCGCCCAGCTGGACCTGCGGGTCAGGGGCGTCGCGGCCCGGCTGCGCGCGGCGGGGGTGCGGGGCGACCGCGTGCTGCTCCCCGCGGCACCCGGCTTCGCTTTCCACATCGGCTTCCTGGCATGCCTGTACGCGGGATCGATCGCGGTACCGGTACCGGAGCCGCAGGCCGGCTCCGCCGATAACCGGCTGAGGTCGATCAGCCGTGACTGCGGGGCGCGCGTCATGATTTGCCCCGAGGCGGAGCCGGACGGCCTGGCAGGCATGCTCGTGATTCCGGTGACCGCCGACGACGAGGAGGTTCTGGCGGAACCCGACCCACTCGCCTTCGACCCGGGCGGCATCGCCATGCTCCAGTACACCTCCGGCTCCACCGGCGATCCGCGCGGCGTGGTCATCAGTCACGGAAACCTGGTCGCCAACCAGGTCTCCCTGGCCAAACGGCTTGACGTGACCGAACGCACCACCGTGGTGAGCTGGCTGCCGCTCTTCCACGACATGGGCTTGTGCACCGGCCTGGTGCTGCCCCTGGTCTCGGGTGCCGACCTCGTCCGCATGGAGCCCATGTCGTTCGTACGCGATCCGCTGACGTGGCTGCGGGCGATCTCCGCATGTGAGGACGTCTTCAGCGCCGCCCCCGACTTCGCCTACAACATGTGCGTCAACAGCACCGACGAGTCCACCCGCGCGTCGCTGGACCTGTCGCCATGGCGGCTGGCGGCCAACGGGTCGGAACCGGTACAGGCCCGCACTCTGGACCGGTTCGCCGAGGCGTTCGCCCCGTCCGGCTTCCGCCCGGAGGCTTTCCGCCCCGGGTACGGCATGGCGGAGACCACTCTGGTGGTCACGGTCGCGCCGTCGCTGACCCCGGTGGTCTCCCTGCGAGTGGACCGGACGCTGCTCGCCGAGGGCAAGGTGGAGGAGACCGACGACCTCGACGCGGGCCTTCAGCTCGTGAGCAACGGCCCGCCGACCGACGATGCCGAGGTACGGATCGTCGACCCGCGAACAAGGCTGGAGCTGGGCGAACGAACGGTCGGAGAGATCTGGGTGCGCTCACCAAGCAACGGTCACGGCTACTGGCAGCGCCCTGACGCGTCCGAGGAGACCTTCGGAGCCCGCCTGGCCGGGGTTGACGACGACGGGGAGGGGACCCATGTGCGCAGCGGTGACCTCGGATTCCTCTCCGACGGCGAGCTGTTCGTCACCGGCCGGATCAAGGACATCCTGATCATCGGCGGCATCAACTACTACCCCCAGGACGCCGAGGCGGTGGCGACCGCCGCACACCCGGCCTTCGCCCACCAGCCCGCCGCCGCCTGGCCGCTGGCCGAGGACGAGCCCGGGGTGACGGTGGTGCTGGGGACAACCGAGCGGGACCCCGAGGTGCTGCGTACCGCGGTGCGCGCGGCGGGGATCGCGGTCGCCCGTGTGCTGCCCGCCCCCGTCTCGGTCCTGGCCGTACTGAAGGGTCAGATACCGCGGACCACCAGCGGCAAGATCCAGCGCAGGGAATGCGCCGCACGGGCCAGATCCGGGACCCTCAAGGTGCTGGAGAGGTGGTCAAGCAGGTGACCGGGGCATGTGAGGAGCAGGACGTCAGTGTCGAGGCGGCGGTCGAGGTGATCCGCCGCCACCTGGCCGAACTGCTGGCGATGGAACCGGACGAGATCGACCCTGAGCTGCCACTGAGCGCCTACGGGCTCGACTCCCAGAGCGGGATCTCCCTAGTGGTCATGCTGGAGGAATGGTCCGGCACCTCGATCGACGCCGAAATCGTGATGAACCGGCCGTCGGTGGCCGACCTGGCCGCCGTGGCGGTGCCGCCGCGCAAACGCTGACCGATGACGGCGTCGCGGCGTTGATGGGCTCCTGAGCTGAGTGGACGGTCAACCCGTCGCGGCGCGTTGACCGTCTTCACCCACCTGATCAGGGGAAACTCCCATGAAACCGCACTCGCGTGGATGATCGGTGTCACCTCGTCGTGCACCGCGTCGACGAGGTGACACCACCGCCGACCGGTTCATCTCCGCTGCCCGCGGCCACGCCAGCTTCGGCAGGACTTCGCCGCGACGACGGCGTCCTACAGCGTCTCCAGCCATACTTCCGCATTCCGGGTGAGGAACCTGAGTGTCCTGGTAGGACACCGGCAGCGCGCCGCCCCTGCCTGACACAACCTGGACACGCCCTACCTGAGCAGGCCGGCGGACGCGGGCTTCCCACCGGACGGAGTCGACCTGGCCATCCTCACTCATCCGCACACCGACCACGTCGGCTGAAACACTCGCTGGAGTGACGCTCGGATTCGCTCGTTGGCACCGGCGCTGGCCGGATGCGGCGGAAGATCAGGTGCCATACGGCCCCCATGTTCGAGGCACCGACCTGATTCTGCGTGAACATCCCCAAGCGCACTTGACCCCAACTGGCTCCCGAAGATCGAAAAAGGGGCTCCGGAGAAACTCCGAAACCCCTGCCGACCAGCTAAAACCTGGTCGGGACGACAGGATTTGAACCTGCGACCCCTTGACCCCCAGCCACGAGTTGGGTGTCTGGGACGATCTGAGGGAGTCGGGCGGGGAGCCTCCTGCCTGGGAAAACTTCCGGTTAGATCGGAAACGGTCGGAGCACGTTTGAAGACATTGGCTCCCCAGATTGGCTCCTTTGAGCTTCCGTTCCAAGTTACCTATATCTACATGAACTATGATAAATACCCCCTTGACTGCGACCAGCGGTTGCTAAGTTAGTGATCTTGTAGGTATGCTGACCTTCAAGGCTCCGAAGTGAGCCCCTCAGTCTCGAAGTTACCCGGGAGTCCGATGAGTACCAACGAAGAGCTTGCCCGCAAGCTGGCCGCCGAGCGACGGATCCGAAGTGCATTTAGCCCTTCTGCCCCGATTACCAATCGAGATTTGTTTGCGGGCCGGGCCGAGCAACTATTAAGCGTCAACGATGCGGTAGCAGAGCCCGGACAACACGTAGTCATCTACGGCGAGCGGGGCGTGGGAAAAACTTCACTCGCTACCGTATCAAAGGAAATAATTCTTCCTCAAGATGCCCTTTCAATTAAAATTAACTGTCAGAGCAATGACAGCTTTAGCTCGATATGGAAGAAAGCGTTTGCTGAAATAAAATTCATTTCCACCACTTCGGTCATAGGATTTAATGGCACGCAGAAACAAAACATAATAAGCGCGTTAGAAATATTTGCCTCCGGCGAGGCGATCACGCCCGACCATGTACGATTTGCAATAAAATCCTTGGCAGGAAAAAATCAAATCGTTATCTTCTTTGATGAGTTCGACAGGGTGACCGATGGTGAAATTCACCGTGCATTTGCAGATACACTTAAGACGCTTAGTGATGAAATTCTTCCGGTAACAGTCGTGATAGTTGGGGTAGCAGACAATGTAGATGAACTAATCCACGAGCACGCCTCAATCGAACGAGCACTCGCACAGATCCACATGCCTCGAATGTCACGCTACGAGTTGTCCGATATCGTAACACGCGGTTTTGCATCAGTAGATATGACGGCTGATAAAAAAGTAATTGAGAGAATTACCGCCTTGTCTCAGGGACTACCCCACTACACACACCTGCTTGCCCAACAAGCAGGAGTATCAGCTAGCTACAGTGATTCCGACAACGTCTCATCAGAAGATGTAGATATCGCCATAAAAAGTGCATTGAAGCGAGCACAAGAAAGCATTCATGATCTTTACTATCGAGCAACTTTTAGTACACGAGAGAATATGTATAAGCAGGTTCTCTTAGCTTGTGCGTGCGCCCGCGGGGATGAGCGGGGATTCTTTCCAGCAGCTGGCCTCAGAGAGCCATTATCTAAGGTAATGGGGAAAAAATATGACATCCCACAATTTGCGATGCACCTAAACTCTCTTTCCAGTGATCGTGGCCCAGTGCTAAGCAAGGAAGGCACCACTAAGAAGTTTAGGTATCGTTTCTTGAATCCCCTCATGCAACCCTACGTAATTATGCGAGGCCTTGCTGACGGGATGATTAGCCCTCAAGCCCTCGAAGAGCTTACTACATAAGATGGCAATGCCATAAATCCCCCGTTTATCGGCAGGTAAAATTGCCCCTTCCGTCACACCGGCCTTATAATAATTGGCATTTACTCCCTCCATGTGACCCATTCCGGCAACCTAATTACTGGAATGAGGCCGCATCCTTTCCCCTCCTACTGGAGGTGCTTAGGAGGCATTCAGAAATCGCTTCTTTCGGTCGGCAGCGATTTCCTGGAACACTTGCTCAGAAGAATAAGCTGTGGAAGGAGTACAGAAACTTTCTCCGTCAGGCGTTGAGCAACTTTCAGGCAGCACTTTCTGTCCCCAACCGCTCCGCATGCTTGTTGTACTACTATGCGATGTTGAATTTCGCTAAAGCCGAGCTCTTGCACACCCACTCATCGCTTCTAGTTGGGAAGTTTATCGGACATGGCCTCAGCTTTAGCCCCAACAGAGCCCGCACAGTCGCAGGCGATTCTCTGACTGTCAAAGACGGTGTCTTTCGTCTTTTATACGAGGCACGTACTGGATATCAGATGCCAGTGGGAACGAAACTAGACGTAAAAAGGCTTCTCGGAAATATCCCAGAGATTGGCACCCAGATTCAGGATGCAAATCTTGGGTCCTGCCAAGTAGGTGGGCTAATTCAAGTAGTAGCCGTAGATACAAAGGCGGCATGGCCACTACTTCTGGTTTACATGCCATCCGATCTTTCTCCATCTAGCGTTACAGGAAAATTATTTTTAAAGCATTTTCGGGAAGTCGAGAGGCCCGAAAACTGGAGGGAAATATTCGGGCTAAGCAGACGATTCAATGGGCAGGTGAAATTCTACGAATCAATTCGTCAAGCACCACTACTCTCTTTAGGCAGAGTTAACCAACTTGAAGTGGACAACATTACTTGGGAAATCAAAGACATACTTTGTCCATCAAGCGAGCCTATTTTCGATGCCTCTATTTCGCCAAGCTTGTATAAGACACGCCTATCTCCTATGCCACCATCGTTGGCACGCTACGCTGTAACTTACTATGCCTCCTCACTTGTACGATATAAACCATCCGTTTTTGATTCTCAGCTATTCCCTGAGCAAGCGTATATGTTCGATGCTATTGCCCGCGAATGTGCACTGCCCATGCTCACGGATACACTTTCCGGCCTCGAAGGCTGCGATCAAATGTTTCGCCCTGACGGGAATCTGCGCGTGTAACTCCATCCCAGAATGCAGAGCTATCACGGCCGTACAATGACAGCCTACGTTGGTACGGCCTCCGAGGCTCCTCCACCTAGCCTGGCCTTCTCCTGACTTGGGGCCAAACTCTGAATGTTTAACCTCAGTAACTGTGCGTATAATATGGTTCGTCGGCATAGCTCATCCCTTGTCACAATCCCCCCGCATAGCAGATTGGTAATAAAGCCGTGACATCTCCCGATAAAAGCGTTAGCGTTAATAAAATACAAGAAGGCACGATACTTGAACCGAGTTCCAAGATTCCGAGTGCCCCAAAACCTCAGCGGGCGGACGTCGTACGGAAATTAATTCTCGGTGGATTTGGAACTATCCCAGTTGCCGGATCGGTAGTTAGTTCTCTCGTCGATGTACTATGGAGGCCAGCCTACGAAAAACGAGTTGAGGCGTTTCTGAATCTGCTTGCTGAAGAGATAATCAAAATCGACCAGCGCGTCGAAGATATGGATCAACTCCTGAATCGGGACGTGGTCATCTCAGTCGGCTTGGAAGCTGCAGCCGCAGCAGGAATGAGCCATGACGAGCAGAAGCGTCAATACCTAGCAAATGCCATCACGCGGGTCACTATTGACCCTACCTGGGATGCTCGCGCGGACCTTGCATTAATTATGATCAGGCTCGTACGCGAACTCACTACGACTCATATTCTTATTTTGGATTTTCTGGCGAACCCCCTCGCCTGGCAAGAAGTGCGTAACCGACGGCTAGAAATCAAGCAAGGCGAGGATGGCCGCTTTTACTTCCATGACCTTATTTCCCAAGCATTCAGCAATATTGCTCTTGATTCGGTAAGCATTCAGGCCGTCCTCAGCGACCTGGAGACACGCGGCCTCTTGGCAGCCGCAGATGTCTCAGACCCGCAGTCAGGAACTCAAGCCCGCAACGTGCTAATGCAACCACTAACGAATGATCTAGGGAACTCCCTACTGTCATTTATCTCAGAAGTTAAATTCACCAAAAAAGATGCAGAGCGTGTCGACAGCCATCAAAAGCAAGGGGGCCAATAAGCCAGAATACACTTCTATTTACTTAGGATTCCTTGCGAAATGCGACACTACTTCTCAGAACCCTTGATTTATATAGAGCGAGCCGTTGTCCAGACGCGTTCAAAACTGTCGAGGTAGGTTGTCGCTGCATTGTCGGCACCCGTCCGCGCTAAGTAGATGACGGGTGCCTCGGAGGCGCGGGTGCCGTACGCGTGGAGGTTGACCATGAGTTCGTCGTCTGCGCGGTAGATCGAGTTGTAGAGAACTGTGCCGTGTAACCGGATCTCGATTCCTTGCGTGGCCAGGAGTGGCAGGCACAAGGCGAGCGCGTTTCTGGTCCTGGCGACCATGACGTCCCCTCCTACGCCTTCATCGACTCCCCGCTCTGCCACCTGTGAACTGTCCGGGTCGCCGAGAAGGATGCGCACTCTGACACCGGCCTGTGCTCGCTCGACGAGAAGACGGAGAAGTCCGGTGTCCTCTGCCAGGAACAGGCCGCTGTAGACGAGAATGCCGATTTCGTGTTCTGCGGACTCGAAGAACTTGCGCCAGGTGTCGGCCGGTACGGCCCAGCGGTGTGAGTAGACGGCTTTGATCTCTCCGGAGAGTTCCCGCCCGCGCTGGGTGTTTTTCGACCAGAGGTCGGTCTCGTCGACTTGGAGAAGGTCAGCGACCGCCAGGCGGTGACGAGGATGGGGGACCCTGCCGCGTAGCCAGCGGCCCACGGTCTTGGGGTCTACGGCCAGGCGGGCGGCGATGTCAACGGGTTGCAGGCGCGCCCGTATGAGCGCGTGGCGAAGGTTCTCGTTCATCGGGCACACCTCCACAACGGGGTCCGTGCTGCGACGCTAACATGAGACGTCCCTAGACGTCCCCGAAGTGTGGTGGAGAGGTTCCATGCTCCCCAACAGGCTCATGGCACAGAGCGTGATGGATCAACGCTCTGCCCTCCAACCTCGATGGGAGCTCCGTCACATGGGCACCGTGAAAGAGAACCAGCACGCCTACCAGACCGACTTGCTCACCGCCCTGCGCGGACAGCTCGTCTCCCGAGAGATCATCGCGGTCCTGATCGTTGATCAGAAAGACCGGCCGTGCCTGGACGTCACCGACAGTGCGTTCATCAGCCGCCGGGTCTACGTCCACATCGCGTTCCAGTGGTTCTACTGGGGTGACCAGCCCGACGAGCGGACCTCCTGCCTGCGCCTGTTCCAGGCGGCCGACATCATCGCCGAAGCCGCCCAGAAAGGGTGGCGCGAAGGCGAGCAGGGAGAGCTTGGCCTGGACTTCAGCAAGATCATCGACGCGTACCGCGCCTGACCCGATGGCACCTGGTGAAAGCAAATGGCTGACCGGTGGGCTGGTCTATCCCCAGATCGCCGAGAGGCTTCGTGCTCGGATCTCGGCGGGCGATTACCCGCCGGGAAGCCTCCTGCCCTCGGAGTCGGCTCTCGTTGCGGAGTTCCGTGTGTCCCGGACCACCGCCCGCCGGGGCCTGGCAGTCCTGGAGAGCGAGGGGCTGATTATCGCGATGCCCGGCAAAGGGCGCGTGGTGAGAGACAACGGCTCGACGCTGGAGGCGTCATACCGCTACCAGGCGATCGCTCATGATCTTCGTGAGCAGATCCGCGCCGGGACGCTTGCCGTCGGGACCACGTTGCCCAGCGAACGCGCGCTACGACAGCGGCACGGGGCATCACGCAACACCGTTCGGCAGGCTCTCGCCGAGTTGGAACGCGAGGGGCTGATCACGACGGAACACGGCAAGGGGCGATTCGTTCGCCCGATTCAGGGTGAGACGTCCTAGGACGTCTCGCCCTGAACTCTGGCTCTGCTCTGGGGGACGGTGTCTATCGTGAGCGGCATGGGACAAGCTGAGTGGGCGCGTGACCTGGCCCGACAACTCCTTGAGCAGCCGTTGCCGCGCCGCTGGGCGCATACGCAAGGTGTCGCGGCACAGGCCGAATCGCTGGCCCCGATCCTCGGCGAGGAATCCGATCTGCTGACCGCGTCGGCGTGGCTGCATGACATCGGTTACTCGCCCGAGCTGGTCGACACCGGGTTCCATCCCCTTGATGGGGCGCGCTACCTGCGTGATGTCCACCAGGCCGACGACAAGCTGTGTCGCCTGGTGGCACATCACTCCTGCTCCATCTACGAGGCGACCGAACGCGGCTTGATCGACGCGCTGAACGGCGAGTTCATCAGGGAGCGCCCCGAACTGGTGGAGGCGCTGACCTACTGCGATATGACAACCAGCCCCGACGGCTCCCCCCTCGATGTCGCCGACCGGCTCACCGAGATCCATCTCCGCTACGGCCCAGATCATCTGGTCAGCCGCTCGATCACCAACGCGACGCCGTGCATCACCTCGTCGGTGCGTGCGGTGCTGGCCGCGCTATCCGATGTGCGGGCCGGTGGCGTCGTCTAGGGACTCTAGGAAGTGGCCGATCCGCAGGCGCATCGACCGGTCGGAGGTGAGCGCGTCGATCTCGTCGCGAGGCACCCACCGAACTTCCTTGGATTCGTCGCTCGGTGTGGGTTCCCCGGCGATGGGGCGGGCGGTGAGCACGATGGAGAACTCTTGCCGGGCTTCGCCGTTGCTGGTGTAGAGGATCACGTGCCGGGGGTCGGTGTAGGTGCCGACCAGGCCGGTTATCTCACAGGTGATCCCGGTCTCTTCCAGCGTCTCCCGGACGGCCGCTTGCGGCAGGGATTCGCCGAGGTCGATCGCTCCGCCGGGTACGGCCCAGTTGTCGTTGTCGGAACGGCGGATCATCAGGATCTCGCCCGCGTCGTTGGTCACGATCACGTTCACCGACGGCACGAGGCTGTTGGGTGCGGGGGCTTGGGGATCGTCGTAGAAGTCCAGACGGCGCGCCATGGCTCAGAACTCTACTGGCGTGGCGCGCTCCCAGACGGCCTCGAAACTGCCGACGTAGGTCGTCACCATGCCCCCGCCCTCTACCTTTCGCAGGTGCATGACCGGCGCGTCGGCGGCGACCCTCCCGTACACATGAGCGTTGACCAACAACTGGTCATCGGCCCGGTAGATGGAGTTGTAGAGCACGGTGGGGTGGAGACGGATCTCCACACCTCCGAGCTGTCCCAGTGACCGGTAGTAAAAGAGCGCGGTCCTGATCTGGGCGGCCATCCCGTCCCCAACGCCCTCATCCTCACCGCGCTGAGCGACCTCTCGGCAGTCTGGATCACCGAGCAGGATTCTCACTCGCACGCCCTCGCTCGCCTTGTCGGCGAACAGGCGAAGGAGGCCGGTGTCCTGGGCGATGAAGATTCCGCTGTAGACCAGCACCCCGATCTCTTGCTGAGCTGTTGAGAACAGACGTCCCCACGCGTCTTTGGGCACTGCCCAGCGGTGGGGGTAAATGGTGACGATCTCGTTCTCGGAGACGGCCGCCATCTGTGCGGGAGTCAGCGCGTCCGGCCACAGGTACGCCTCTTCCACACCGAGGAACTTGGCGACGGCGAACCGGTGCTTGCGGTAGGGCGTACGGCCTCGGGTGATCCACCGCTCCACGGTCTTGGCGTCCACCTGGATGGCTTCGGCCAACGCGTCGATGGTGGTGCCGCGTTCGAGGAGTGCCACGCGTAACCGCTCGTTCGCCATCTCACCTGCCCGGCAGAGGGGACGTCCAGGGACCTGGCAATCGTAGACCGGACGTCCTGTACATGTCCCGTCCTGTAGTGATCACGTCCCGCTTCTTTGGCGCACTCTCGGTAGCGCAAGCAAGACCGGAGCTACCAAGGAGTGATCGACATGATCAATGACATCCTCCTGATCGTCGGCATCGCGCTCGGTACGGCCGTCATCGCTGGCTACGTGCTCATCCTGATCGGGATGCGTCAGGAAGACCGTCACATGCGGTTGGCCGACGTACCCCCGACCCGCGCGGCGGGCCTGGCCCGGCGCGTCACCGGCTGCCACGTACGAAGCGGCACCGCTACCGCCCCGCATGCCCCCGGAAGGGGGTGAGCCGTGGACATCCCCCTGTTCATCGTGTTCCTCACTCTCTTCCTGGCCGGTGCCGTGCTGGTGATGTACGTGCTGCTGATCATCGGCATCCGCACCGAGGACCGCCGCATGAACATCACCGCCCCGCCCCGCACGCTCATCGAGGCCGTGACACGGCGCCTGCTGGGCGTGCGCGTCCGCCACCACTCCGACATCGACCCCCATCCCCACGACGCGAGGAGGTGAATCCGTTGCGCGCTCTCACCCCGTTCGGCCGTCGCTGCCTCTGTGGCGCTCTCACTGACCCCGGTACCGGTCGCTGTCGCAAGTGCCGTGCCCGTGCCCGCTGGCACCGCCGCAAGGCCCATCACGACAGCGTCTGACCTGCAAAAGGAGGTGAAGTCCCCATGACCGTGTCGATTCCCCTGGTCGTGCTGCTGGGCGTCGTCGTGCTCGTCGCCTGGCGCTACCTCGGACTACGCCTGTGGCAGGCGATCACATGTCTGCTCTTCGGCTTCTTCCTGGCCGCGACCGCCCTCGGCCCCGACATCCGCCAGCTGGTGGATGCCGCGCTCAGCTGGCTCACCGGCTCCTGACCCCCGTCCCCTGACCGAAGGAGGGATGCCTAGTGCCCCACACCCACCCCTATCCCGACCGTGATCTTCAGGAGGTCATCGCCCGCAACCGCACCGCCCGCCAGATCCTCACCGCCTTCTCCAGCGCCACCCTCACCCTGACCGACATCTGGCAGTACCTGTTCACCGCCCTGGACGACACCCTCACCCTGACCACGCAGATCACCGGCCTGCGCGCCGAGCTGGCCCGGACCCGTCGCAGGCACGCCGACCTGATCGCCGCCGCCCGCGCCACCCTGGCCGCCCACCACGACGGCGAAGCCGACCCGCTGTTCTACCTGCGCGACGAACTCACCGCCCAACACCCTCCGACGGGTGATGCCGGATGAGCAGGCACCGCACCTCCCGGCGCCGCCTGCGCCGCAACGCCCGCCGTATCCGCCGCGACGGCATCGAACCCCTGATGGTCCTGTCCGATGACCTGGAATTCGCGCCCCTGGCCGTCGTGGCCATCACCCGTGCTCTGTGGCGCTACCGCTCCGAACTCACCCCGCTCACCACGGCACTGCTCACCCTCGTGAGCGGGGTGATCCTGCACACCGCTTACCCGACGTGGTGGCCAACCGCCCTGATGCTCACCGCTGTCCTCGCGTGGGCGCTGATCTTCTTCGGCCGGTGGGTCAACCTCACGCGCCGCATCGAACGCGGCTACGCCGCCGCCGTTGTGCTCCTGGTCGGCGGGTGGATCGCCACGGCCGCCGCGCTCGGCCCGTTCACGACGCCGCTTCCGGCGCTGCTCGGCGTCGGTGGGGTGCTCACCGCGCTTCCGTGGTGGGCACATCGCCGGCGCCGTGCCAGGGTGCGGGTGGAACGCACCCTGGCCGCCTGGCCCGACATCGCCCGCGCCGTCGGCCTGACCGGCTCTCGCATCCAATCGGCGATCGTCGACCTGTGGGGATATCGCGCCAGGATCGCCCTGGCGCGTGGCCAGACGGTAGAGGACGCCATCGCCAAAATCCCCGCTCTGGAATCGGCTCTCGGTACCCGGCGCGGCTCGGCTCGTATCCAGCCGATCCCTGAGCGCGCCAACCGCCTGGAGTTGCGGGTGATTGAGACCGACCCGCACGCCGATGCGATCACCTGGCCCGGACCGTCGGTCACCTCGATCACCCAGCCGGTCAAGCTGGGCGTGTTCGAAGACGGCAGCCCCGTGCGCGTGTCCCTGCTGCGTCGTCACGCGCTGGTCGGCGGGGTGGCCGGTGCGGGCAAGAGCGGTGGCGTCAACATCATCCTCGGTGACCTGTCCGCCTGCCCCGATGTCGTCATCTGGGGCGTCGACCTCAAGCGCGGCATGGAACTCCTGCCCTGGGCCTCCTGCCTGGACCGGCTGGCCACCACCCCACAGGAAGCCGAAACACTGATGCGCGACGCGGTGGCCATCCTGGACGGGCGCGCCGATGCCCTCGCCCAGCACGGCAAACGCGTCTGGGAGCCGCGCCCGGACGCGCCCGCCCTGATCGTGTTGATCGACGAGTACGCCGAACTCGTCGACGAGGCCCCCGGCGCTATCCGGCACGCTGACTCCATCGCCCGACGCGGACGCGCGGTCGCCGTCACCCTGGTCGCCGCGACCCAGCGCCCGTCACAGAAAGCCATGGGACAGGGCGCGGTGCGCTCCCAGATGGACGTACGACTCTCCTTCCGGGTCCGGGAGCGCCGCGACGTCGATCTCATCCTCGGCCAAGGCATGCTCAAAAGCGGATGGCACTCACACACCCTCAACGCCCCTGGCAAGTTCCTCATCAGCGCCCCCGAGCACGACATCCCGCGCCGCGCCCGCACCTACCTGCTCGACGACGCCGGGGTCCAGCGCACCGCCACCCACTACGCACCCCAGCGCCCGGCGCTCGACTCCATCTCCGTCGCCGCCCTCGAAGCCACCACCCCAACCGCACCGGACCCGCCGGACGGCACCGACGCGTCGCCTGCCCCTTCCAAAGACGCCCGCCCGGACGGGACGCAGGACGCCGAGAACGCCCTGTGGACCGCCCTGCGCGACGCCCCCGCCGACGGCGTCTCGATCGACGACCTGATGCGCACCACCGGCATGGGCCGATCGTGGATCTACTCCCGGCTGCAAGAGCACGTCCGCTCCGAACGCGTCATCCAGGTCAGCCGGGGACGTTGGCGCGCCACCCCTGAGACCTGACAGTCGGTAATCGTCCACGTCCATGTCCACGCGCGCGTCTGCACGTAAGGGCGGCATGCCCGTCCGTGGACGTTCACGCGGACGATCACGCAAGGTAACCAACGGAGGTGATCAGCCGCATTCAACCCGTGCCCGAGCAGGGTGCGAAAGGAAGGAGGTGAGACGTGCAGGCGTACACCGTCGAACAAGTCGCGGAGATGCTGAACGTGGGGCGCGACAAGATCTATTTTCTGCTCAGAACCGGTCAGCTCCGCAGCATCAAGATCGGGAAGCTGCGCAGGATCACCGATCGGCACCTGACCGAGTTCATAGCCACCCTCGAAGACACCCACTAGAAGTGCATTGCGCCGCAATGCAGCGCAATGCATCGTGGTACGCTGCTCCCGAACGGCTCGCCCCCACGGAATCCAGGGCACCGCGAGCCGATCTTTCAGGCACGAACAGCGGCTGAGACCAGGACGATTCATCGCCACGGGCGCGCCGGACGGGACCACCGCTGCCACCACAGAGAGAGCGGCATGGCTACCGAGAACTACAGCTTGAGACTCGACTCCGACCGTCGGGACAAGCTCCAGAAGATCGCCAAGAAGCAGGATCGTGACATGGCCTATGTCATCAGGAAAGCCATTGACGAGTACATCGAGCGGCACGAGAACGACAACGGCTGACAGAGACGACAGCTCTGATCCCCACGAATCCGGTGGTACGCCTCGACGGCGGATCAGGGCACGCACGATCGGACCGGCAAGAGAAAGGAGGAAACCGCATGAAGATCACCATCGGGAAGTACGAAGCGTCCATCTATCCGGAAGGAGACGGGTTCACCGGCGCCATCAGTCTCGGCTTCGACGCCACCGGCAAGCGCCAGCGCGTCAAGCGCAAGGGGAAGACCAAGGCACAGATCAGGGACAGACTCCGCGAAGCCGTGGAGGATCTGGAGGCGGGCATCAAGACGGAGGTCAGATACTCCGTCGAGGACGCCGTCAACGACTTCTTAGAGAAGGGACTGAAGGGGAAGGCCAAGAGCACGATCGACAACTACCGGTCTCTGGCGCGCAAGAACCTGATCCCCCAGATCGGGGCCGTCAAGCTCAAGGCGCTGACGGCGGACCACCTGGGCAAGTGGCTGGACGAGCGGGCAGAGGAGTTGTCCACGCGTTCGCTCCGCCTGGTTCACCAGATCCTGGAGCGCGCGATTCGCCAGGCGCAGGCACGCGACAGGGTGAGGCGTAACGTCGCAAGTTTGGTCATCGTCCCGGAAGGCCAGGAGGGTCACCCCTCGAAGGCGATGACCCTGGAGCAGGCGGTCAAGCTGCTTGAGGCGCTGAGGACCACCGCCGAGTTCCGTCTCTCGGCGTACGTGGTGCTGTCACTGCTGGCCGGTATCCGCACCGAGGAGGCACGCGCGCTCACGTGGCCGGAGGTAGACCTCAAGGCGCGCACGGTCGCCGTGTACCGCTCCGTGCGGGCCAAGGGTGACACGAAGACCAAACGATCGAGGCGAGTTCTGAAGCTGCCCAAGAAGGCGGCCGAGCGGCTTCAGGCGGGCGAGAAGTGGCAGGATCGCGATCTCGTCTTCTGCCGTGAGGACGGCACGGCGCTCGACCGGTGGCAGGTGCGCCGGGAGTTCCAAAAGATCACCATGTTGGCGGGACTCGGCGAGGACTGGACGCCTCGCGAACTCCGCCACAGTTTCGTGTCCATCCTGAGCGCGCACGACGTGCCGGTGGAGGACATCAGCGATCTCGTGGGCCACGTCAGCACGCACGTGACCGAGACGGTCTACCGTCACGAGATCAGGCCCGCGCTCACCAAGGGCGCCCAGGCCATGGACAAGATTCTGAAGAGGCAGAGCCGGTCTGCGTGACCCAGTGGCTCCCCGTTTGGCTCCCGAAGATCGAAAAAGGGGCTCCGGAGAGACTCCGAAACCCCTGCCGACCAGCTGAAACCTGGTCGGGACGACAGGATTTGAACCTGCGACCCCTTGACCCCCAGGCAACCCGAGCGGTTCCCCGACCAGGGGTGATATCGGCTCTGACCTGCAGTTACCGTCTCTGGCCGTCCACCGGCATCCAGCCCTGTCCATGGTGGTTGTCACCCAGTTAGTCACCCAGAAACAATGGCTGCCAACAAGCGTCTTCATCGATGCCGTCAGGCGTTCCTTCACCGCTTGGTGACCAAGCTCCATTGTCAGTGCTTGCTGCGATCATGCCACTCACATGGCGGAGGAAGGACTGACGGATGCAGAAACCAGGCGCTTCGGGAACGGATCGCGGCACGAGGAAGACCGATCTGGACGTACGCGCCCATCACGAGAAGGTCCAGATCCGGTGGGCCGTGGCAAGCGATCCCGCCACGCCCCCCGAGACCCTCGAAGCCATGGCGATGGACCCCTCCCGCACGGTCAGGCGTGCCCTGGCGGCTCGGACCGACGCGCCGGGCAAAGTCTTGCGTGCGCTCGCTCAGGACCCGGATTTGAAGACCCGCCAGACTCTTGTCAAGAATCCCTCCTGCCCATCCGATGTCCTGATCAACATGGTCGAAGACCCTCACTGGTCGGTTCGATGGTCAGTACCGGAGCATCCGGCCGCCGACTCCGAGGCCCGCCGCGCCATCTGCCGGTCCGCGGATGAGGTTCTGCGTGGGTTGCTCGCCGAGCAAGACGGGTTGGACGAGGAAACAAACTCGGTACTCGCCGCAGACCCCTCTCCCAACGTCCGAGCGCGCCTGGCGGCTCACACCGACGCCCCGGACATCCTCGCCACCCTGATAACCGACGCCACCCCCAAGGTTCGTGCCGGTGCGACTGAGAATCCGATCACCACGATGAACCAGCACCGCCTTCTCTCAAACGACAAGTCCGCAACCGTGCGCAAAGCCGCAGTAACGTCGGAAAAACTCCCTCACGACGAATTACACCGGCTTGCCCATGACCGGTCGGTCGACGTGCGGTGGTATCTGGCCCTATGGCCCACGACGCCGGAGACCGTCTTACGAGTTCTCTCCGGGGATCCCCATCCCGGTGTGGTAGCCCAGGCCAAAGCCAGACTCGGGGAGAACACCTAGCTCGCTCAAGCACTTATGGGATAGCGGGTCAGCAGCTCCCGCACCTCGGGAACATCGGCGTAGGGCTTGAGCCGCGCCAGGACCACGCGGGCGCGCTGGGTGGTGCGGTCACTGGTGAGGTCGGCAGACATGTCCAGCATCCGCGACGCCGTGTGCGCCGCCTCCTCGGGCTCGTTGGCGTCGGCGAGAGCGACGGAGAGCCACGACAGATACAACGCGACTTCCCGCACGTGAGTGGCGTCGTAGCGCGTCAGAACCTCGGTCAGCAGAGGAACAGCACGCAGCGGGCGACGCAGTTCGGTGTAGGCACGGGCCTCCATGATCTGGAGTTCATCCGGGCTGACCCAGTACAGGTACGACGGTTCTTCGGCTCCGGCCGTGCTCGCCAGGGCTGCGCTCGCCTCACCCAGCGCTCTGATGGCGGGCTGGGCCTCCCCGGCGCGAGCGTGCGCCCATGCGAGACGGTCCCAGGTCAGTGCGCGGATACGCGGTGAGGCGTGCCGTCCGGCCGCGTCCAAAGCGGCGCGTGTCAGTGCCACGCTTTCCTGCACGTCGCCGACGTTGGCAATCTGGTAGGCCAGGGAACCGATGAGGTTGGCCTCTAGGGAGCCGTCTCCGGCTTCGCGGGCGGCGCTGATGCCCAGTTGGTAGGTCTGGGCGGCCTGGTCGTGCTGGCCTGCGTCGCTGGCGATCCATCCCACGATCTGTGCCAGTTCGCCGATGTTGACCAGCAGCGCCCGGCCTGCCTCCTCGGTGTGGGTACCGCACCGGTAAAGACGCACCGCCGCGTCAAGCTCACGGAAGGCAGGACGGATCAGGTCGCTTCCGGCGATGACGTCATCAGCGAGTCGCAGGCCATGAACCCGTGCCGCCAGATCCTGCACGGTGCCCATCCCGACCCTTCGCCCTGCCCCGGCGGGAAGGCGCGACAGTGGATCACCCTCAGGCATGATCGCGGCAAGTACCTGGGCCGGTGACTTCCGGGCCGCCTTGTTCGCCAGGTCGAACAGCTCGGCCTCGGGGAGATCGAACGCCCGGCAGTACAACACCCGGTAGGGGTCTTTGGGCTGGTGCCTGCCCTTCTCCCAGTCCTTGATCATACGGATCAGGGATTCACGGGTCGGCAAGTGAGCACGAGTGCTCTCGTCGGCCGCCTCGGTGAGTGCCCTTGCCATCTGCCGTTGCGACCACAGCCGCTCGCGTCGCTCGGCGCGTAACCTCAGCGCCCAACCCGGAATCTCGTCCATCACCGCGCCCTGGGGGAGACATGGGAGACCTGCCGTCTCCCCCAGTCTCCCCTATCGCCTCCTGTGCGAGCACGTGTATGGGCGATGTCATGGGAGGACCGCGAAAAAGCGGAACCCGCAGGCGCGGACACGCCATACGGGTTCCTTGATCGCACACTGGAGGTGCGACCCATGGGCAACTGTAGAGCCGTCCCACCCGCCGTTGATGAGGCGACAGTGGAGAGCCACGACAAGGCGTTGGCCATCGTGCAACGACTTCTCACCGAGCAGGGAATCCGTGCTCACCGCCATCACACGATCAGTCTCGGGCTGTTCGCCAACAGTGCGGCTGCCTGGCCCGACCAGCCGCCTCTCCGGTCGTGGATGGAGCGACACCCGCCGGAACTGACCGTGAAGGGTCCGCAGGGCTGGCGCGTAGCCACGGTGACCATGGGGGCGCGCTCGGGCAGTTATCTGGTCTCCCTGCGCGACGGCTCCGGCCCTGAGGCGGTGAGAAGTGAGCATCCCGAACAGGTGGTGAAACTGATCCTGGCTGCTCGGGAAATATGACCGTGTACGGCTGGGTCATCCTGGGCGATGCAGCCACCAAGCGCGTCAACGGTCAAGAGGTCGTTGTCACGGCCGGTAAGTCGGGCGACATCGGGGTGGCCATCAGAGCGTGGGAGGACGTTGAACGCCACCGGATGCTGTACGAACTAGGCAACCTGGGGCGCATGGTCGATGCTGCGCTGGCTCGCCTCCAGGTCCACCACCGCACTTCAGGCAGTCGCGGAAAACATGCACCGGAAACGGGCGACACCCGATGACCACTGGTCAGGTACGGCAACACACCTTCCCGTAGTCGCGTTGCCGTACCCGACCAGCAACGACCGTGATCGGGTAACCGTGTCGTTCAGTGGCAACCTGACCCGGAGCGCAGTGCCGCCAGGCGCGAGCACCGGAAGCAGGGCGGCAGAGTCCTTGATCCTCGCTATGGAGTCGTTCCGGATGACCACCGAGTGGAGACGGCCGGCGCAATGCCGAATGGCACCCCGAAGGGGCCGCGAAGCGGTTGGGCCGGCGGTCGGAGCGGCAGGCGGCAGCGCGTACCAGGGGCGGCGGGTGCGTTCGGTGCGGCGGGTGCTCGGTGCGGCGGGCGGCGGGGTCCGGCCGTTCGCGCCGGGCGGGCGCGGGCCGGGACCGGCCGCCAGGGCCGCACGCCCGGTCCCGATGTCCGTCCGGCGCGGGCGGTCGTGCCGCGCCGGACAACGGCGCGGAGCGCTGGCGTCTTAATGAGGCAGGCCGAGCACTTTTCGCGTAACCAGTTCGCAAATCTGATGACCATGTCGCCCCAACGTGGACGGTCAGAGCGACATGGCGTTTACTAGCGTTTTGGCTGTTGCTGATTTTCGTTACTTCGCAGGATCCGCCGTACTCGTGGCCCGGGATTTCCCCTCAAGCTGCACTGTAATCACGGCCTGCACTTACTTTCAGGCGGACGAGTTCGGGGACTGTTTGATCACGTACATCGCGACAAGCGCCGTGACCTGGCTCATGATCTGTGTGATGTCAGTACCGGCATACCCAACAATGGCAAGCGCCAATGCGAGCACGGCCAGGATTCCAGCGGTGAGCACAGAGTGCGAAGGTGGAGGTAGGCTATTCATTGCGACTCCTCGCGTAGGGGTTCGGAGCCGCCCGCGCCTGAGGATGCTCTTGCCAGGGTTAAGCCTCAGGCGGGGCGGTGTCAGATGAACTCTACGCAGAATGCGCCGCCCTCATCGAAGATCAATCTGTCGAAAAAGGGCCGTTTATTGTACAGGTACTTAGCGTTGGTGTACATACACCTTCACTTCAATCGCGCAGGTCAAGAGCACAATGAGCCATAAGTATGCCCTGCTCAGGCACCCTCATAACTTGGATTATGGGGGTGTTGCAACGATCAGTTGCGTTTAAATAACGGTTACTTCTTCGACTATCATATGTATCACTATGTCCGTGTTGCGATGTTTTCGACAGTGCCAGAGATTTGCCATAACGGCTCACGGCCACGGGACGGTGGTCTTCCCCTCCTCGGACACAAACGACTACAGCCGCCATCACTGCGTCGCGCTGACGGCGAACCGGCCGCCATGGCCGCATGCCCGGCCTGCTGGCCGTGCCGGGGCGTGTCCCGCCGTGCGACGGCGCGGAGCGCTGGCGCCTTGAACCAGTAAAGAAACTCTGAGCCAATGCCGGTCCCAACGACCTGTCACAGCAGGAACAGGATGCGGCCGGTCGGTTCGGGATCGGGCTTGTCCTGGAGCTGCTCGGGATCGTGGATGTCGGGGTCGAATCCCTCGGGCACGCTGGTGAGATTCTCGCGGGCGTAGACGGTCTCGAAGCGTTCGGCGTCGGCCTTGATCTCGGTCATCTCCAGAGGGCGGCCGTCTTTGTCGGCGAGGATGCGGCGGATGATCAGGATGGGGCTGCCGACCGACAGGGCCATCAGGTCGCGCTCGTCGGCGTAGGGCATGCGGGCGGTGACGGTGGTCTCCCAGGTGGTGGGACCGCGTCCGTTGGTGATCGTTTCGTAGAACGACGGCGGGGCGAAAGCGTGGACGACGGCTTCGGCTCCGCCCTGTGTGACGGTCGGGGCAGGGATGATCTCCGGGACGGTGTAGGAGCTGATGCCGATGATCAGGCCGGTGGTGGTGTGGCGCCATCGGCTGGAGCGGTGAAAGACCGTGTGGCCGGTGCGCAGGCCAAGGGTGTTGGCGATGTCGCGATTGGCGAAGCTGAACTCACTGCGGCTGTAGATCTGCTGGCCTTCGGCGTCGTCGGCATGCGGGGCGGCGAGCTGGGTCCACCCCCATTGGCGGGCGGTGGGGATGAACTCCGGGTCGGCGATGTCGTGGCGGGGCCAGGTGCCGAGCAGGATCGCGTGGCGGTCGGGAACGGCTCGCACGAAGGTGCCGCGTCCGCGAACCACGCTGACAAGTCCTTCGCCGACTAGGGCTTTGACGGCGTCGCGGACGGTGGGACGGGACACGCTGTAGCGGGCCGACAGGGCGGTCTCACTGGGCAAGGGTGCACCAGGGGTGTAGCGCGCTTCGAGGATGTCGGCGCGTAGCGATGCGGCGATGACTTCCCACAGGGGGCGTTGGGAGTCGGCGAGCCGTTCCTGTTCTTCCGCGCTGAGGTCGAGATCGGCGATGTCGGGTTCGTAGTTGCTGCCGTCCACGGGAACTCCTTCGGTATAGACGTACGTTTCTCTTGTACTACATGTTGACAAGGCATGGCAATGCGCTCACCCTTGTACTACAAGTCGACCGTATGAGTGTGCATGAGGGGATGGTGACCATGAACGACAAGGAGGACAACCACATCACCACCGAACCGAACGGCGCCCAGGGACCGAACTGGTCGGGGCATCCGCAATGGATGATCGACGTGGCACAGCTGCTCAACGATCCCGGCTATGACCGGTGGCGCTCCATGGTGGCGGCAACCGGCGGATGCTCCCACCCGATCCACCTCGCCGGAGAGTCGGCGATCGTCAACGCGACCACGGGCGAGGTGCTGCACGATTACCGCACTACGGATGAGGTGCGTGGGTATCTGCTGGTGGCTTGCGGCAACCGGCGGGCCTCGGTCTGCCCGTCCTGCTCACGCGTCTACCAGGGCGACACCTTCCAGCTCATCCGAGCGGGCCTGTCCGGCGGCAAAGGCACCCCGGAAACCGTCAGCGCGCACCCTCGCGCGTTCGTCACCTTGACGGCTCCCTCATTCGGACCGGTGCACACTCGCCGGGAGAAGAACGGCGCGTTGCGGGCCTGCCGTCCCCGTAACCGCGACACCACCTGTGACCACGGGCGGCCGATCGGCTGCCATGTCCGTCACGAGATCGGAGACGAACGACTCGGCCAACCCATCTGCGCCGAGTGCTACGACTACACCGGGGCAGTGCTGTGGCAGGCACACGCGGGTGCTCTCTGGCATCGCTTCACGCTGGAGATGCGGCGCACCCTGGCCACTGAGGCGGGCATGACCCGCACAGCGTTCGCCAAACAGGTCCGGGTCTCCTTCGCCAAGGTGGCGGAGTACCAGCGGCGCGGCCTGGTGCACTTCCACGCGGTGATCCGCCTGGACGGTCCCGAAGGCAGCACCGACGTTCCTCCCTCCTGGGCTGATCACAACCTTCTCGTGCGGGCGATCGCTCCGGCCGTGCGACGCGTCACCGTTCGCACCCCCGCCAGCGGGCTCGGCCGGTGGGACCTGACGTGGGGCGATCAGCTCGACATCCGGCCCATCGTCGTCGACCAGGGCGCGGGCGGGCTGAGTGAGCGGGCGGTGGCCTCCTATATCGCCAAGTACGCGACCAAGGGCGCGGAGGCATCCGGCACGGTGGATCACCGCTTGTCGTGCCCGGTCTGCAAGGGGCGTGGGCGGCTGAGCCTGACGGCCTCGTGCGGGCGCTGCCAGGGAACCGGGCTCAAGCCGGGCCTGCACCTGGACGCGCTCCCGGTCAGCGAGCACGCCCGGCGCATGATCCGTACCTGCTGGGAGCTGGGCGCGCGACGGGAGTTCACCACCCTGCGGCTGCGGCCTTGGTCGCACATGCTGGGGTTTCGCGGCCACTTTTCCTCCAAGTCGCGCCGCTACTCCACCACCCTCGGCGATCTCCGACAGGACAGGGCGAAACACCGGGCGGCCGAAGCACGCGAGCGGCACGGACTTCCCGCACTGGCCGATGAGAGCACGCTCGTCCTTGGTCACTGGCGCTTCGCCGGGATGGGCTACACCCCCGGTGAAGCGATCATGGCCGAACACATCCGGCACCGCGTCTCCCAGGCCCGCGCCATCGCGGCGAAACGGGAGGACGGTTGACCGCACCCCGACCGCCCGCCGACCGGCGGCTGTATCGCGTCAGCGAAGCCATGTACCTGCTCAGCATGAGCCGCAGCGTGATCTACGAACAGATCCGATCGGGCCGTCTGCGCTCGGTCACCCAGGGCCGGACCCGGCTCATCCCGGCCTCGGCCATCACCGACTACGTGGCACTACTCGAACAGGAAGCGAGGGCATCATGACCACACGACGCAGCCGGGGAGACGGCGGCCTGCACTGGGACGAGACCCGCGAACGCTGGATCGCCTCGGTCACCGTCGGCTACACCCCGGCCGGAAAGCGCATCGTCAAGAAGGCCAGCGGCAAGACCAAGACCGAAGCCAAGGCCAAGCTCAAAGAGATCATCCGCGACTACGACGATGGGCTGGCGAGCGGTCCGGCCAACTACACCGTCGCTGACGCCGTGACGGGCTGGCTTACCTATGGCTTACACGGACGCGCCCCGGACACCGTGGCCAACTACCGGACCCTGTGCGACAAGCACGTCATTCCTGGCCTGGGCGCCCGGAAGCTGCGAGAGTTGAGCGCGGAGGACGTGGACCGGTGGCTCGTGGGGAAGGCCAGGACGCTCAGCGCTCGAACGGTCCGTCTCCTCCACTCGTGCCTGAACCGGGCGGTGAGGTTCGCCCAGTCCCGCGACAAGGTGAAGCGCAACGTGGTGGGCCTCTGCGAGGTCCCCGAGGGGAAGGAAGGGCGACCGTCCAAGGCGCTCACTCTCGACCAGGCGGAAGCCATCCTCAAGGCCGCGAGCGACACCCGGATGCACGCCTACGTGGTGCTCTCCCTCCTCATCGGTGCCCGTACGGAGGAACTGCGGGCACTCGTCTGGTCGGAGGTGGATCTCGACGGCAAGCCGGGCACCGACACTCCCCCATGGATCGCCGTATGGCGCTCCGTACGGGAGGGCGGCGACACCAAGACCCGGAAGTCGCGGAGATCTCTCGCGCTGCCTCGTCGCTGTGTCGAAGCCCTCCGGGAGCACCGGATTCAACAGGCCAGGGAGCAAGAGACGGCGGGCGCGAAGTGGACGGAGAACGATCTCGTCTTCGCCTCCCTCGTCGGCACTCCCCTGGACTCCCACAACGTACGGCGGGCGTTCCGGAAGATCGTGAAAGACGCCGGTCTGCCCGCCAAGGACTGGACGCCTCGGGAGATGCGGCACAGCTTCGTCTCGCTGCTGTCCGACTCCGGCGTACCCCTGGAGGACATCGCGCGACTCGTCGGCCACAGTGGAACCGCCGTGACGGAGACGGTCTACCGGAAGCAGATCCGCCCGGTCCTGCTCGGCGGGGCGGAGGCGATGGACCGGATCTTCACGTGACGGGAGTGATAGTCACTCAGTTAGTCACCCAGAACGAAGAAAGGGTGCCTCCCTTTCGGGTGACACCCTTGCCGACCAGCTAGAACCTGGTCGGGACGACAGGATTTGAACCTGCGACCCCTTGACCCCCAGTCAAGTGCGCTACCAAGCTGCGCTACGTCCCGGTTGTTCGTCGCCCTTGCGGGCTGAACGGTCTTAACCTTAGCGCAGATCGAGGGGGCTTCGCACACGGCGACGCCCGCGAGGGCAGGCGATCGGGTGAAGGGCGGGGACACGTGGGGCGTAAGGCGGTGATCGACCCAGAGAAGCTACGGCGGCTGGCCGGGCAGGGGTTGTCGAACGCGGAGCTGGCCGCGCGGTTCGGGGTGAGCGAGTCCGGGATCTTGCAGGCGAAGCGGGCCGCCGGGCTCTCGAAGCCGATGCTCGATCACTCGCGGGCCATCCCGTGGAAGCTGGACCGCGCGCACGGCCAGTCCGGGCCCGCGACGAACCTGCGGAACCTGTCGTCCGTGGCGCAGGGGCGGGTGATCCCCGCCGAGAAGCTGAACACGGCGCTGCGCTGGGCCGGGCGGCTGGTCGCCTCCGGGATGGACATCTCGTACGAGCCCGGCCGGGGGTTCCTGGAGGTTCCCGCCTCCCCCGGGGACTGGCTCGTCGAGAGAATGCTGAACGAGGCTCGGCAGGCCGTTGACGCCACCGATGTCCCCGAGGTCGTCGACGACCACGCGGAGGAGTGAGCGCGGGGGCCGCGGCCGGAGGTTTGGTAAAGGGATAGTCAGTACCCGGAAAATCCAGGTAAAACATCAAATCCAGACCGAGTAATAGCACGCCACAGATGTCGGCAACCGGTTTCGAGGCTTGACCCTCGGGCAGCGCACGGGTACAAGCGCCTACACAACCGGAGGCAGACATGTCCACCGTGATCTGGGTGGCCGTCGTCGTGGTCGCGGTGGCGGCGATCGTCGCGGTCGGCTATTTCGTGCTGCAGCAGCAGCGCCGACACCGACTTCGCGACCGCTTCGGCCCCGAATACGAACGTACCGTGCAGGAGCGCGAGAACCGGCGCGATGCCGAGCAGGAGCTCATCGCCCGCGAGCAGCGCTTCAGCTCCCTCGACATCCGCGCCCTGGACGCCGGGACGCGCGAGATCTACACGAAGAAGTGGATGGAGGTCCAGGAGCGTTTCGTGGACGCTCCCGGCTTCGCGGTGACGGAGGCCGACCACCTGGTCACCTCCGTGATGGCGGAGCGGGGCTACCCGACCGAGGACTTCGAGCAGCGGCTCTCCGACCTGTCGGTCGCGCACGGCCGCACTCTCGACCACTATCGGCAGGCTCACGAGATCAGCACCCGGGCCGCCCACCAGGAGGCCTCCACCGAGGAACTCCGGCAGGCCATGGTTCACTACCGCGCCCTGTTCGAGGAGTTGCTCGCGGCTCCCGGCAGCTCGGTCAACGGCGACCGGAGCTCCCGGCGGACCGAGACCGACGACCGGGATCCCGCGGTTCCCGCCGATCGGGACGCCCGGCAGACGGGTTCCACCGATCCGGAGACCACCGACGACGCCGAACGAGCCTCCCGACGCGACACCCAAGGACGGTGACCGACATGAACGACCGATTCAACCCGGACAAGGACCGGCTGGTCCACAAGGTGGACGAGGACGACGACCGGACAGTCCGCAAGTTCGACGAGAACGACCTGGACGCGACGCGGCACGGGCAGGACGTGACCCCCGAGTTCCAGGAGCCGCGTCACGGTGACGCCGACCGTACGGACACGGACACCGGCACGCGCGACCCTCTGGCCGCCGACCGCGACGACGTCCTCGTCGTCGAACCGGACGACGACCGGCGTACCGACACCACCGTCACCGGCTCGGACGCCCCGCTCGACGACGACCGGCGCGACCTGCCGGTCGATCCCGAAGGCGGCAGGAACGACAGCCCGTTCGCCCACGCCCAGCCCTCCGCCGCGACCCCGGACACGACGCCGGGTACGCCGGTGACCGGCACCGGCGCGCACGACCCCGTGCCCGGAACGGACTCCCCGGTGGTCCCCGGTTTCCCCGAGAACACCGCGGACCGGCCGGACGACGTGCTCGACGAGGGTACGGGCTTCACCGACGCCGAGCGGACCGACCAGACGCCCGCCGCCACCGCGCCCGCCACGGCCGGGGCCCTGTTCGACCAGGACTCCGACGACGTACGGCGGCGCTGGCAGGAGGTCCAGGCCGGTTTCGTGGACGACCCGCGTGACGCGGTGGAACGGGCCGACTCCCTGCTCGACGAGGTCACGAGTTCCCTCAGGAACGCGTTGGAGACCCGGGCCACCGAACTCCAGGGGCGCTGGAAGAACACCGACAAGAACGACACCGAAGATCTCCGGACCGCCCTGCGTGACTACCGGGCGACTCTGGAGCAGCTCCTGAACATCTCCGCTGGGACGAGGTAACCATGCTTGCGATCGCCGCCGCCGTCGTGTTCGGCCTTGGATTCCTGCTCGACCTGATCAACACCAGGCTCGGCCCGCTCACCGGGACCGGTTTCCTGCTGCTCGGACTCCTGCTCCTCGCGCTGCACCAGGCCGGGATCGGTTCGGCCGGCCCGCGGACGACCACCGGGGGTGGAGGCGGCTGGCGCCGTAGGCGCTAGACCCTCCGGAGGCGGACCCCGCACAGGGGGAACCTGCCTCGGGGGTACGGCCACCGAAACGGGAAGGGCCCCGTCCTTGTGGACGGGGCCCTTCCCGTTCGTCCGCTCCCTTTGGAGACGTCCGCCCGCTCCTCCCGGAAGCGTCCCCCGCTCCCCTCGGAAGCGTCCGTCCGCTCCCCCGGAGACGTCCGTCCGCTCCCCTTGGAGACATTCGCTCGCTCCCCCGGAAACGTCCGCCCGCTCCTTCAGGGGCGTCCATCCGCTTCCCCTGAGGCCGTCCCCATCTGGGAGACACCGCACGGCCTGTCCGGCCCGTACGGCTCCCTGCGCCATCCGGAGGCCCTCCCTCGCCCGGAAGCACCGTCGGTCCAGAGGCATCCGTCCGTCCGGACATATTCACGAGGCTCTCCCATGAACACACGCGCTCCGGGCCCCACGGCGACACGTCAACCCATGTCGACCTGGGGACAGCGCCCGATCAAGGCAGGGGGAACTCCCGGCGTTCACCGTGGGGACGACGGCCTTGGGGCATGAGAAAACCGGCGTCGGTGGCGGTGGTGCGCGCCTCGCGCCGGTGAAGGTGGGAAACAGCCAGTGAAGGTGGGAGACAGGAAAGAGAAGGTCGGGGGGCGGCGCCGTGGGGCGCCGCCCATGATCCCTGCCACGGACCCCGGGCACATCCCGGAGGAAAGCGGGTTCAGACCTTGAACGACATGGTGATGAACGTGCCCGAGGCACCGGTCTCGAACTTGATGTCGGAGCTGACCATCCGGGCCACCCACAGGCCCATGCCGCTGGTCGCGTGCGGTCCGGGAGGCGTCTCCCCCGGGGCGGGTCCCGGGTCCCACCGGCCCTCGTCGTGGATCTCCACGACGAGGGTCCGGCCGACCGTCCACATCCGCAGCACCGCCTTGGCGGTGGTGTGACCGTGGGTGACCGCGTTGGTGGCCACCTCGTTCAGCGCCACCAGGAAGTCGGCGAGGCCCTCCTGGGACATACCGCTCCGCACCGCCTGGGCGGCTGCGAAGTCGCGTACGTCGGGAAGGTCGGGAAGGCAGAAGGCGAGTTCGGCGACAGCGGCGCCGGCGGGGATCATCCGGGAACGGCCGCCACTCGCCGTGAAGCGGGCGGGACGAACACCGTCCTCGTTCACCCGAGATCCGCCTCCCCTGTCCCAGTCCGCCGTTGTCCTCAGCATCCGGGATCCATTCAAACGCACCTTACGCCACGTCCGTTGTCGCCGACTGGGGTGCCCTGTAACGGGCGGTGTATTCAGCATTCGGCGACAAGTTCCTCACGGAGCTGGTCAAGCACCTTCCGCAGGATACGGGAGACGTGCATCTGGGAGATCCCGAATTCCGCCGCTATCTCGGCCTGGGTCATGTTGCCGAAGAAACGCAGCAGGAGGATGTTCTTCTCGCGCTCCGGCAGCTTGTCGATCAGCGGCTTGACCGCCTCGCGGTCCACGAGGGTGCCCAGCGCGTCGTCCTCGTCGGGGATCACGTCGCCCAGCGCGGCCGCGTCGTCGTCGGCGCCGAGGGGGGCGTCCAGCGAGAGCGCGCTGTAGGCGGCGGAGGCGTCGAGGGTGAGCAGGACGTCCTCTTCGGAGATCCGCATCTTCACGGCCAGCTCGGCGACCGTGGGGGCGCGGCCGAGGTCCTGGCTGAGGTCGGCGACCAGGCGGTTCAGCTCGGCCCTGCGCTCCTGGTAGACGCGGGGGACGCGGATGGCCCAGGTGCGGTCGCGGAAGTGGCGCTTGACCTCACCGGTCATGGTGACCACGGCGTAGCCGCGGAAGGGGTGCCCGAGGCTGGCGTCGAAGCCGTTGATGGCCTTCATCAGCCCCACGTACGCGGCCTGCAGGAGGTCCTCCAGCGGCTCGCCGCGGTAGCGGTAGCGGCGGGCGATCTCCATGGCGAGGTGGCGGTGCATCTCGACGATGCGCTCACGCAGACGCTCGGCGCGGTATTCGGAGATCTCAGGCAGGGACATCTCGGCGAGGAGCTCCTCGGCGGTCATGTCGGTGATTGCGAGTGCCTGAACAGACATTGCTGCTCCCTGGTATTACTGTCGGGCGAGCCGACCACGGAAGCAACATCCGGGCAGACGGCATCGCCTCGACCAATTTTTCGAGGCGAGGCCCTCTGCTGGACCTCTGGTTCCAGTATTCCCCCGAATCCTGGAGTATTACTCGCCCCCAGGTAACAGTAAGGTTGCTAATCGAATGGCACGAGGAGGCCCTGAGTGACGGTGTCGGAGAACGGCGAGAGATCGGCAGCCCTGACTCTCACGTCGGCGCTGGTCAGTGGGATCAACGTGATCCGGGTGACGGGTCTGCTTGACGCGACGACGAGGGATCAGTTCGCCGACTACCTGGCGGCGGAGACCGGCGAGCACGGTCTCGACATGGCGCTGGACCTGAGCGGGGTGACCTTCATGGACTCGCGCGCGCTCGGGCTCATCGTCCACCACTGGCAGGTCAGCACCACCGCGGGCGCCAAGTTCGCCCTCATCGGGGTGGAGTACGCCAAGACCAAGGTGATGTGGATCACGGGCCTGGCCCAGCGGCTGCCCCTGTACGACACGATCGACGACGCGATCGCCGCCTTCGGCTGACGGCCGGTCACCCGGCCGTCAGCCGAAGGCTGATCCGTCAGGGGCCGTCAAGGTCCGCCGGGATCCATCAGGGTCCGCCGGGGAAGCCAAGGGGAACAGGGGCTTCGGCCGGTCACCCGGCCAGGGCGGGCCCGTCAGGGGCCGTCAAGGTCCGCCGGGGCCCGTCGGGGAGGCGAGGGCCCTCCTTCGGCCGGTCACCCGGTCGGCCGGGGCGGATCCGTCGAGGTCCGTCAGAGGCCGTCGAGGTCCGCCGGGGTCCGTCAGGGAGGCGGCGATCGCGTCGTCGGGAGCCAGGGCCTCAGCCCTCCTGCTTCGCCTCGCGGTTGCGCTGGTGTTCCTCGACCAGCAGCTTGGCCAGGTCCGCGACCTTCACCTGGTGGTGCTGCGAGATGCGGCGCAGCTCGTCGAAGGCGGCCTCGGCCGAGCAGCCGCTGGACTTCATGATGATGCCCTTGGCCTGGTCGATGATCGCCCGGCCCGCGAGGGCCTCCTGCATCTGGGCCGCGTCGGTGCGGACCTCGTCGTAGTCCCACATGTTGGCGAGGGCCACGCCCACCTGCTCGGCGAGCATCTCCGCCAGCGGCGGGACGTTCCTGGCCGCGAAGACGCCGGGGCGCACCCCGTACATGCCGAGGACCAGGACGGCGTGCTCGATGACGATGGGCATCGCCAGGACCGAGCGGACGCCGCAGCGGACGGCCATACCGGCGTACGCGGGCCAGCGGGGCTCGCGCAGGACGTCCTGGACGATCACGTGGCGGCCGGTGGCGCGGGCCTCGGACGAGGGTCCCTCGCCGATCTCCCCCTCGCTGTCGAGCAGGACGATCAGCTCGCTGTGGGAGGCTGAGACGACCATCCGTTCCTCGCGCCAGAGCTCGGCGGAGCCGCCCGCGCAACCGGGCACGCCGCCTGCGAGAGTGGCTGTGAGACCGCGCAGCACGCTCTCGCTCGACGTTTCCTCGCTGACTCTGCCGAGGACCGCGAGGTCCCGGGCGAGCACGGGGGTGACCATGTCCATCTCGCGACTCACCTTCCCTGTGTCGCTAACTTAACCACTATCCGACCGCGCATCGATTCGGCCTACCGGGTGGCGTACCGTCTACGACGGGACCAGCCCACTCCGGCCCCTGACGAGGACGAGCATTGACCGACGCCATTGGCCTTCAGACCCTGGAGCAGGCGCTGAACGCGCTGACCACCAGGGTCTCCTCCCTGCGCGAGGCGAAGTCCGCCTACCCCGCCGACCCCCGGTCCACACTCGACGCGGCGCTCGCGGAGCTCGACACCGCCCGCGAGCTGCTGGACGCCTCGGTACGCGAGTTGCGCAAGGCGCCCAAACGGTCGGGAGAGCGGGAGAGCGGGTCGCAGCGGGAGCTCAAGCTGCTGCGGCAGGTGTTCCGCACCTTCCCCATCCCGGTGGTGGTGCTGGACGCCTCTGGGGTGGTGCGGCGGATCAGCGCCGAGACCTCCCGGATGCTCGGCAGCCCGGCGGGATACCTGATCGGCCGCTCGTTCCCGCTGTTCGTCGACGTCTCGCGGCGAGCGGCGTTCCGCTCGCACCTGACGGCGGTCCAGCAGGGCGGCCAGACCGCGACCCTCCAGACGCGGCTGGCCCACCAGGGCCGCGCGCACACGGTGCAGCTGGCCGTCACCCGGCTGACGATGCCGGGAGAGCCGCAGGAGATGATCGCGGTCATGATCCTGCCGCTGGAGGCGCAGGTGGCGGGGCCGCCGCACGGCCCGGCCGACCGTTCGGACGCCACCCTGGTCATGGCCGCGGCGCGGCGGCAGGAGCTGCTGTCCAGGATGACCCGCCTGCTGCTCGACGAGGAGAGCCTGCGCCAGCCGGTGACCGTCACCCGGGCCTCCCGGCTGCTGGCCGCCGAATGGGCCGATTGGGTGATCGCCGACGTGGTCCGCGACGGCATGCCCCGGCGGGCCTGCGTGCTCGGTCCCGGCGACAAGCCGGTGACCCAGCTGGTCCGCCTCGCCGAGGGGATGAACCCGCTGACCGCGCCGGCCATCGCGCACGTGCTGACCGGCGGCTCGGGCGTGGTGCACGAGATGCTGGAGGACGACGGGCTGCTCGGCGACGTCCCCGGCGGTCCCCCGCTGCTGCGGGTGATGGGGGCCGCCTCGGTGCTGATCGTGCCGATCGGCGGCGAGAACGGCGTGCTGGGGACCCTGACCCTGGTGCGGTTGCGTGACCGTGAGCCGTTCTCGCTGGCCGATCTGGGGGTGATGGAGGAGATCGGCGCCCATCTGGGGCTCGCGCTGCGCGCGCGGCGCAGCTTCCAGACCCGCTCGCGGGCGGCCGACGCGCTGCGTACCAGCGTGGTGCCCCGGAGCCTGCCGGACATCCCGGGGTTCGAGGCCGCGGCCATCTACAACGCGGGCTCCAGCCCGGTCGGCGCCGAGTTCTACGACGTCTTCCGCGCCGGTGAGGGATGGGGTTTCGCCCTCGGGGGCGCCGCGGGCAAGGGCGAGGAGGCCGCGTCGGTCAGCGCCATGGTGCGCAACGGCCTGCGCGTGCTCAGCGTCTGGGAGACCGATCCCGGCGAGGTGATGCGCAAGCTGAACCAGGCCCTGACCGCCCAGCACAACGGCATGTTCGTGATGGCGGTGACCGGGTTCATCAAGGCGCGCAAGATCAGGCTGGCCAGCGCGGGGCACCACCCCGCCGCGCTGCTGCGGCCCGACGGCGGGGTGCGGTTCACCGCGGGGGGCGGCGTCCCGCTGGGCATCGCCCCGGAGGCGGAGATGTTCACCGAGGAGCTCGCGCTGACCTCGGGCCAGACCCTGGTCTTCTACTCCGACGGCCTGGTGGCCTCGCAGAACGAGCTGGGTGAGTCCTACGGCGAGACCAGGCTGGCGGATGTGCTGGCGCGCTGCGTGGCGCAGTCCCCCGCCGAGATCGTCAAGACCGTGGAGGAGGACCGGCACACCTTCTCCGGCGGGAGAGTTTGGGATGAGATCGTGATACTCGCCCTCCGTGTCGTATAGCTTGGCTAACTCGGTGTGACTCGCCGGTCTCACCGGGCGATGAGGAGGGGCCGCACCCGGCGGCACCCGTGTCCGACGGAGTGGGGCGGAGCATGAGATCGCTTCAGGATCGGCCCCCTTCAGGCTGGATCGAGCCGGGCGAGCATCTCTGCCTCGCCTTCGACCACGACGACGAGCGCGAGCCGGTGCTCGCCGCGTTCGTCTCCGACGGCCTGGTCCGGGGTGACCAGGCCGTCTACCAGGCCGACACGACCCATCCCGCGGTCCTGACGGGGCTGCTGCGGGGCTGGGGGCTCGATCCCGGCCCGCTCCTGGAACGGGGGCAGCTGAGCATCGTCGGCGCGCGGGAGACGTATTTCAGCGGCGGGCGCCCGGACCTCGCGACGGCCGCCGAGACCCTGAGGGCCACCGCCACGGGCGCGCGGCGCCGGGGATACCGCGCGCTGCGCGTCACCGGCGAGATGAGCTGGGCCCTGCACGCCGGTCCGGAGTTCCTCGGCGAGTACGAATCCGCGATGAAGACGGTCGTCGCCACCGGCACCGCGATGGCCGTCTGCCAGTACGACCGGCGGCTGTTCCCCTCCGGCCACCTGTCGGACCTGCGGCGGGTCCACGACAGGGAGGTCCGCGAGAGGGACGCCCGCCACGCGCGGGCCCGTCCGGCGTCGCGCCCGGACGGCGGGCCGCCGCGGATCGGGCCGGTCCCCGGACCGTCCGGCTCGTACGACCCGTCCGGCCCGTCCGGCCTGCGGGTCGAGGGCGAGGTGGCCGCGGGCGCGCTACCCGCGTTCGCCGAGGCGCTGCGGGAGGCCGCGCGGAGGGCTCCGGGCGACGTCCACCTGGACGTCGCGGGCCTCACCTTCATCGACCTGGCCGGGCTCAGGGTGATCGCGGAGGTGGCCGGAGGGCTGGAGGCGCCGAGGTGCCTGGTGGTGTGGCCGTCCGCCTCGCACGTCCACGACCTGATCAGGATGATCGGCTGGGACGCGACCCCCGGCCTGCGCCTGAGCGGCGGGGACGATCTCATATGACCTGCATCCACCAGGCCGCGGTGTACGACTCCGACAGGTGTTTCCTCGCGATGGCCCTGCCGTTCGTCCGGGACGGGCTGGCCAAGGGCGACCCGGTGATGGTCGCGACCACGTCGGCCAACCTGGAGCTCCTCGGGGACGCCCTGGGCAGGGAGGGGCGCCTGGTCGACTACGCGGAGACCGCGTTCCTGGGCCGCCGTACGGTGGAACGTGCCACCGCCTTCCACCGCTACTGGCGGCGGCGCGGGCCCGAGGCCCCGCGCGGCGGGCACGTGCGGATCCTCGCCGAGCCGGTGTGGGCCGGACGCGCGCCCGCCGACGTACGGGCCTGGCAGCGCATGGAGTCCGGCCTGAACCTGCTGCTGCGCGACAGCAACGTGTGGATGATCTGCCCGTACGACGAGAGGACGGCGGATCCGGGGGTGGTGGCCACCGCGCGGCGCACCCACCCCACCCTCTCCGAGGACGGCGTCTCGATGACGTCCTGCCCCGAGTACACCGATCCCGCGCGCTTCATCGGCGAGTGTGACTCCTTCCCGCCCCTCGAACCGCCGGGCGACTCGGCCGCCGCGCACGTCGAGACCCTCCACGCCCTGCGGGTGTTCGTCACCGGCCGCGCGTCCCTCCTGGGACTGAGCCCCGACCGGGCGAGCCTGCTCTCGGTCGCCGCGTACGAGGTGGCCGCCCTGCTCGGGCCGCCCGTGACGGTGCGGTTGTGGGAGCGGCTGGGCGCGATCACCTGTCACGTCGACCGCCGGGGCGGGCGGGTCGCCGACCCGGTCGCCGGATTCCTCCCGCCGGGTTCCTCGGCCGGTCCCGGCGACGGGCTGTGGATCGCCCGGCAGCTGTGCGACCGCCTCGACATCCACCATGACCAGGGCGGATGCGTGATCCAGTTGCACGTTCCCAGCTCCAGGGCCGAGGAGTCGCGGCAGAGCAGGATGTATTAGAAGGCTCGGCTTCTTCTCAAGGGTTTGGCTTCAGCGGAGATCGGGGTATGGTTAACCCCATACAGACGTGTGCCTAAGACGCAGGCACCCCTGAAGGAATCACAGGCTTTCCATGCCTATCTCCTCCCAGAGGTGTGCCGTGAACATTGCATTCGTCTCCTCCGAGGCTCTCTCCTCCACCCAGGACGAGTCCGACCTCGCCGCCCAGCGCGCTCACCTGATGGCAGTGGCCCGTGAGCTCGGCCGCGAGCACAAGGTCACGATCTACACCCGGAGGAACTCCGACTCGGAGAAGGCCAGGGTCCGCGTGTCGCAGGGCGTCACGCTGGAGACCCTGACCGCCGGGCCCGCGCAGGACCTTCCCGAGGACGGCGTCCTGCCCTACCTGTCCGACCTCGGCGACCAGCTGATGCACCGCTGGGGGCAGAACCGCCCGGACGTCATCCACGCGCACTCCTGGACCGGCGGGCTGGCCGCGATCGCCGGGGCGAACGGTCTCAACGTGCCGTTCACCCAGACCTTCAGCAGCGAGAACTCCCGCGACGCCAAGAAGGTGCGGCTGCAGCGGGCCATCGGGCGCCGGGCCAGCGCGGTGATCGCCGGGTGCGGCGACGAGGAGAGCTCGCTGATCCGGCTGGGCGTGCCGCGCCGCAACATCTCGGTCATCCCGTGCGGCGTCGACGTCGAGCGGTTCCGCCGCCAGGGTCCGGCCGCCGCCCGCGGTACCCGCCCCCGTCTGCTGCACGTGGGCCCGCTCACCGCCGACAAGGGCGTGCACACCGCGATCCGCGCGCTGGAGGGCATCCCCGAGGCCGAGCTGATCATCGCCGGTGGTCCCGCGTCCGTGGACCTGGAGCACGACGCCGACGCGCACCGCATGATGCTGCTGGCCAAGGAGATCGGCGTCGACGACCGGATCACCGTTCTCGGGCACGTCCCGCACGCCTCGGTCGCCAAGCTGATGCGCAGCGCCGACGTGGTCGTCTCGCTGCCCAGGGAGGCCCCGGCGGGCGTCGTGGCGCTGGAGGCCATGGCCTGCGGTGTCCCCGTCATCGCCTCCGCGGTGGGAGCCCACCTCGACTCCGTGGTGGACGGGGTGACCGGCCTGCTGGTACCCGCCGACCGCCCGGCGCAGACCTCCCGCCTCACCCGTGAGCTGCTCGCCGACCCGACCCGCCGCACCGCGCTCGGCTTCGCCGGTGCCGACCGCGCCCGGTCCCGCTACTCGTGGGAGCGGATCAGCCAGGAGCTCGTCCACGTCTACGAGACCGCTCTCTCCGGCTCCGCCCGCTGACCGCGCCCGGCCGCGCCGGCCGGACACCGCGGGCCGCGCGGAACACACCCCGAGACCGGGGGTCCCCGAGGGGGGACCCCCGGTTTTCGCGTACGGGCCCGCGTCACGGGCGGGTACAGGTTCGCGTCGGGGGCGGCTCGTGTCGGGGCGTGAGCCTGCGTGACGAGTTCGCGAGGGCAGGCGTCGCGGGCGAGTGAGCCTGCTTTACGAGCTCGCGGGGCCCGTGTCGGGGGCGGGTGAGCCTGCTTTACGAGTTCACGAGGCTCGCGCCTGTGACTACGGCCGGGTCGCGCGGCGGTGCAGGACGACGCCGAGGCCGCTGGCGGCCAGCAGGACGACTCCGGCCAGGACCAGGATCACCGCGCCGCCCACGGCCCCGTCCGTCCAGTCCCAGACGGCCTCGGGGACGGCGAGCGTCAGCCCGGCCACGCCACTGACGATCAGCACCCAGGTGCGCCACCGCCCGTACAGTGCCAGGCAGGCCAGTGCGATCAGCGCGGTCAGCCAGTATCCCCAGGAGCCTCCGTCCCACAGGATGGGCCACTGGCCGCCGAGGAGCGCGATGGCGGCGCCGATGCCCAGGCCCAGGTCGCGCGGGACGAGCAGCCCGGCCAGGGCGGCCACCAGGATGAGCACGCCCAGCCCGATGTAGGCCAGGCCCCAGGCCGGGCCCTCGTCCGCGGCGGCGTCCATCAGGCCGGTCAGCGTGAGCAGGGCGAAGCCGCCACCGGCCAGCAGGCCGATCGCGGTGGGCAGCAGCGCGTAGGCCACCGCCGCGACCACCAGCCCGGCCACGCCGCCGACGAGCACCTCCTGGCGGTCGACCGCCACCCCGGCGCACAGCGCCGCCGTACCCGAGCCCAGCGCGGCGAGCGTGGCGGCGACCCTGCCCTGTACGGCGGCCGTCCTGCCGGTCGCCGAGCGCGCCGCCGCGCCGAGACCCGCGGCCACCGCCAGCAGGAGCAGCGTGACCACGACGAGGACCGTGACCTTCCCCGGCTGGGTCATCCGGTCCCAGCCCAGGCCGACGAAGGCCGCGGCACCGGCCAGGACGAGCCCGCCGCCGACGTACGCGAGGATCTCGCTCCACCTGACCCGGTCTCCCGCTCCCGGCTCACGCAGCGCCGCGCCGACGGCGAGGGCGACCGGCTCCACCTGCTCGGGGCGGAGTTCACCGGACTCCACGAGCCTGGCCAGCGCCCGTCGTACGGCGTCAACGTCGTTCATGTGCGGAATCGTGACACAACCGGACCGGGACGGCACCCTCCGGACCACTGGGGCGTATGCGAAAACGGGATACCCCTGTTACTGGAGTGCGATCGTTGCTTTGATGGCCCCATGTCGATTCGTGGCACGTTCCTGGGTGTCCTGGCCGCCTCCCTCGCCTTCTCCGCGCTGCCCGCGCCTGGCGCGTCCGCGACGACGGGCCCGTCCGCCGCGCGCGGGTGGGGCGCCCCGGTCCTGGTGGAGGACTTCGGCGGCACCCGCGTCGACGGCCGCAAGTGGGTCGTCTACCACTCCCCCGGCGCCGAGACCAACCCGCGCACCGGGCGGGCCACGAGCGTGGGCGGCGGCGTGCTGCGGCTCAAGGGCGGCTTCTACGGAGGAAGGGATCTGTCGGGGGGCATCGCGACCCGGAGCGCGCAGCGGTACGGGCGCTGGGAGGTGCGGCTGCGGGCCGAGCGCGGCGCGGGCTACACCCCGGTGGCGCTGCTCTGGCCGTCCGACCAGGGCGGCGGGGAGTACGCGGAGGTCGACTTCGCCGAGATCATCGACCCGGGCCGCAGGTCGGGCGGGATCTTCGTGCACCTCGGCGACCGGCCGCAGGCCCAGCGGCGGATGAGGGCCGACTTCACCCGCTGGCACACGGTCGCGGTCGACTGGCTGCCCGGACGGCTGACGTTCTGGCTGGACGGCAGGAAGGTGTGGGACTACCGGGGGCCGAACGTGCCGAGGAGCCGCTCCATGCACCTGACGCTCCAGAACGACGTGACGTGCAACGAGTGGTCGCCGTGCCGCAACGGCTCCACTCCCCCGACGGTGAGCATGTACGTGGACTGGGTGAAGGTCTACCGGGCCCCCGTCTGAGCCGCCGTCTGGATCGCCTTCTGGACCGCCCGCCGACGAGGACCGGCGGGTCAGAGCAGGTGGGCGGCCTTGAGGGCGAGGTGGATCAGCAGGCGGTCCTCGCCGTCGGCCAGGTCCCTGCCGGTGAGCCGTTCCGCCTTGGCCAGCCGGTAGTAGAGCGTCTGGCGGTGCACGCCGAGCGCGGCGGCGGTCTCCTGGACGTGACCGGCCCGGTCGAGGTAGCTCTCCACGGTCCTGGCCAGCTCCGGGTCCTCGGCCAGCCCGGCGACCTCCTCCGCCAGCTCCCGCAGCCCCGCCGGGGACATCCGGGCCAGCAGCCGGTAGACGCCCAGCCCCGGCCAGGTGGCGACGGGGGCCAGCGCGGGCACCCGTCCGGCGACGCCGAGCGCGTGCACGGCCTCCCGCCAGCTCCGCCAGGCCTGCGCGGGCTCGTCCCTGGGGGCGCCGACGCCCACCGCCGTCCCGTACATGCCCTGGATCCGGTCGGCCAGCTCCTCCGCCTGGCCCGCCGGGACCAGGAGGGCGGCCAGCGGCTCGCCCCGTACGGGGAAGGAGGGGTCGGCGAGCACGGCGCGCGGGAGGGTCCAGAGGGCGGCGACCCGGTCCGGGGAGGTGCGGGCGGCGATCGCCGCCACCGGGCCGCGTACGTCGTCCAGCCGTGACAGCGCCCGGGAGCGCTCCTCGGCGTCGGGGGAGAACAGCTCGCGCAGGTTCGCGCCCAGGTCCTGGCGGCTGCGGGCCTCCTGGGCGAGGGCGGTGGCGGCCCGGGAGACCAGGTCGCCGACCGAGGCGAGGGCATCGTCGCCGAGTGTGCCGTCGTCGAGGAGCCACAGGTAGCCGTAGGTCACCTCGTGGTGCCGCAGCGGCACGCACACCCGGGCGAGCACGCCCAGGTCGGCGTCGGCGGGGATGCGGACCGGGCCGCGGGCCCCGGCGATGCCGTACCCCTCGAAGTAGGCGCGCACCTGGTCCGTCGCGCGGCGCCGCAGGATGGACTCCTGGCGCACCACGTCGATGTCGCCGCTCTGCGCGGCGTAGGCCAGGAGCTGGAAGACCCGGTCCTCCAGGGTGGCCGAGGCGCCGAGCCTGGCGGCGATCTCGTCTACCGTCTCCTGCAGCACCTCACCATTGTCATACATGTGTATGAAAGCCCCGCCCGTCGATCGTGGCAGATGCACATGACGGCCGGTCGGGCCGGGGTTTTAGGCTGGAGGCATGCTCGGTTCTCTGCTTCTCGGCGCGTCCCGGTTGCCGCTGGTGCGGCGCGCGGTCTCCGGCGTGCCGCTGACACGCAAGGTCGTCGATCGCTTCGTCGCGGGCGAGACGCCCCGGGAGGCGGTCGAGGCGATCAGGGGGCTCGCCGCCGCCGGTCTGGCCGTCACCGTCGACCACCTGGGCGAGGAGACGAGAGACTCCGCCGCCGCCACCCAGACGGCCGGGGCGTACGTCACGCTGCTCGGCGCGCTGGGTGAGCTGGGGCTCGGCGACCGGGCCGAGGTGTCGGTGAAGCTCTCCGCGGTCGGCCAGGCGCTCGGTGCCTCCGGCGGCACTCCCGGCGGGGGCGACGGCGACAAGATCGCGCTGGAGAACGCGCGGCTGATCTGCGAGGCGGCCGCGGCCTCCGGGGCGAACGTGACCCTCGACATGGAGGACCACACCACGGTCGACTCCACGCTCGCGACCCTGCGGGCCCTGCGCGAGGACTTCCCCGCCACCGGTGTCGCCGTGCAGTCCTACCTGTTCCGCAGCGAGGCCGACTGCCGCGACCTGGCGTACGAGGGGTCGCGGGTCCGCCTGGTCAAGGGCGCCTACGCCGAGCCCGCCTCGGTGGCGCACCAGAGCAAGGGCGAGGTCGACAGGGCCTACGTGCGCTGCCTGCGGATCCTCATGTCGGGTGCGGGGTACCCGATGGTGGCGACGCACGACGACCGGCTGATCGCGATCACCGAGACGCTCGCCGACCGGTTCGCCAGGTCCCGGGGCGAGTACGAGTACCAGATGCTCTACGGGATCAGGGCCGACAAGCAGCAGGCGCTGGCGGGGGCGGGTCACACCGTGCGCGTCTACATCCCGTACGGAGACGACTGGTACGGCTACTTCATGCGCCGGCTGGCCGAGCGCCCGGCGAACGTCGCCTTCTTTCTTCGTGCCCTTGGAGGCAAGTGATGGATGCCATCTCCACCGTTCCCGCCCCGTTCAACGAGCCGGCGCTGGGTTACGCGCCCGGCAGCGCCGAGCGTACGGCGTTGGAGGACCGCGTCAAGGAGCTGGCCGGGGCCCAGCTGGACCTGACGATGACGATCGGCGGCGAGCGGCGGATGGGCGGCGGCGCCCCGATCGACGTGGTCCAGCCGCACAACCACGCCTCGGTGCTGGGCCGCATGGCGGACGCGAACGCCGACGACGTGCGCGCGGCGATCGACGCCTCGCTGGCGGCGGCGCCCGCGTGGCGCGCCCTGCCGTTCGACGAGCGGGCCGCGATCTTCCTGCGGGCCGCCGACCTGCTGGCCGGTCCCTACCGGCAGACGCTGAACGGCGCGACGATCCTGGGCCAGTCCAAGTCGGCGCAGCAGGCGGAGATCGACGCCGCCTGTGAGCTGATCGACTTCCTGCGCTTCAACGTGGACTTCGCGCGGCGGCTGCTCAGCGACCAGCCGGTCTCGTCGCCCGGCGTGTGGAACCGGATGGAGTACCGGCCGCTGGAGGGCTTCGTCCTCGCGATCACGCCGTTCAACTTCACCGCCATCGCCGCGAACCTGCCATCGGCTCCGGCCTTGATGGGCAACGTCGTCGTCTGGAAGCCCTCCCCCACCCAGCAGTTCTCCGCGCACTTCACCATGCGCCTGCTGGAGGAGGCGGGGCTCCCGCCGGGCGTCATCAACATGGTGACCGGCAACGGCGCGGCCGTCTCCGAGGTCGCGACGACCCACCCGGAGCTGGCGGCCATCCACTTCACCGGCTCCACGCCCACCTTCCAGCACCTGTGGTCGACGGTCGGCGCCAACATCGCCTCGTACCGGTCCTATCCGCGCCTGGTCGGCGAGACCGGCGGCAAGGACTTCGTGCTCGCCCACCCCTCGGCCGACCCGGCGGCGCTCACCACCGCGCTGATCCGCGGCGCGTTCGAGTACCAGGGGCAGAAGTGCTCGGCCGCCTCCCGCGCGTACGTGCCGCGCTCGGTGTGGTCGGTGATCCGTGACGAGCTCGTGGGCACCGCCGAGTCGCTGACCGTCGGGGACGTGGCCGCGGACCTGTCGGTCTTCATGGGCGCGGTCATCGACGAGCGGGCGTTCGCCAAGAACAGGGCCGCGATCGACCGGGCCCGCTCGCTCGACTCGATCAATGTGCTGACCGGCTCGTACGACGACTCGACCGGCTACTTCGTGCGGCCGACCATCCTGGAGTCGGCCGACCCCACCGACGAGATCTTCGTCAAGGAGTACTTCGGGCCGATTCTCGGGGTGCACGTCTACGACGACGCGGACTTCGACACGGTCCTGGACCAAATGGAGGGCGTCTCGCCGTACGCGCTGACCGGTTCGATCATCGCCCAGGACCGTTACGCGATCGCCTCGGCGTCGGAGCGGCTGCGCTTCGCGGCGGGCAACCTCTACATCAACGACAAGCCGACCGGCGCGGTCGTCGGCCAGCAGCCCTTCGGCGGGGGCCGCTCGTCGGGGACCAACGACAAGGCCGGGTCGATCCTCAACCTGACCCGCTGGGTGAGCGCCAGGACCATCAAGGAGACCTTCGCCCCGCCGTCGGACCACCGTTACCCGCACATGGGCTGACGTCGTCCCCCGGCTGTTCTGCTCTGGGCGGGCCGCTGGAGAGCGGTGACGCCCGGGTTCCGCGTGCGGAACCCGGGCGTCACTCGTTTCCGGTGCTTCCGGTCATGGCCAGGATGTCGGCCCCGGCCGCGACTACACCGGGCAGGAGAGCGTGCTGGTGCCGCAGCAGCCGATGCTGAGGTAGTGCTCCGTCCGCGGCTCGCGGCCGCCGACCAGCTCGTCCAGGTTGATCTCCCCGGCCGGGTGGGCCAGGTCTGCGGTGCGGGCCTGCGGGTTCTTCCACTGACGGATCAGCTCGTTGTCGGACATCGCATGTCTCCTTGGTCGAGATTCGTTGTGCGTGGGACGTGGGTCAGCAGTACGGGCCGGTACGGCAGCAGCCCCAGGAGGTGAGCCCCTCGGTGGCGGGCTCGCGGCCGCCGACCAGCTCGTCCAGGCTGATCTCCCCGGCGGGGTGGACCAGGTCGGCGGTACGGGCCTGCGGGTTCTTCCACTGACGGATCAGCTCGTTGTCGGACATCTCAAAACTCCTTGGTGTGGACTGCCGACGATCAGCAGAAGAGGCCGGTGGGGCAGCAGCCCAGGGAGAAGAAGAACTCGGTCACCGGCGGGCGGCCACCGACGACGCGGGCGTCGTCCAGGGCGATGTCCCCGGCCGGGTGGGCCAGCTCCGCGGTACGGGCCTGCGGGTTCTTCCACTGACGGATCAGCTCGTTGTCGGACATTTCACGACTCCTTCGTGAGATTCGGTACTTCGGGAAGCGCCGGACGGACCGGCGTGGAGGTGGGCCGACGGCCCCCCGTGGTGGAGCGGGTCAGCCGCACCACATGCCGGTGGGGCAGCAGCCGTAGGAGATGGCGTACTCGGTCACCGGCGGGCGGCCACCGACCACGCGGGCGTCGTCCAGGGCGATGTCCCCGGCCGGGTGGGCCAGCTCCGCGGTACGGGCCTGCGGGTCCTTCCACTGACGGATCAGCTCGTTGTCAGACATGACGTACTCTCCTTGCGGATTGGGATTTCGTGGGGCGCACCGGCGGGACCCGGCGCGTCTCACGCGTTCAGTGCTCCGGCCCGAGGCCGGGGTGCCGCGTCGTGCGCGAACAGCTCTCGGTAGGTCCCCTCTCGTGCGATGAGGTCCTCGTGCGTGCCCCGCTCGACGATGCGGCCGCGGTCGAGCACGAGGATCCTGTGGGCGTCGCGGATCGCGCTCAGCCGGTGCGAGATGACGATCCGCGTGACCTCGATCCCGGACAGCGCGGCGTCGACGCGGCGCTCGGTCTCGGGATCGAGGTGGCTGGTGGCCTCGTCCAGGATGAGCAGGCGGGGCCTGTGGACGAGGGCGCGGGCCAGGGCGACCCGCTGGCGCTGCCCGGCCGACAGCGCGGCGCCGGCCTCGCCGACGAGGGTGCCGTACCCCATGGGCATGGCCTCCACGTCGTCGTGCAGTCCGGCGACGCGGGCGGCGCGCACCACCTCCGCCTCGGTGGCGTCCTCGCGGCCGAGGGTGAGGTTGTCCATGATGGTGCCGTTGAAAAGGTTGAGGTCCTGCAGGACGGCCCCGCAGCGGGAGCGCAGGTCGTGGATGTCGAGGTCGTCCAGTTCGTGCCCGTCGTGGCGCACCGTACCGGCGCTGGGACGCAGCAGGCCGAGGACCAGCAGCGCGATGGTGCTCTTGCCGGAGCCGGTACGGCCGACGATGCCGAGCTTGGTGCCGGGCGGGACGGTGAAGGTGAGGTCCCTGAGCACCGGCGGGGCGTCGGCCTGGTAGTGGAAGACCAGGTCCTCGACCTCGATGCCGCTCGCGGCGTGCGCGGGAAGGCGTACGGGACCGGTGGGCTCCTCGTCCGCGTCGACGATGTCGTAGACCCGCTCGATCTGGCTCCGCATCATCGGGTAGCTCTGGCCCGCGCTGGCCAGCCCCTGGAGGGGGGCGAGCACGGCGAGGGCGACGGCGCTGGAGGCGAGCGCGGTGCCGAGCGTCATGCCGCCGTTCAGGACGAGCGCGAGCCCGGTCAGCAGCAGGAGCAGCGGGGCGGCGACGGTGAGGGCCTGGTGGAAGGCCTCCAGACCGGCGGTGATCCGGCCGCGGACGACCAGGGCGCCTCGGTAGGTGTCGAACAGCCGCGCCCAGTGCTGCTCGGCCCGTTCCTCGACGCCGTTGGCCTTGACCGGGACCACGGCCTCCAGGGTCTCGGTGAGGTAGCTCTGCTCCTCGGCCTTGGCCGACAGCTCCCGCTGGTAGACGGCCGCGACCCTCGGGGAGACCCGTACCACCAGCAGCACGTGGGCGGCGCCCAGCGCGAGGACGACGGGCACGTAGCCGGGGGCGAGGATGGCCAGGCCGATCAGGTAGCCCACCAGGAGCGCGGCGTCCAGCACGAGGATCAGCAGCCGTTGCGTGACGGTCTCGCGCGTGGTGGAGACGCTGCCGAGCCGGGCGAGCAGGTCTCCCCTGCGGCGCTGGATGAAGAACGACAGCGGCAGCCGCAGCATGTGGCGGATGAGCTGCCTGCCCAGCGTCGCCTCGGCGCGGACGCGCAGGGTGAGCACCGCCGTCTCCCTCAGCAGGGTCGTCAGCCCGGCCAGGACGGTGGTGCCGAGCACCACCAGGGCGAAGAGCGGCAGGATGTCCGTCCGCCGGTCGGGGGCGAAGGTGTCGACGACCTGCTGGGTGGCGAGCGGCAGCACCAGGGCGAGCAGTTTCAGCACGGTCGCGCAGGCCAGTACGGCGGCGAGCAGGCTCCGGCTGCCGGGCATCGCCACGAAGTCGCGCAGGTAGCGGAGCATCAGCCACTCCCGCATGGGAGTGCGCCGCCGGACGAACCCGGGGCCGGGCGACAGGTGGATCAGCACGCCGCCGAAGCGCCGGTCGAAGTCCTTCGCGCTCTGCCACTGACGGCCACCGCCCGGGTCGGCCAGGCGGACGCGCCGGGCGGTGACCCTCTCCACGACGACGAAGTGGTGGTCGGCCAGGTAGGCGATGACCGGCTGGCCGACGGGTCCGAGGCGCTCCATCCGCTCGGTCCGCGCGTGCAGGCCCATGCGGGGGGCGGCGGCGATCAGGTGGGCGGCGGACACGCCATCGCGTCCGATGCCGAGCATCTCCCGGCATTCGGCGACCCGGGTGTCCCTGCCGTGGAAGCTGGCGATCATGGCCAGGCAGGCCGCGGCGCATTCGGTGGAGGTGAGCTGGTGTCGAAGCGGGACCCTGCCCATCAGCGGTCACTCCCCACGGGCGCGTCGAGCAGCAGCACGGAGGGGACGCGCTCGGGCAGGGCGAGCCGGAGCAGGCCGTACCCGATCCCGGCCAGGCCGTTCATCAGGCCGGGGGTGGGGGCGGCGCCGGGCGCGCCCCAGCGGGGGCCCCGGCGGGCCAGGTCGTCGAGGAGGTGGGCCGTGCGGGCCGTCAGCAGTTCCGCGGCCTCCGGGCGGTGGCGCAGCTGGAGGAGCAGTTCGAGGTTGCCCAGCTCGCCGTGGCAGAGGCTGTGGTTGTTCATCGGCCCGCGCCTCAGCTCGGCGGCGAGCGCGCGGTCGAGGTCTTCGGACTTCGGGTCACCGGCGCGTGACAGGCCGATGCCGGGGGCTCCGTGGCACCAGGCGTGGAGCATGTCGTCGCCGCCGTGTCCCTTCCGGTAGTCGGGCCAGCCCCACAGGTCCTCCCTGTAGTGCTCGCTCTCGTACGCGAAAGCGGCCAGGGCGATATCGCGGGCGCGCGGGTCGCCGCCCGCCTCGGCGTGGCGGCGCAGCGCCCAGCCGATGCCCCCGGCGCCGTGGGAGAAGCCGGTCAGCGGCAGGTCGTCGCTCATGGGCGTGTGCCAGGCCACTCCCGCTCCGGCGGGGACCGCGGTGGCCAGCAGGCGTTCGGCGCAGACCTCCGCGGTACGCCAGGCCGCGGGTGACCCGGTGGCCCGGTGGATCGCGAGCATCGTGGCCAGGGTGCCGGCGCTGCCGCCGATGACGTCCAGCATCTCGTCCTGGTCCGCCGCCTTCGCGCACAGCTCCACCAGGCCCTCGACCGGCCGCGTCAGCCCCGGGTCGCCGAGCAGCGCGGCCAGGTGGAGCAGGGTGTACGCGACCCCGCCGAGGCCGGTGAAGGCGCCCATGACGCCCTCCTCCGGCGGGTCCTCGGCCAGCCGCGCGAGCGGGACGACCGCGCGCCGCGCCAGGTCGGCGTACCGCTCCTCACCGGTGACGGCGGCGCACTGCGCCAGGAACAGCGCCACGCCGGGGTAGCCGCTGTACAGGCTCCAGTCCAGCGGGCGCGGCGTCCAGTACTTCTCCTCGACCAGCTCCAGCCCGAGCCAGTTGACGCGCCCGCCGGGTCCTGAGGTGGAGGCGCAGGTGTGGCGGTCGATGAGGTCGGCGACGTCCCTGGCGGCTGCGATCAGCCTGGCCTCGTCCAGCCTGGCCTTGTCCGGATGGTCCTTGTTCGGGCGGTTCTCGTTCGGGTGGCTCTCGTTCGGACGGTCCTCGTTCGGACGGTCCTCGTTCGGACGGTCCTCGTTCGGACGGTCCTCGTTCGGACGGTCCTCGTTCGGACGGTCCTCGTTCGGGCGGACGGAGGTGGAGGGGGCGGGTGTCGTACCGGCGGCGACGGTGGTGAGGCCGGAACGGTCCCGGGTGACCATGGCCGCCCGGATGACCCATTCCTGGCGGGCGCGGTCGGCCGGGCCCATGCCGAGGACCTTGCGGACGGCGCGGCTCAGGCTGGGCTCGGGCAGGATGTCCGGGAGGCGGACGCCGCCGGAGGTCCACAGGTCGCGGCTGCCCGGCCGGGTGGTGAAGATCGGGATGTCGCCCGCCCAGAGGTCCTCCGCCTCGTAGGCGATCAGCCGCTCCCGGGTGCGGTCGCCGTGGGTGATCGCCCACAGATAGTCCAGCACGCGGTCGCGGTCGAGGCCGTGGCGGAGCACGTCCGGGTGGGTGGACTCCATCATCAGCTTGCCGTACGTTCGGGTCGCCCTCGGGACGACGCGGACCTCGTCGCCGGAGAACGTGGTCAGCAGCCGGACCAGGGCGGGGGCGTCGGCCACGACAGCCTCGTAGCCACGGCCGAACCCGGCCAGGAGGTCGTCGAGATGGTCGGCGGGGTCGGCCTCGTCCTCGCCCAGGCGCGGGCGGTTGTGCACACCGGGGAAGAGCAGGTTGTCACGGACCAGCCGCATCTCGTCGGTACCCTGCCCGGTCCAGGCCGGTGTCTTCATCGGCAGCACGGCGTCCTTGTCGCCGCCCATGCCGGACAGGTCGATCACGCCGTTCTCGCCTACCATCAGCTCGGGCAGCAGGCCGCTACGGCTCACCGACGACTCCAGGGCCAGCGCCGCCGGGTCCTCCATGAAGCGTTCCATTCCCACCCCGGGCACCAGCGGGTGCAGCAGGGCCTCCAGGTCGACCAGTACGGGCTGGTCGCCCCGGGCGATCAGGTTCTCGCAGTGGAAGTCCGCGCCGTCGAGGGCGTGCAGCAGCGCGAGCAGCGCGCCGAGCCGGTGGTAGTAGCGGGCGACCTCCTCCCGGTCCCGGCACGGCAGGTGGGGCGCGAACTCCACCCAGCCGTACGAGCCTCGGTCCAGCACGGTCAGGCGGATGAGGTCCAGGCCCGCGACGCGCTCGTTGAGCCAGGTCAGGGCGTTGTTGAAGTGCAGGTGGACGGCCTGCGGGCGCGGCTTGTAGACCGCCCGCGCGCCGCTTTCGAAGGTCAGGACGCTGACCGCGCGGCCACCCTGGTGGGTGTCGCCGCCGCCCTCGACCGCCGTCAGCGGGCCGAGGTCGGCGCCGCCCAGCAGCGTCCGTACGATGTCGGGGCGGTCCTCGGCGTAGCGGGCGAGCATCTCGCCTCGGCCGGTCGCGAACAGGTCGGCCGTCTGGGCCAGCAGCCGGGCCAGCACCGGGTATTCCTCGCACAGCGCGGCGAGCGCCTCGGGGCGGCCGAACCACCGGACGAAGTCCGCGAACCGCTCCTCGGGCGTCTCCCCCGCGAGCCGCCGCGAGACGCGCATGACGTTGAGCTCCAGCACCAGCGTCCGCGACGCGAGTACCGCGAGCCGCTGCCGCAGCTCGACGCTCCAGGCCGCGAGCAGGGCGTCCGCCCGGACAGCCGGGCCGCACGCGTTCAGCGCGTCGCCCAGGCGCCGCAACGCGCCCTCGGCGAACGGCGCCATGATCGCCGCGAACCCCTCGCTTTCGGGCGCCCCATCAGCGGGCACCCCGTCAGCGGGCACCCCGTCAGCGGGCACCCCGTCAGCGAGCGCCCCGTCAGCGAGCGCCCCGTCAGCGAGCGCCCCGTCAGCGAGCGCCCCGTCAGCGAGCGCCCCGTCAGCGAGCGCCCCGTCAGCGAGCGC